>NZ_JBQCKK010000008.1:0-146861 GCF_051967035.1 Brevibacillus sp. SAFN-007a | reverse complement strand
TAAAAATACACCCCCTAAAATTTTCATCGGATAACCACAAGGGTTTTTCCAATGTCTACTTTAAGGGGTGCACTTCATCTCTAAAGAAAGAGGACACAGGCTTCTTCTCATGACGCTAGTATGACACCTTAGCTGACGTGTTCTTTTTTCGCAGCGACCGGAGCTGCCTCCCACGCTTCCAGGTTTGTCACGCCCGGAATGCTGTCGGCGTAGAACACAGGGTCTTTGCCTGCTTTTTTCTGCACCTGATAATCACGCAGGGCGGCAAAGGCGACCTTCGACAGCATGAAAATGGCGATCAGGTTGACGACGACCATCAGCCCCATGAACAAGTCGGCCAAGTCCCAGACGAGCTGGACTTTTGCCACTGCTCCGAACATCACCATGGCGAGTACGCTCACACGATAGAGCATCAGCCATGTCTTGCTCGTTTTCAAAAACTCGATGTTCGTCTCGCCGTAGTAGTAGTTCCCGATCAATGTACTGAAGGCGAACAGGAAGATCATGACGGCGAGCGTAGCAGAAGCCCAGTCTCCCAGGTGAATGCTGAGCGCTGCCTGGGAAAGCTCGATGCCGCTCAACTCCGACTGCTTGTACGCGCCGGACAGCAGGATGATGAAAGCCGTGCTTGTACAAATGATGAGCGTATCGGTCAAGACGCCAAACGCCTGAATCAGACCTTGCTTGACCGGGTGGCTTGTCGTAGCGGTGGCAGCGGCGTTCGGCGCGCTCCCCATACCGGCTTCGTTGGAGAACAAGCCGCGTTTTACACCGTGCATGAGCGCGGCGCCGAGCGTACCGCCTGCGACCTGATCGAAGCCAAACGCGTTTTTGACGATCAGCGCGAGAATTTCCGGCATTTGCGTAATGTTCATGCAGACGATCAGCAGGGCGACACCGATGTACAAAATCGCAAGCACGATGACGATGTACTCAGACATTTTGGCAATGCGCTTGACACCGCCAAAAATAATCGCAGCAAAAGCGATCGTCATAATCAGGCCAACGGTCAGGCGATCCGTGCCGAAGGAGTTTGCAAACGCGAGCGTAATCGTGTTGGATTGCACCGCATTGAAGACCAAACCGAAAGACAAGGTAATCAGCACCGCGAACAGGGCACCCATCCAGCGCTTGTTCAGCCCTTTTTCCATATAGTAGGCCGGGCCGCCGCGGAAGCCGTCTTTGTCCTTGACTTTGTAGATTTGCGCCAGTGTGCTTTCCACAAAGGCGGAGGCAGAACCGATAATGGCAATGACCCACATCCAGAAGACCGCGCCAGGACCGCCCAGCGCGACAGCAATCGCGATCCCGGTAATGTTTCCGGTACCGACACGCGCGGCCATACTGATACAGAATGCCTGGAAAGGCGAGATGCTGTCGGCGGAGCCTTTCTTGCCTTCGCGAATGGCCTCCAGCATGTCCTTAATCATGCGGATTTGCAGGAAGCCGCCTTTGAACGTAAAGAACAGGCCGAGTCCAACCAGCATGACGATCAGAACGTAGGACCAGAAAAAGTCGTTAATGGACGCTACTACATCTAACAGGAATTGTTGCATCTTGTCACCTCGAACGGATAGATTGGATTAAAACAGACTGACATCCCACTCGTGTGCGATCTGCTTGAGCAGCGAGACGCCTGCCACGCTGTTGCCGCACGAATCGATCGCAGGGCCAAACACACCGATGCCGCAGCCGTCGGGAAAAGGGGATTCTCGTTTCAGGCGGGGAGGAACCAACGTCAGAATTCCGCCAGACACGCCGCTTTTGGCCGGGAGCCCGACGTAGGCAGCGAATTTTCCCGAAGCGTCGTACATCCCGCACGTCAGCATGAGCGCTTTGGCCAGCCGGACGACTTGCTTGGGCAAAATTTGCTCGCCCCGCAGCGGATGGTAGCCATCGAGCGCGAGAACCAGGCCGATCAGCGCAATCTGCTCCGTGTTGACCTGAATGGAGCATTGCTTCAGGTACACCTCCAGCGCTTCCTCGACCTCGCAATCCAGGTATCCCGTATCCTTCAGGTAATGGGACAATGCACGGTTGCGGTGTGACGTCATCCATTCCGAGACGAACACTTCTTCGTTTACGACAGGGGCGACAGTTGTAATCTTTTGGAAAATTTTGTATAAATAGTCCAATTTCTCATCGGGTGTATCCCCTGGCAAAAGCGATGATACCGTGATGGCGCCCGCATTAATCATCGGGTTAAACGGCTTGCCCGGTTTGTGCATCTCCAGCCGGATAATCGAGTTGAAGGCATCGCCTGTCGGCTCTACATCGACCCGTTCCAGTACGTAAGCGATCCCGTGATGGCAGCAGGCAGCGATGAAGCTGACGACTTTGGAGATGCTTTGCATCGTGAACGGCACTTCCCAGTCGCCAGCCGTGATCTTGTGCCCGGAAGGCTCGATCATGCAGATGCCGAGCTGTGTCGGATCGGCTCGCCGCAGGGCGGGAATATAACTGGCGCATTTCCCTGCTAACGCCTGCTCGCGATGGAAGGCGATCCATTGCTCCAGCTCCTCCATCCGCTTGCGGTCACATGTGTTTTTTGTCGTTGTCGCCGCTTGAACCAAACACGTTTCCCCCAAACCCTGTACTCTCTGATCCTTGGGCGCAGAGCGAAAACGCTTCCACGCCGCCAAAAAAACGTATATGGAACACTTTACAACCAACCTACAAAATCAAACAAAAACCAACAAAAGCTTTCGCCTTTCTCTCCATCTTTTTTTCCATACTTGTCGTTTACGGGTTGTATCCATCAGAATAGAGAGGGAAAATAGGAATCATCATCGTAGAAACCAGACAGGGAGGGGAAGCTTGACGCATGCATTCCCCGCTAAAAAAAGACGGGTACATCCTGGCGCTCATGCTGATTACCGTGCCGCTCGCGGGCGAACTGAAATTTTATCCGGTCAATGAGACGTTTCGAATCAGTTTTGGCGCGCCTACCTTTTTCTTCTTCCTGCTGTTGTTCCAGCGGCTTCCGGCGGTTTTGCCCGGATTTTTGACAGGAATTTTCGTCGTCGGCTTTCGGCTCCTGCTCGATTTTTACACGCACAGTTCGTTTGATTGGGCGGCTTCCATGCGGGAGCATTATTCCAGCTTTTTTTACTACTTTTCCTACGCGCTGCTGTTTTATGTCATCCGCATGGAGCGGTTTCGCGAGCAGACGCTCTTGATCGCCTTCATCGGGATGGTCATCGAGATCGTGGCCGATTTGATCGAGCTATTGTCGCAGTACGTTCTGTTTCACATCGTCGTCACGTGGGACGCGCTGCTGGAGATGGTCGTCATCGCGTTGTCGCACAGTTTTGTCGTCCTGAGCTTTTTGAACATGATCCGGCTGTACGAGACGCAGGCGCGGGAAAAGCAGACACGCGCCCAGCACGAGCACATGCTGCTGCTCATTTCCAATTTGTACGAGGAATCGATTCATCTGAAAAAGACATTGCAAAACGCGGAAAACATCACGGTCAAATCGTTTGAGCTGTACCAGGGCTTGCAGCAGTTGAAAAGCGAATCCGACCACCCTGCCCAAGCTACGGTCGAGTCGTTTGCGAAAAAGGCGCTGATTATAGCAGGGGAAGTCCATGAGATCAAAAAGGACAACCAGCGCATTTTTGCCGGTCTGCAAAAGCTGATTTCCCATGAGAACAAGGCGGATTTTATGGACGTCCGTCAGTTGGTGGACATCATCATGCGCTCCAACCAAAAATACGCGAGCCTCCTGGGAAAACAAATCGCGTTTTCCTGCGCCATTTCCGGCCAACACCCGCATTACCACGCATTTACGCTGCTGTCGCTCCTCAACAACATCGTCGCCAATGCCGTCGAAGCGATCCAAGAGACGGGGCGTATCGTGATTCGCGTGGAAAGAAACGGGGAGTTCGTCGAGCTTTTGGTCGCGGATGACGGTCCCGGGGTTCCGCCGCGACGCAAAAAGCTGATGTTCAAGCCGGGCTTTACGACCAAGTACGACCAGCAGGGGACGCCCTCGACAGGCATTGGCCTGTCCTATGTCAAGGAAATCGTAGACGAACTGGAAGGGGAGCTTGCTGCTCGCGATGGAGCAAACGGGAGAGGGACGGAGTTTTTCATCCGGCTGCCGATCAATCATGTAAGGGAGAAAGAGTGAGACGATGCATTTTTATGTAGTCGATGATGACGAAGCTGTGCGCCTGATGCTGACGGAGATTATTGAGGATGAAAATTTGGGGGAGGTCGTGGGCGAAGCCGAAGACGGATCGCTCATCGATGGGCACATGCTGACGATGCGCCATGTGGACATCCTGCTGATCGATCTGCTCATGCCCATTCGCGACGGGATTGAAACGATCCGGCACATCCGGCCATCGTTCCAGGGCAAGATTGTCATGATCTCCCAGGTGGAAGCCAAGGACTTGATTGCGCAAGCGTATTCGCTCGGCAGCGAATACTACATTATCAAGCCTGTGAACCGGATCGAAGTAGTGACGATTTTGCAAAAAGTGATCGAGAAGATTCGGCTGGAAAAATCCATCCAGGACATCCACAAATCGCTGCACGCCGTTTTGCAGCTCGATCAGGCAAACACAGGCCCGGCGCGAACGGCCAAACACGAAAACAAGCTGCGGGATGCGGGACAATTCCTCCTGTCGGAGCTTGGCATTGCGGGCGAGAACGGGAGCAACGATCTGCTCGATATTTTGGAGTACTTGTCCGACTACGAGCAGAAGCACACATTCAAAAACGGCTTTCCTGCGCTCAAGGATATTTTTGTCGCGGTGGCGGAGGAGAGGCTGGGGGCCTCCGCGGAAGAGGCGCAGCTCATGAAGGTGGTTAAAGCATCGGAACAACGGGTCAGAAGAGCCATCTACCAGTCCTTGAACCATCTCGCTTCGCTCGGCCTGTCCGATCTGTCCAACTGGAAATTCGAGAATTACGCTTCGCAGTTTTTTGATTTTACGTTTGTGTGGAAGAAAATGGCGGAACTAAAAAGCAAGACGCCTTCGTCTTCCTCCGATATTCGCATCAACATGAAAAAGTTTATTCAGGTGCTGTATGCGGAGGCGAGGCGAATCCAATCGGAATCGTGAAAAATTGCGGCCTGCTTTTTGCCGCCGCTTATGTGAAAAGCCCTGATCGACAAGATCGGGCTTTTTCGTGTGCGCCAAGCCCGGCTCGGCGGTTAGCGGAAGAACTCCGGTACGGCAGGCGACGCGCTTTTCGAAAAAAGGAAATGGGCCCGAAATTGTCGAAATATTGATGTAAATGTTGCGTATTGCGACCCCACTTTTTGTCTGGAGGATGGTGACCATGAATCAGTGGAGAGCTTTGGGCAGCTTTGCTAACCTTTCGCGGGAAAGAGCCAAGCTTGAACAAGCGTGGGAACGATTTGTTTCAGGAATCGGTGAAAAACCGGCCATTCGACTGCTGATGTACGAATCCTGGCAACGCTGCCTGGCGTACAACATCCATCCTCTCCGCAACAGAACAGAGATCACCCTGTCCAGGGAAGAGATCGAGGCCTATTGGCAAAATGACTCGCTGCAGCACAGCCTCAAGCCGCTTCTGTTGAAAGTAAAGGATGCTTCGATGGACGCCGGCCATTTGGCTACCTTCTGCAACGCCGCAGGCGATATTGTCCATCTCGATGGTCAACGGTCGCTGATGCTGAAAGCAGAAGACATGAATTTCGTCGTGGGCGCTTCGTGGGCAGAAAATCGGGCCGGAACGAACGCTATCGGGACTTCCCTGGTGACAGGCAGACCCGTGCAGGTGTTCGCCGGAGAGCATTTTTGCCAGGAAGTGCAAAAATGGACGTGTGCGGCGGCTCCCATCCGCGACCCCGCGACTGGCGAAATCCTGGGCGTATTCAATCTGACTGGCTTATGGAGAGTCAATCATCCGTACGCGCTGTCCGTGGTGATCTCCGCGAAGCAAGCCGTCGAGCGCGATTTGCGCCACCAGCTGGAACGAGAGCGTTTTCGCTTGGCGGAGCGCTTCGCTCAGCTCGCTACCACTCCGGTGAGCAGCCCGCTCTTGGTGCTGGATCGCGGTGGCCAGGTCATTCATGCTTCGAGCATGTTGTACGAACAGGGCTGGGTGGATGGTCGGCAACATTTGATCGGTGCACCTCCGCAAGCCTGCACGACTGCCTCGAAAATGCAATGGGAGGCAGAGCAGAGGAGAGGCACATGGCGCTTTGAGCAAATCCCGTATCGATACGGCGGCAAGCTCATCGGCTTTGTGGTCTACGCGATTCCGCCGGGCTGCCGCCAGCCTGCAAAGCGAGAGACGACAGCCAAACCCGCTGTGCCGGACCATGGTCTTGCAGCGCCTGACCGTCCGGGAGCGCTTGCGCCTCTGCCTGTAAAAGCGGACAGCGCCTTTCTCGGAAAGGAACAGGTTTACCGCTCCCTCTTCGAGGATCATCCTGCCGCAATTATCTGCTATGACCTGCACGGCAACATCTTGCAGGCCAATCCGGCAGCCGAGAGATTGGTCGGCTATCACGCGGAAGATTTGCAAGCAACCAACATCGCCAGCCTGATCTTCCCGGACTCCGCCGAAAGTCAGCTTCATCCCTTCCATCGCGGCCTGATGAATCGTCCGCAGGAATTTGAAATCGCTGTCAGACATAAAAACGGTCACGGCATGGATGTCCGCCTAAACAACTTCCCGATGTACGTGGACGATGAAATCGTCGGCTTTTACGCAATCGCCAAAGACGTGACCCGAGACAAGCAGATCGAGGCGGATCTGAGAGCGACGAAGGAGCAGCTTGACTTGTATTTGCGCAATACGGTCGACTCGGTTGTCGTGCTTGACGTGAGCTTTCGAGTTCTCAAGGTCAATCGCGCCTTTGAGCGCATGTTCGGGTGGAGCGAGCAGGAGGTCATCGGAGACAAGCTGCCCACGATTCCCGACTTTTTGCTGGAACAATTCCACCTGCTGCAACAGGAAATTGTCGAAAATCGCCATGTGACGTCGTACGAGACGGTGCGCCAGCGCAAAGACGGCACGTTGCTCAATGTGAGCACGTTCATTTCCCCTCTGTCCGACGCGGAAGGGAATGTGATCGCCTTTGTCGCGATTCACCGGGACATTACGGAGCACAAACGGATGGAGGTCGCCCTGATTGAAAAGGAAAAGCAGTTGCGGACCTTTATCAATGCGATGCCGGTTTCCGTCTGCTTCAAAGATGGCGAGGGCCGCTGGCTGGAGGCCAATGATTGCTGCCTGCGCATGTTCCAGCTGGAGCATGTGCCCTATCACGGAAAAAGCGATGCCGAGCTGGCGAAGCTTTCCCCCGTTTACCGGGAGGCTTTGCTGCAATGCGCCGAATCGGACAAGCGAACGTGGGAGGGGGGCAAGCCTGTCCGCCTGGAAGAGGTCGTTCGGCTGGAACACGGCGAATCGCGTATTTTTGACGTGAGCAAGGTCCCGCTCTTTGGCCCGGATGGCAAACGACACGCTCTGGTGATCGTCAGCCAAGACATTACCGAGATGAAGCAGACAGAGTCTTTGCTGCGCAAGTCAGAAAAGCTGTCGGTCGTCGGCCAAATGGCCGCAGGCGTCGCGCACGAAATCTACAATCCGTTGACCTCCATTCGCGGATTCATTCAATTCATCCAGGAAGGCCATTCCAAACAAGAATATTTTCAGACCATTCTCTCGGAACTGGACCGGATTCAATCGGTTGTCAACGAATTTTTGGTGCTCGCCAAGCCGCAGGTCATCCACTTTGCGCCGCGCGACCTCGGGCCCCTGCTGCACCAGGCGGCAGAGCTTTTGCAAAGCGAAGCCTTGCGCCACAACGTCCGAATCGCCCTGGAGACAGACCCGAACATGACGATGGTCAATTGCGAAGAGAAGCAGCTCAAGCAGGTCTTCATCCACGTTCTGAAAAATGCAATCGAAGCCATGCCAAACGGCGGGCAGATCACCATTCAGCTCAAGCGGCTCGGCGACGCCCTTTCTATCCGCATTGTGGATCAGGGACAAGGAATAGGCGAAGAGCGCATCCAAAAGCTGGGCGAGCCGTTTTACACGACAAAAGAAAAGGGGACAGGTCTCGGTCTGATGATTACCTACAAAATCATTCAGGCCCACCAAGGAAGCATGAAAATCGAGAGCCAGCCGGACAAGGGAACGACGGTGGAGATTACGTTGCCGGTATATGCGTCCTTTGCCTAAGCTGTTTGCCATCGCCCAGAGGGACAACCTCTGGTTTTTTTCGTTGGCAGAGGTTGGAAGCGCGACGCTGCACGTGATGGAAAAAGTCGAAAAAAAGCAAATGACAGAATATTGACAAAAAGAAAAGCGAATGTTATTTTTTGGTTAGGAAAACGTTTACCTGAATGAGAAAGTGAGTGAGACACCATTTCTGTCACCATAAAAGACATTGCCCAACTCGCCAACGTCTCAATTGCCACCGTCTCGCGGGTATTGAACAATTCCAAACCGGTCAGGCCGGAGCTGCGCGAGCGGGTTTTGCGCATCGTCCAGGAGACAGGCTTTCAGCCGAATGCGATTGCCCGCAGTCTCGTCAGCAAGGAAACCCGCATTATCGGCGTCATGATTCCCGACATCAACAACAACTTCTACTCCAATCTCACCTACGGAATCGACAGCGTCATCAGCGAGGACGATTACAGCATGTTTTTGGCCATCTCGGACGAAGTAGTGGACAAGGAGCTGAAGTATTTGCGGCTGTTCAAGGAGAAGCAGCTCGATGGCGTCATTATCGCCAGCATTCATTTTATGGAGAGCAGCTTCCAGACGCTTCACGAGATGCAGGTACCGATGGTCGTGACGGGGCATGATCTGCCCGGCTACCAGATCCCGACCGTGAACGTCAACAATGTACAGGCGTCCTACGATGCGACAGCCTACCTGATCTCCCAGGGTCACCGGAAAATCGCCTGTGTCTCCGGTCCTTTGTGGGACCCGCCGTGCGGGCTGGATCGCATGGAAGGGTACCGCAAAGCGATGCGCGCGCACGACTTGCCGATCCACGAGGGCTTTGTCACAGAGGGGGATTTCACTGCCAAAAGCGGCTATGAAGCCATGCGGCGAATCTGCGAGGAAGCCGTGCGTCCGACCGCCGTGTTCGTGGCCACAGACCTGATGGCCGTAGGCGTGCTCAACTATTTGCACGACCACGGGATTCGGGTGCCGGAAGACATCTCGGTCATGGGGTTCGACAACCTGGAGCTGGCCTCCTTGACCCGTCCCATGCTGACGACGGTACACAACGACCCGTTCATGTACGGCAAGGCAGCGGCAGAGCAGTTGCTCAAGCAGATTCGCAACGAGCCGGTCGAACGGATCAGCACCGTGCCGCACCATCTTGTCATCCGGCAAAGTGTAAGCGCTATCCACGAGGGTGCACCAAGAACTGCCCATAGATAAACCAGAAAGCTCTATAAAAAAGGGAGGGGAAACATGTGAAGCTTGGTGTATTTACGGTTCTGTTTAGCGACAAATCATTTGAGGAGATGCTCGACCATGTGAAGGAGGCGGGACTGGAGGCGGTGGAAATCGGGACGGGTTGCTATCCCGGCAATGCGCATTGCCCACTGGATGAGCTGTTGGAAAGCGAGCAAAAACGCCAGGCGTACCACAAAGCCGTCGAGGAGCGCGGACTGGTCATCAGCGCGCTCAGCTGCCACGGCAACCCGCTTTCGCCAGACAAAAACTTTGCCCGGCAGTCGCACGATACATTCGTCAAAACGGTTCAGTTGGCCGAACTGCTGGAAGTCCCGGTCGTCAATTGCTTTTCCGGCACGGCTGGAGATCACGAAGACGCGAAGTACCCGAACTGGCCTGTCGCTCCCTGGCCGAATGAATATCGCGACGTGCTGAACTGGCAGTGGAACGAGAAGCTGATTCCGTACTGGAGAGAGTGGGGCAACTACGCCAAGTCGCATCAGGTCAAAGTCGCTCTGGAGCTGCACGGAGGCTTTCTCGTCCATTCACCGGGGACGCTGCTCAAGCTGCGGGAGCAAGTCGGGGATGCCATCGGGGCGAACTTCGATCCGAGCCATATGTGGTGGCAAGGCATTGATCCGGTAGCAGCGATCAAAATACTGGGAAAAGAAAAAGCGATTTACCACTTCCATGCCAAAGATACGTATATCGATCCGGACAAGGTGAACCTGTACGGGCTGACCGACATGAATTCGTACGCGAATCTCCATGAACGGGCGTGGTACTTCCGCACGGTCGGCTATGGACACTCCCAAGAGACGTGGGCGAACATGATGAGCGCCCTGCGCATGAACGGTTACGATTACGTCATCAGCATCGAGCACGAGGATGCGATCATGTCGATTGAAGAAGGCTTCCAGCGAGCCGTGCAAAATTTGCAGCAGGTCATTTTGCGCGAGCCGATCAAAAATCTTTGGTGGGTGTAGGAGGGAGATGTAGGCATTATGCAGACGCACAAAATCGGGATCATCGGAGCAGGCGGGATCGCCCTTGCTCATTTGGAGGCAGCCAAGGGGGACCCGCGCGCCGAGATCGTCGCCATTGCCGATGTGTCCACGGAAATGGCAGGCGAAAAGGCCAAGCAGTATGATATTCCGCACGTCTTTGCCGATTATGAGGAGATGCTTTCGCAATCGCTGATCGATGCGGTGATCGTCTGCGTCCCGAATTACTTGCATGCCGAGGCAGCTACCAAAGCGCTGGCAGCAGGCAAGCATCTGTTGTGTGAAAAACCGATGGCCATGAACACGGAGCAAGCGGAGGAAATGATCGACGCGGCGAAAAAAGCCGGGAAGGTTTTGATGGTCGCGCAAAACAACCGTTTTCGCAGCCAAGCCCAGCAAATCAAGGCGTGGCTGGATGAAGGCAGACTGGGCAGCGTTTATCACGCCAAAACAGGCTGGGTTCGCCGCAACGGCATTCCGGGCTGGGGCAGCTGGTTTACGCAAAAAGAGCTGGCAGGCGGAGGGCCGCTGATTGACATCGGGGTACATATGCTCGACTTGACCTTGTGGCTGCTCGGTCATCCCAAACCGGTGTCGGTACTCGGCCAGACGTATGCGCAATTCGGCCCTCGCAAGCGCGGACTGTCCGAGTGGGGCAGGCGCGTGGACAACGGCGTGTTTGACGTCGAAGACATGGCGGTCGCGATGATTACGTTTGAAAACGGATTTTCGCTTACGCTGGATGCCAGCTGGGCTTCTCACATTGAAAAAGAAAACGCTTTCCTGCACGTGTACGGGCAGGAGGGAGGAGTCTCGTTCAGCCTGCTTGAGGAGCAGTTGACGCTGTATCACGAGTGGGGCGGCGTGACCGCAACGACAGAGCTGTCGCCACCTCCCCAAAAGGAGCGCGTCTTGCTGCTCAGCAATTTCCTCGATGCCATCGAAGGGAAGGCAGAGGCGCTTTGCACACCAGAGCAAGCCTTGTACATTACCCGGTTGATCGAGGCTATCTATCAGTCGGCGCAAACAGGCGAGGCTGTCCGACTGTAACACGGTTTTACGGCCTGCTCCAACAGGCAAAATAGATGAACGATAAACATAGGGGGTTGAATGGCATGAAAGTGATGAAACGGCTTACTTCCATCGGACTTACCTTGTCGGTTGCACTCTCCTTGGCAGCATGCTCGTCGGTTCCAGAACAATCCGCGCCGACAACGAATGCACCTCAAACCGATCCCGCGTCACCTGCCGCCGAAAAGGTCAAGCTCGTCTACGCGCGGGGCAAAGATTCTACGGAATCCACGAAAAAGCTTGTGGAAGCGTTTCAAAGCGCTCATCCCAACATCGAGGTAGAAATTCGCGAAATGCCATCGGACACCGGACAAAGCCACGACCAGTACGTCACCATGTTCAGTGCGCAATCCTCAGAAATCGACGTGTTTGACTTGGATGTCATCTGGCCCGCTGAATTTGCCCAGGCCGGCTATTTGCTCCCGCTGGACCGCCTGATCGAGCAGGATGGCATCGACACCAGCAAATACATCAAAGGGGCGATGGATGCCGGCAACTTTGGCGGCCAGCAATGGACCATGCCGAAATTCATTGATGCCGGGCTTTTGTTTTACCGAAAGGACCTGGTCAAAGAGCCGCCCAAAACATGGGATGACCTGATCGCGCAGGCGAAAGCTACGAAAGGGCAAGGCGGCACGAAATTCGGCTACCTGATGCAAGCGAAGCAGTACGAGGGACTGGTGTGCAACTTCGTCGAGTTCATTTCCTCCTACGGCGGAAAAATCCTGGATGAACAGGGCAACGTGGCAATCAACAATCCGGCGACCATCAAAGGCTTGAACAAAATGATCGAGGTCGTGCAATCGGACTTCGTGCCGAGCAACATCACCACCTTCATGGAGACCGAATCGCATACGGCTTTCCTGGAGGGACAATCGGCCTTTATCCGCAACTGGCCGTACCAGTTCGCGCTCGCGCAGGATCAAGCCCAATCGAAAATCGTCGACAAAGTGGCCATCGCTCCGCTGCCGGCAGGAGATGCAGGGTCAGCTGCGGCACTCGGCGGCTGGATGGGCGGCATCAACAAGTTCACCAAACATCCGAAAGAAGCGTGGGAATTCCTGAAGTTCATGACAGGAGCCGAGGGACAGAAAATTTCGGCGGTACACGGCGGTCTCGCTCCGACGCTGCTGCCTGTGTATGAAGATGCCGAGGTGCAGAAGGCAAGCCCGCTGTTTGCGAACAAAGACTTCGTAGAGGGCGTGAGCGCCGCTGTCTCCCGTCCTACCACACCGATTTATCCGAAAATTTCTGAAGTCATTCAGATCGAGGTATCGAAGGCACTCGCCGGGCAGCAATCCGCCGAGCAGGCCGTGAAAAACATGGAAACGAAAATGAATGAGCTGATGAAAAAATAACGCACGGCACGCTGTAAACAACCACGGGTCCGCATCGCTTCCGGGGAGGCAGGAGCGTCTTCTCCGGGAGCGAATGGCTCCCGCATGGTTTCTCGGGGTTTCCAATCAGGAAAGAAGGTGGTGAACGGATGAATCGACAAAACAAAAGCTCCTTTTCGGAAAAACAGATGGGCTATTTGCTGATTTTTCCTGCACTGCTGATTATCCTTGTCATCGCGATTTGGCCTGTCATGCGATCGTTTTGGATCAGTCTGCACGACATCCGGTTGAATGACCCGACGAAAACGGAGGTCCATTCTTCGTATGGACTGGACATGGAGCGCTATGTCAGCACGCTGCCCAATTTGCTCCGCTATGTAAAAAAAGAGGCCGAGTCTGCCGAAGGGGCAACGAAGGAACAGCTGGAGGCCATTCGGCAGCAGATCGAGCAAATGAATGCTGCCCTCAACCAGACAGGCGAGATCGCGAGCCGCGTCCAAGCCATCGATCAGCTATTGCTGGAATTCAAGCCCGTTCCCGTCGAACTCAAGTATGTGACGTTGACAAGTGAGCAGACAGATGCAATCCGGACAAGCTTGGCGCAAGCGGAGGCGACCCTTCGGGAGCTGGCCGCGCAACAGCAGCTGTCGAACCCCGCGGGGGCCGTCGGCGTTATGGCGGGGATCCAATCTGCGATCATCGAACCGAACTACGTCGGCTTCGCCTATTACCAGAAGTTTTTGACTGACAGCCGCATGTGGATGGCGCTCTATAACACATTCTTTTTTACGGTCATTTCCGTAGCCATCGAACTCGTGCTCGGCATGGGCATTGCGCTGCTGATTAATCGGCCGTTTCGCGGACGTGGCCTTGTTCGCGCCACTGTCCTGATCCCGTGGGCCATCCCGACGGTGATCTCCGCCATGATGTGGAAATTTCTCTACGACGGGCAAAACGGGATTGTCGCCCACCTGTTCGAGGTGACGGGCCTTGTTTCCGACATGGGCATGCTGCTCTCGACGAAGGCAGGGGCCATGTTCTCCGTCATCCTGGCAGACGTCTGGAAAACGACTCCGTTCATGGCTTTGCTGATCTTCGCGGGCTTGCAGACGATCCCGCAAAGCTTGTACGAAGCCGCTTCTGTAGATGGGGCCAGCCGCTTCCAGCAATTTTTCCGCATCACGCTGCCCATGCTCAAGTCGACGATTCTCGTGGCGCTCCTGTTCCGCACGCTGGATGCCTTCCGCGTGTTCGACCTCATCTACGCCCTGACGGGTGGGGGACCTGCCAACTCCACGGAGACCATTTCCATCTACGCCTACAAAACGATGTTTGCGCAGATGAGCTTTGGCGAAGGCTCTGCGCTCGCTGTGATTGTCTTCTTGTGCGTCGCCTTGATCTCCATTGGCTACGTCAAAATTTTGGGAGCAGACCTCTTGGGTGAGGGCAACGGAAGATAAGGAGGAAACGTGCATGCAAAAAAGTGCAGGGCCCTTGTTCTACATCGGATTACTGCTTTTTGTCTTCGTCGTCATGTTCCCGTTTTTGTGGATTCTGCTCGCTGCCCTGAAACCGCCCAGTGAGTTGTTCGGAGAGAGGGCGTTTCAGTTTATCATTGAAAATCCGACCCTCGACAACTTCATCCGGGTCTTCACCGAGCGGCCTTTCGCCAGATATTTGTGGAACTCCACTGTGGTAGCGACGTTGACGACGCTGTATTCGATTACCATCGCGTCCTTCGCCGCATACGCGATCGCCTGGCTGTCCTTTCGCGGGAAAACGCTGATTCTCGGGGTGGTTCTGGCCGTCTCGATGTTCCCGCAGATTGCCACGATTTCGCCGATTTTCATGTTCATGCAATCCATGGGCCTGACGAACAGCTACCTGGGACTGATTATCCCGTATACGACGTTCGCGCTGCCGCTGGCCATCTGGAATTTGACGATCTTCTTCCGCAAAATTCCGAGCGACCTGGGAGAAGCAGCCAAAGTGGACGGAGCGAGTATTTGGCAGACGATGACGAAAGTGTTTTTCCCGCTGGCGATGCCAGGAGTGTTTACGACGGCCATTCTCGTCTTTATCGCCGCCTGGAACGAGTTTTTGTTCGCCCTCACGCTGAATACCCAGGAAGCGATGAAGACAGTCCCGGTCGGGATCGTCATGTTTCAGGGGATGTTCACGATTCCGTGGGGGGAAATATCGGCTGCGTCCATCATCGTGACGGTTCCGCTCGTGGTGATGGTGCTGATTTTCCAGCGGCGGATCATCTCCGGATTGACGTCCGGTGCGGTCAAAGAGTAAGAGGAGAGACATCGGCTTGCTCACACGAAAATAGCGGTAGCCTCCGACGCGTGCAGCGTCTGGGGCTATCGTTGTTTTTCAGGCGATCGCCAGGCACCCAACCGTTGCTCATCAAAAAAACACCCTGATCGGGTGCTTTTTTTTCGGGACCGACGGCTAGGGGATACGGTTGCCAGCCGCTTTGTAGAGACGGTACCACTCTTCCCGGGTCAAAGTCAGGTCCGCTCCTTTGCACGCGTCCCTGAGCCTTTGCACATTGGTCGTACCGAGCACGACTTGAATGTGGGCCGGATGACGGGTAATCCACGCGACTGCGATCGCGGTGTTTGGGACCTCGTATTTTTCCGCGAGGCTGTCTATCACCTTGTTCAGCTCAGGGAAATGGATCAGGTCGCCGAGAAACGAGCCGTTGAACTCGCCGCTTTGAAAAGGCGACCACGCTTGCAGCGTCATGTCGTGCAAGCGGCAGTATTCCAGAACGCTGCTGTCGCGGTTGAGCGATTGGTCGTTTTTCATGTTCAGGGAGATGCCGGAATCGATCAAAGGCGTATGCACGATGCTGAACTGAATCTGGTTGACGACGAGTTTTTGCGGTATGTACTTTTGCAACAGCGCAATTTGGGCCGGGTTGTGGTTGGAAACCCCGAAATAGTTGACCTTGCCCTGGGCTTGCAACTGGAGAAAAGCTTCCGCGACTTCCTCCGGCTCCATCAACGGATCGGGGCGATGGAGGAGAAGAATATCCAAATATTCCGTTTTCAACCGCTTTAAAATCCCGTCGACCGAGGCGAGAATATGCTCCTTGGAAAAATCGTAGTAGTTTTCCTTGGCGCGAATGCCGCATTTGCTCTGCAAAATCATTTTCTCGCGAATGGTCGGATTCATCTGGATGGCTTCGGCAAACAGTTCTTCACAGCGCCCTTGCCCATATATATCGGCATGGTCGAACAGATTGATTCCTTCTTCCAACGCCGTGCGGATCAACGTTTCCGCCTCTGCCACCGAAAGCTGGGTCAGGCGCATCGTGCCCATAATCATGTTGGAAGCTTGCAGCTTTGTGTTTTTGATCGGATAAACCTTCACATCCATTCCCCCATCCTTTTTTTGCTCTTCTATCCTTTCGGCAAGCGCTCGGCTTGTCCCTACCGCTATTTGATCCCGAGCCCGCGTTTTTTTCGCACTAGTGTGGAAATATTGACTCCCAGCTTATCGGCGCATTCCTGCATCGTGCTCGTCTCTTGCAAAACCCGCTGGATGTACTCCCGTTCAAATCTTTCGACGGCTTCCTTGAGCGGGAGCGGTTGCTCCATCTTGGCAAGATGCAGCGGGAGCGAGCTTGGCTGCGAGCTGCGGATCGAGGCAGGAAGCTGGTCGCGCGTGATGCGGCCATGTTCGCACATATGGTAGGAGCGCTCCACCACGTTTTTCAGCTCGCGGACGTTTCCCGGCCAGTCGTAGTGGACGAGCGCTTCGAGCGCATCGGCTTCGAGCCGCATTTCCTGCTGATATTTCCACTCCAGCTTTTTCAAATAGTAGAAAATGAGAGCCGGAATATCCTCCCGGCGTTCCCGCAGAGGGGGAATGGTCACCGACAAGACGTTCAGTCGGTAGTACAAATCCTGGCGAAACCGTTTTTGCTCCACCATTGCTTCCAGGTCGCTGTTGGTAGCTGCGATGATGCGCATGTTTACCTGGCGCGATGTTTTTCCCCCCAAGCGCCTGATTGTTCCGTCCTGCAAAACGTTCAGGAGCTTGACCTGCAAAGGAAACGGCAAATCTCCGACTTCATCGAGGAAAATCGTGCCGCTGTGCGCCAACTCAAACAGCCCTTCCTTCGCCTGACTGGCTCCGGTGAACGCGCCTTTTTCGTAGCCGAACAGCTCCGACTCCAGCAAATGGTCGGGGATCGCCCCGCAGTTGATCTTGACCAGTTCGCCCGTCCGACCGCTCTGCACATGGATGTGATGGGCCAAAACGTCCTTGCCGACGCCGGACTCGCCAAGCAGCAGAATGGGCGAATCGTTGGTGGCAAAGCGATTGGCCAAAGAAACGATTCGGTGCATCAGGCTGCTTCGGTAAATGATCGGACCGCCTGCGTCGATGTCGTTTTGGATCTGCTCCAGTGCACGCTGGAAGGAAGAGTTGATCTGGCGCGTTTCCTCCAGCTCCTGCTGCAGCTTGTTCAGCTCGGTGATATCGCGGACATTGCCGACGACAAACAGCAGCTCTCCGCTGGCGTCCAAGAGAGGCGTCGCGGTATTGATCGCGGTTCGCCCATTGGCGTAATGGATCACGACGCTGTGCGTTTGCTTGGTCGCAATGGCTCTGGCAGCAGAGGAATCCGGAACCATGTGCCTTTCTTTTTGTTCGATATAACTGAAGTTGTTCAGGATGTCGGCGGAGATTCCGGTAATGTTCAAGTAGGCGTCGTTGTACAGAAGCACATAGCCGTTGCGGTCGCATATGGCGAGGCCGTCGTGGGAGGTTTTGAAAATAGTCAGAATCAGCTGGACGAGTTCTGTATGATCGCTTCCTTGAAAAAACTTGGTCTGGTACATGGCGTTCCTCCTAGGGCAATGCTGGTTGCTTGTATACGAAATAATCAGAATTGAGCATCCATGTGCAAAAATGCATATGCAAAAACAGTCATCTACAGCATTCGACATCTTGGAATCGCTTTCAATCGTTTGGCACGCAACTTGCTGTTAGACAATGGTGAACGATGGAGAAAGCGAGGGATGTTTTCATGTCTTCATTATATCAGGTATTGACTCCAACGGGAGAGCTGACCGAGACCATCGAAGGGCGACTGGATGAATCCGTGATGATAAACATGTATGAACATATGGTACGCGTGCGCTTGTTTGACCGCAAATCGATCCATTTGCAGCGTCAGGGCCGCATGGGGACGTACGCTCCTTTCGAAGGCCAGGAGGCTTCGCAGGTCGGAAGCGCAATGGCGCTCACGCCCGGAGATTGGCTGTTCCCCACTTACCGCGATCACGCTGCGGCGATTGTGCATGGGCAGTCCATGGCACGCGTGTTTTTGTACTGGATGGGCCATATGGAGGGCAGCATCAGTCCGAAAGGCTTGAACATCATGCCGCCATGCGTGCCGATTGCCACGCAGATGGTTCATGCGGTGGGCACGGCGTGGGCGAGCAAGCTGCAAAACCAGCGGCATGTCAGCCTGGCCTACCTGGGCGATGGGGCGACGTCGGAGGGAGACTTCCATGAGGCGCTCAACTTTGCAGGCGTATTCCAGACGCCGACGATTTTCTTCTGTCAAAACAACGGCTTTGCGATCAGCGTGCCGTTTTCCCGACAATCGGCTTCGGAAACGATTGCCCAGCGCGCGGCGGCCTATGACATTCCCGGAGTGCGCGTCGACGGCAACGATGTTTTCGCCGTCTGGCTGACGATGAAAGAAGCGGTGGAACGGGCGTTAGACGGGCAAGGCCCGACCTTGATCGAAGCGGTGACCTACCGCTATGGCGCCCATACGACCGCAGACGATCCGAAAAAGTACCGCGATCAGGAAAAACTGGCGGAGGAGTGGAGACGCGAGCGCGATCCGATCCAGCGACTCCGCACGTTCCTCGACCGTCGCGGACTGTGGAACGATGACAAGGAAGCGGAGCTGATCGCCCGGGCAAACGAAGAGATTGATGCCGCGCTGGCGGAAGCGGAGAGCTATCCGAAATCCCGCCCGGAAGATATGTTCAAGCATGTGTATGCAGAGCCTACCTGGATGGCAGTGGAGCAAGAGGACGAGCTTCTAAAGTCCGCAAAGAAAGAGGGGATTCCGGTATGACTCGGAAGCTGACAATGATTCAAGCCATTACGGAAGCCATGGAGCAAAAGCTGGCGGAAGATCCGCGCGTCATGCTGCTCGGTGAGGATATCGGCGTGAACGGAGGGGTTTTTCGCGCGACCGAAGACCTGATTCACAAATACGGGGCAAATCGCGTCGTGGATACGCCGCTGGCCGAGGCGGGCATCATCGGAGCGTCCATCGGGCTTGCCATGAACGGGCTGATTCCCGTCGTCGAAATCCAGTTTCTGGCCTTTATTTATCCCGGCTTTGAGCAGATCGTTTCCCACGCGGCGCGCATGCGTTATCGGACCCGCGGCCAGTACCACGTCCCGATGGTGATTCGCACGCCCTACGGCGCAGGCATTCGCGGGCCGGAGCTGCACTCCGAGAGCGTCGAGACGTTCTTTGCCCACGTGCCAGGGCTGAAGGTAGTGGCGCCGAGCACGCCCTATGATGCAAAAGGCTTGCTGATCGCTGCCATCGAAGATCCGGACCCGGTCCTTTTTTTGGAGCCGACCAAGCTGTATCGGGCCTTTAAAGAAGAAGTTCCCGAGGAGATGTATCGCGTGCCGATCGGAAAAGCAAAAGTGGTGCGCGAGGGGACAGATCTCTCGATTTTTGCCTGGGGCGCCATGCTGCGCGTAGCCGAGGAAGCGGCGAAGCAGATAGAGCGTGAGCAGGGAGCAAGCTGTGAGGTCGTGGACTTGCGGACGATCTATCCGCTCGATCGCGATACGATTGTGCAGTCGATCAAAAAGACCGGGCGCGCTGTCGTCGTCCACGAGGCGCACAAGACGGCCGGAATGGGAGCGGAAATCATCTCGATCATCAACGATGAGGCACTGATTTATTTGAAGGCTCCCGTGAAACGGATTACGGGCTTTGACGTGCCTGTTCCGCAGTTCAGCATCGAGGACGATTATTTGCCGACGCCAGCGCGCGTCGTGAGCGGCATAGCGGAAACGCTGACGTTTTAGCGTAAAGGAGCGAGGGACATGGTGGAGGTTAAACTTCCGGATGTGGGAGAAGGCATGCATGAAGGGGAAATCCTGAAGGTGCTGGTTCGCCCGGGCGAAGCTGTCGTCCAGGACCAGCCTGTCATCGAAGTACAGACGGACAAAGTCAATGCAGAGCTGTCCGCTCCGGCAACCGGAATCGTCCAGGAGGTTCGGATTGCGGAGGGCGATACGGTCGAGGTGGGAACCGTGCTGCTGGTGATTGACACGGGAGCGGCGGCAACCGGAGAAGACAAGGCCGCCAAACCGGAGTTCGCACCGGAGCCGGAAGCGCCAGCAGCGAAACCGCTCCCTGTCGGCACAGCGGGTCAGGGACGCCGTGCTTTGGCTACACCGTACGTGCGTCAACTGGCGAGAGAAATGAAAATCGATATCGAGCGGGTGAGCGGGACAGGGCCAGCCGGACGTGTCACGGAAGAAGATTTGCGCCAGTTTGCCAGTGCCGGGCAACATCGCGCGCAACAAGAAGTATCCGCGACGACTTTTGCCGCTGCTCCCGTGACAAAACCGACGGAATCTGTTCGTCCAGTGGCGCCAGCAGCCGCAAGCGAGACGCAAGCGAAATCGCTGCAACCCGTGGCGGGCTCCCAATCGGCGGCTGTGTGGGAGAGCGGACAGGAACGGGAAAATCTCATCGAGCGTCTGCCGCTCAGAGGCATCCGCAAAAAAATCGCCGAGCACATGGTCAAATCCGTAACCGTAATCCCGCACGTCACTTCCGTCGACGAGCTGGAGATGGATCAGCTTCTGGCGCTGCGGGAGCGGTTGAAGCCACATGCCGAGAAGAAGCAGGTCAAGCTGACGTTTTTGCCGTTTTTCGTCAAGGCGCTGGTGATTGCCTTGAAGGAATACCCGGTGATGAACGCCTCGATTGACGACGCTACCAACGAAATTTTGCTGAAGCGCTTTTATCATATCGGGATAGCAACCGATACGCCGGACGGGTTGATCGTGCCCGTCATCAAAAACGCCGACCGCAAATCGATTTTTCAGTTGGCTGCAGAAATCAGGGAACTGGCTGAGCTGGCTCGCGAAGGCAAGCTGATGCTTGAGCAAATTACAGGCGGGACATTTACGATCAGCAACGTGGGACCGGTCGGCGGACTGCAGGCAACACCGATCATCAACCATCCAGAGGTCGCGATTCTGGCCCTGCACAAACTGGAAAAGCGCTGGGTTGTGCGCGACGATGAAGGCGTCATCCGGCAAATGATGAACCTGTCCTTGTCGTTCGATCATCGCCTGATCGACGGCGTGACAGCTGTGCGCTTTACCAACCGGATCAAGGAGCTGCTCGAAGATCCGAATCTATTGTTTGCGGAGATGGTCTAAATGGTAGTCGGAGAAATTGCAATCGAAACAGACGTAGTCGTCATCGGGGGAGGCCCGGGCGGATATGCCGCTGCCATTCGCCTCGGCCAACTGGGGCAATCGGTCGTTTTGGTGGAAAAAGAAGCGTTGGGCGGCGTGTGTCTCAATCGGGGCTGCATTCCCTCGAAAGCGCTGATTCATGCCGCGGGCGAATACCACAAGCTGGCTGGGCTGGGCAAACTGGGCATCAGGCTGCCGGAGGGAAGCGCTGCGTTTCACATGCGGGACTGGCAGGCGTGGAAAGAGTCCGTCGTCACGCAATTGAGCCAGGGCGTGGAGCAGTTGTGCAAGGCAAACGGCGTGACAGTGGTCAAAGGCTCCGCCACGTTTCTTTCTGCCGACCGGATCGGAGTCGAGACAGGCGGCGATTTCGAGACGTACAAGTTCCGTCAGGCGATCATTGCCACAGGCTCGCGCCCCTTTGTGCCGAAGTTTTTGACCCCGGATCACGAGCGTATTCTCGATTCTACGGACTTGTTGAACCTGCAGGAGCTGCCGAAAACGCTTGCGATCATCGGCGGCGGCTATATCGGGATGGAGCTGGGCATGGCGCTTGCCAAGCTGGGAACACAGGTGACGGTCGTGGAGGCCGCAGCGAGTATTTTGCCGCACACGGCCCCGCATTTGACGCAGGAAGTGCGGAAGCAGGCGAAAAAGCTGGGGATGACGCTCAAAACGGCGACAAAAGTGGAAGAAATGACGCGCACCGCTGACCAGGTGACCCTGGCCGTTCTCACTGAGCCGCACGGACGGGAAGAGATCACAGCAGACCAGGCATTGGTGACGATCGGGCGAGTGCCGAACACGAGCGACATCGGGCTTGGTCAAGCAGGTGTCGCGATCGACGACAGAGGCTACATTCCCGTCAATGCCGAGTGCCGCACCAACCAGCCGCACATTTTTGCGATCGGGGATGTTACGCCAGGGCCTGCCTTGGCGCATCGCGCCTCGAAGCAAGGCATCGTCGCCGCAGAAGTGATCGCGGGCCTGCCAAGCAGCGTGGACTCGCCGTATGTGCCCTACGTCATCTTTACCGACCCGCCGATTGCGGGTGTCGGTCTGACGCGGGAGGAAGCGGAAGAACAGGGCTATCGGGTCAAGGCAGCAGCGTTTCCGTACCGGGCGAACGGCAAGGCGTTGGCGATGGACGAACGGGACGGCTTCGCTGAAGTCATCGTCGACGAAGCTACTCACTTGCTCGTAGGCATGCACGTGGTCGGTGCAGATGCGCCGAATCTCATCGGAGAAGGCGCGCTGGCCCTGGAGCTGGCTGCCCGAGTCGAGGATGTGGCTCTCACCGTCCACCCGCATCCGACCTTGAGCGAAGTGTGGCTGGAAGCGGCGGAAGCCGTCCTCGGGCACGCGATCCATATCGTCAATAAAAAATAAGAGAAAGCCTCCTTGCCCGCGCGATGACACGCGGTGGCGAAAGGAGGCTTTTTTCCTGAGAGCAACCGTATATTTTTTCCTGTAGCAAGCAAACTAAGCGGGAAATGGAACGTTCGGTCGGGGAAAAAAGGAGCGAGCATGATGGCGGATTGGATGACGACTTGGATCGGGGCGAGTATCGGAGCCTTTCTGGCGCTAGTATTGCTTTCGATCATTGCGTTCTTTTTTGCGCGAAGATTCGCAAGCTGGGCGGTTGGCCGCTTCACCACAATCGTAATGAACGATCGCTATCCGGAAAATAGTTGGGAAATGGTCTCGGCGTTGACGCGCGTCTCTCCGTATAAAGTGCTGGAAAACAGCTTGCGCGTTGCGGAAGGCACTACAATTGACAGGCCGTTCGGCAGTCCGCGAAAATTTTTGGATTACGACGGCCTTTTGTTTTCGCCCGCGCAGTTGTCTGTACTCCCCGCTCCTGAGTATGCGGAGGTAGACATGCGTCTGACCATCGGGCCGATGGCCAAAAAGCCTTTGCACCTGGAGATTCCGCTCCTGGCTGGCGCCATCGGGTTTGGCGTTGGCGTGTCCGAAAAAACCAAGATCGCGATTGCGAAGGGGACGGCTGCGGTCGGCACGGTCACGAATACGGGAGAAGGGGGCTTCTTACCGGAAGAAAGAAACAACGCCAAATATTTGATCTATCAATATCACACCGCGACGTGGACGAAGGACCCGGAGATTCTCAAGCAAGCCGATGCCATTGAAATCCGGATGGGACAAGGCGCCAATGCCGGTGCCGCTACCTACATCCCGATGCAGGAGATGCGCGGCAAGGCCAGTCAGCTCATGCAACTGCCCGACCAGGAGTACATCGTCATCCCTTCCCGTCATCAGGAGATCCAAAAGCCGCAGGACCTGCGCAAGCTCGTTGACCAGCTTCGCGAATTGACGGGGGGCGTGCCGATTGGGGTCAAGCTGTGCGCCAGTGGGAAAGTGGAAGCCGATCTGGAAGTGGCGATCCAGGCAGGCGTTGATTTTATCAGCATGGACGGGGGGCAAGGCGGCTATAAGGGCAGTGCGCCGATCCTGCAGGACGACTTTGGCTTGCCGACGATCTATGCGGTGTCGCGAGCGGTCCGCTACTTGCAACAACGCGGAGTCAAGGACAGCATTACGCTGTTGAGCGGAGGCGGATACTATACACCCAGCCATTGCCTGAAAGCGCTGGCCTTGGGCGTGGACGGCGTCTATTTGGGGACGGCGCTGCTATGGGGGATGACGCACGATCAGGTAACGAAGGCCATTCCCTGGGAGCCGCCTACGCAGCTCTTGTTTTATTCCGGGCGTTTTCAACATGAGTTTGACGAGCAGGAAGCGGCCCAGTATTTGGCGCGGTTTTTTTCTGCGTTTATCGATGAAATGCGAATCGCTACTCTCGCCCTGGGAAAAACCTCCGTTCGCCAGGTAGGCGTCGAGGACCTGGTCGCTCTCGACAGCCTGACCAGCCAAGTCACGAACATCCCGCTCGCATACACGCCGCGCCTTCCGCGCAGCCCCTCCTGAAAGCCGGAAACAGCCCCTGATTTCCGTCAAATCGAAGCCGCAAATTTATGGGAGCGCCCCCCTCACCTGGCCGTACCCCAGGCATAGTATGTAGCAAAAGGAGGTGAGGCATCGTGGGCTTTACAGTAGCTGACTGGATGATATACACCATGTGGGCTGTTTTTGGATTCTTGTTGATTGATTTTCTGATCGTCCTGTTCCGTTCCTTCTGGGCAGGCACGTTTCATCCTGCCTTCGTTTTAGGATACTTGAAAGATATTCTTTACTATGTTCTTCCTTTAAACATCATCGTTTCCATGACAGCCATCGACCCTACCGGCTGGATTCTCGTCGTTTGGTACTTCATCGGCGGGCTGGCGGTCATTGCCAAGTATTTGCTGGATATTATCAAAAGGTTTGAATAACCAAATCGGTCGCCTTCCTTGCCGTTTCAACGCTTGCAAGGGGTTCCTTCTGCCTGGTGGCATCAACATTTTCCCGTAAAGGAAGTGGGTCCATGAGGAGATATCAGTGGATCAAGTGGCGTAAAGTCCTCCTCTGGGCAGCAGCCCTCGTCTTTCTTGCCATCTTCCTGTACACAGGGGGACCGACTTATTGGGCAGTCGCATGGGGCATTCTCGGCCTGTTGTTTCAATTGTTGTTTGCGGTGATGTTCATCATCATCCAATTCGTCGCGCTATTCTGGTTTTTGGCGCGTGGCCGAACCTACTGGATTTTGCCGGGGGAAACCGGAGCCACCTGGAACGACTATCGCGGAAACCCGGAAATTGTGGAAAACGCGGAGCGAATCGTTACCTTGCTAAAGGGTGTGAAGGAGTTCAAGGAAATGGGGGGCGAAGCGATTCGGGGGCTGCTTCTGTGCGGTCCGCCGGGTACGGGCAAATCGTATCTGGCGCAAGTCATCGCCAACGAGGCGCAGGTTCCGTTTGCCTACGCTTCCGCTCCAAGCTTTCAGAACATGTTTTTCGGCGTCGGCAACCTGAAGGTCATGGGCTTGTACCGGAAAGCGCGCAAACGCGCCCGCGAATACGGAGCTTGCATCATTTTCATCGACGAGATCGACGCTATCGGGATGCAGCGGCAAGGCGGCATGGGGATGGGCGGGATGATGGGCATGGGCGGCACTGGCCTGTTAAACGAGCTGCTGTTGCAAATGGACCCGCCCAACCTCGACAGCTCCAAAATCGCCAAGCTGCTGCGCTCACTCGGGCTGCGGCGCAAGAAGGCCGAACGTCCGGCGGTGATGACCATTGCCGCGACGAACCTGCCTGACGTGCTCGACAGCGCGCTGTTGCGTCCCGGCCGCTTTGACAGGCAGCTTTGGGTGGACACTCCCGACTACAACGGCCGAATCGATATTTTCCAGTATTACTTGGAAAAGGTCAAGCACGACGAAACGCTTACGCCGGAACGGGCGGCATTGGACACGATCGGCTACAGCCCTGCGCAGATCAAGCATATCGTAAACGAATCCGTCGTCATCGCCCACCAGCGCGGAGGGCAGGGCGCGAGCTACGATGACTTCCGCGTCGCAATGGAAACGTACGAGTGGGGACTGAAGCAGCCGCTCCGTTCGATGAGCGAAGACGAGAAGCGCAACGTCGCCTATCACGAGGCCGGCCACGCCGTTGCCCAATTTTTGCTGAAGCCGCACGAGCGTGTCTGGAAGGTGACGATCATTCGCCGTGGCGGCGCGCTTGGACTCGCCGCAACCAAACCGACGCACGAGCGGTACAATCGCAGCGACAGCGAGATTTTGGCCGCGATTCAGGTCTGCCTGGCTGCACGGGCCGTCGAAGAAGAGTTCCTCGGCAAAAAACTGAACGGGGTCACGTCTGATTTGCAACAGGCGACCGAGCTGGCAGGGGCGTATCTCGGGATGGTCGGAATGGGTGACGAGTTGTTCAGTTGGCTTGCCGCAGGCGCTCGGCAGGAGGCACTCAAAACGCTTCGCCCGAAAATCAATGAGCTGTTGCATGAGCAGATGCGGCAAGTGAAACAGCTGGTGCGCACCTACGCGAATTTTGTGCACGCCATTGCGGAGGAGTTGTTGAAGTGGGGAGACCTGACCGGAGAGGAGATCGAGGAGCTGTACGTGCAGCTTTACGGTGAGCAGCGGCCTGCTGCGACCCAGGGGAAACCGGAGGCGTAACGGTTCACCGCGTGGCTTGACTGATTCCGCTCCCCCTATACAGGAGACTGGCAAGGGCTGGCTTCCTGTATAGGGGTTTTTGGTTTGCGCGTTGTTGTTTCGGGGCAAGTGGATAATCTGCTTACGCTTAACCGCTATACGCATACGTATCATACAGGCAGCTTGTGCAGCACAATCAAAACGTGTTAGCCCGTCAGCAGAAGGAACTTGAAGAGGCAATAACGAAAACCAAATGTGCAAATACCAACTTGACCTATAGGTTTTATTTACTTTAAACTAAGAAGTAGCACGTATTGCTTATTCGCCCAAGCCGATCCGTTCACGGAAAGCTCCCTGCATTTGCTTGGTGCTTGGGCAAGGGAGCCGTCTTTCATGGAGGACAAATGCTTTCGCCAGGGGGGAATGAACGTGGAATATACTTGTCTGACTTGCCAGCAAGTCTTCGCGTCCGAAAAAGAACTCTGCCCGCATCTTCAACAGTTTTTTCGTTCCTCAGAAGGACAAAAAATTTGGCGCATACGGCTTCTCCACCGTTTCGCCTATGAATTTTACAGCGATGCGCAAATGCAGGAGCTTGTGCGCAAGCAACCGTTGATGGTCTCGGAGGTGCTGTGCGTCGACCAGTTTGATACGAGGACGTACACGGGCCTGAACGCTTTGGGGGAGCGCGTTTCCATCCTGGAGTAAACAGCTGCGAGGGGGAGCGGATGAAGCGTTGGGGTACGTCGTGCCTGCCGTCAAGGAAAAAAACATTGCCAATCGCGGTGCAAGTGGAAGCGAGAAAGCCGTTCGTCATCGAAAACGAAGGGCTTTTTTTATTTTGTCCTGGTTCATGAACACTTCGATGAATACGGTTTTGGAGCGTTCGCGCTGCTCCGCGACGAACTGATGGATTTTTAGACAGAGCGGATCGGCAGGTAAAAATTGGCGGGTATAGAATGGAATGGGGAGAGCTGGAGTCAGCACCCGGAACCAAGGGGGCGGATTTCGCAACGAAAGGCCCCAAAGAAGGAGGAGCTCCAAAAATGAAGAACGCCGACCTGCTGCCATTTTATACGAGGCAAACGCCCAACACCGATCCCGGTGAATACGGCGCTCTCTTTCATGCGTTGCCTCAAGGCTTGCCTGAGCTGTGCCGATTAATCAAGTGCCAGTTGATCCACCCCGCACGCATCAAAAAAGAGAGGCATTTGCTGACCGAGTATACGCGTAAGGAAGACGAGAATTTTGACAAGGTCTCCGAAATGCTGGAGGCACTCGTGGAACGCAACGCCGACGGGCTCACTGCTGACCGCCTGCCTAGCGAACGCCTGCTCCTTTCCTGCCGTTTCCATTCGCTTCTGCTGATTTCCATGCTGCGCTCCCGAGGGGTCCCGGCACGCAGCCGGGTCGGCTTTGCCAGCTATCTGTCCGAGAACAACAGGAAATATATCGATCACTGGATTTGCGAAGTGTGGGAAGAAGCAGAACAGCGATGGATCAGGGTCGATCCCGACCAGGAACGCATAGATATTCAGGGCGATGAGTTCCTGGTGGCGGGGGATGCATGGCTGATGGCGCGCGACAAAGAAATCAATCCGCAGCTTTTCGGGGTTAAAAAATCGTGGGGCATGCCCTATATCCGCAACAACTTGTGCTATGACCTGAATGCCGTTCTCGGCAACGAGCTGGGCTACTGGGACTACCCTCCGCTTTGCCAAAAAGAGATGGACAAGCTGAACGGGGAAGAGCTTTCCTTGCTCGATGAGATCGCTCTCTATTTGCAAGACCCCGATGAACATCACGCAAAACTGCAAGCGCTATTTTCCGAGCATGACGTTTTGCAATTCAACCGATAGGGGCGTCGTTCGATCCAACGATCAAACCGGAAGCAGTGGCACAAAGAGGAGAAGAGACCACGCTGTACGTCAAGGAGCAGCGAAACATCGAACAATGGGAAGGAATGGAGAACGCGTGCACATTGAAGTCTACAACGCCAGGCTGCATAATCTGAAAAACATTACCGCGACGATTCCCAAGCATCAGTTTATCGTGGTTACGGGAGTGAGCGGATCGGGGAAATCCAGCTTTATTTTCGACACCTTGCATCATGAGGGACAGCGGATTTATTTGGAAGCGCTGGGGATTGCCCCTGAAGTGCTGCATTACGACTCGTTTGACCTGATTCAAGGGCTGAGTCCCACGATTGCCGTGCAGCAGCGAACCGTCAGCAATTTAAATCCGCGCTCGGTCGTCGGCTCCGTCACCCGCATCCTCAACCTGTTGGCGATCCTTTACGCGCAGCAGGGCCAACGAGCTGGTAAAGAAACCGCCCTGCGCCAACCGGAGGAATGGGTGCCGGGGCTGTTCATGTTCAACTCGCCGCATGGCTCCTGCCCGGCCTGCGGAGGCAGGGGAAGCGTTGTCGAAGTGAACGTCGAGAAGATTTTGCCGCCTGCAAGTGAACCGATTGAACGCTGGCATCAGTTCGCCTACCAATTCCCGCACGCAAAAAAAGAGGAAAAAGAATACGTGTACAAGCGGCTGGACAACTTCACCAGGCATTTTCAGCTGAGCCCGGACACGCCTGTTGCCGAATTGCCGAGAGAGGCGAAGGAAGCGTTTCTCCATTATCGGCCTAAGCGGACGCAGAGCAAGGGCCAGTTGATCTTCTACGGAATCCATGTCGTCCTGGAGGAAAAGCTGAAAAAGATCAACGTACAGTCATTTCCCGAGCTCCAGACGAGGCGGCCGTGCCCCCGTTGCCAAGGGTTTCGGCTTGGAAAAGAGGCGCTCTCGGTCACGATCGCCGACAAGCATATCGGACAGCTTTGCCAAATGAATGCAGGCGAGCTGGCGGCGTTTCTGCGGCAGTATCAATCAGCGCGGCCGCATCCCCCTTTTCTAACCCATTTGCTCGGAGAGATTTTGCGCAAGCTGGATGGTCTCGAAACGGTAGGCTTGTCGTATGTGAGCCTGTATCGCGAAATCCCGACGCTGAGCGGAGGAGAGATCCAGCGACTGCATATCATGTCGCACATATCGGCAAAGGTCGATTCGATTATCTACATTTTTGACGAGCCGACGGCAGGCTTGCACGAGAAGGAAAAAGAAACGATCATCGAAAGCTTTCATCGGTTAAAGCAACAGGGAAATACGGTCATCGTCGTGGAGCATGACGAAAGCGTAATCAAGCATGCCGACTACATCCTGGACTTTGGCCCTTTGGCTGGCCAGCTTGGCGGCTCCCTTGTCTATCAGGGAAGCTATGCCGACTTTCTCCAGTCCCGCGAATCGATCACGGCCCGGTATTTGCGCGAGAAAAAGCATCCACCGAAAGAATACGCCAGCGTGGTGGATGCGTCCGCTCCCAAGCTGTCGATTCAAAAGGCGCGAACCCACAATCTGAAAAACATCGACGTCGACATTCCGCTTTTGGCCATCGTCGGAATCAGCGGGCCGTCTGGCAGCGGCAAAAGCTCTCTCGTCATGGATACGCTCATCCCCAAGCTCCAGTCGGCTTTCCAGGCAAAAGCGGGCAAGCAGAACCGCCTACTACGCCTGCTAGAGGAGGGTGAGGACAGCGATGCTGCCCTGACGCAAGCAGATGCCCAGCTGACCGGAGCTGAAAACATCGATGGCTGCATCGTCGTCACGCAAAAGCTGGCACGCCGCCATGAAAACTCTTGCGTCGCCACATTTTTGGGGGTATGGGACGAGATTCGGCAGCTTTTTGCCGCGACGGAAGAAGCCATCGCGCTCCAGTTTACCCGCAGCTCTTTTTCTTTCAACTCGACAGGCTCGTGCCCGGTTTGCCATGGAAACGGACAGATCAAAAGATGGCTGGGGGAACTGACGTTCCGCGAGCCATGCCCTTCCTGCGACGGCAAGAGATTCAAACAGGAAGTGCTGCAGGTTCGCTACAACGAGCGCACCATCGCCGACGTCCTGGAGATGTCGATTGCCGAAGCTCACGCGTTTTTCCGCGATCACGCCAAAATCTGCAAGATGCTGGGCACAATCGAAGAGCTTGGCATGGGCTATATGCTCATCGGGCAAAGCCTGCCTACCTTGAGCGGGGGAGAAGCCCAGCGCCTGAAATTGGCGCGCGAGCTGGGGAAAAGCAGCAAAGGTCGCTACCTGTACCTGTTGGATGAACCCACTGTCGGCCTCAGCTACTACGACACCGAAAAATTGCTGGTGATACTCGGGAAGCTGATCGCAAGCGGACACTCCGTGCTGCTCATTGAACACGACCCGTACGTGCTCTCCTATTGCGACTATCTGATCGAGCTGGGGCCAGGCGCAGGTCACGAAGGCGGAGAAGTCATCGCCAGAGGAACGCCCGCAGAGATCAAGCAGCAGGCTGGCTCCATGATCGGCCCCTTTTTGACCTGACAGGCACAGCGAACAAGACCAAGAAACCATGCCGGACATTTCCAAACAAAAAGGTTCCATTCCCCGAAGCGGTCGGGGGATGAAACCTTTTTTGTTACCGTGCTGCCCTTCAACGGCGGAGAAAATACCGAACCACCGTCTTGATCGGTACCACTTCCACCGTTTTGCACCAGCGGTCGTTTTGCGCACAAGCGGTCAACGTGTATTCGTCATCCAGAGAGTACGTTTGGAAGTGCCAGTGTCCCTGCTCAAAAACGCGCCATCCCTCGACAGTTCCCTGGCTGACGGTGGAGAAGCTGTCCAGCGGAAGCGAAAGCCCTTTGCCAATCGCTTTCATGTAGCTTTCTTTCGCTGTCCAGACCGCAAAAAATCGCGCGTGTCGGCGTTCGCTGTCTGCTTCTTGCTCCACAAGTTGCTAGCGCTTCGGCGGGCGATCTTCCTGCTTTTTTATCGAAAAAACGGTACGTCTTCCCCGTACACAAGCGGAAAAAATGCGCGATATTTTTTCAAGAAAATCCCTATTTTTTAATCTATTCCCATTTTTCTCTGGTATAATGGTTCTCAGCGTGAGCAATCTAGTGCATTTGGCATGCCGTTCGCCTGGGCCATTTGTCTGTACAGTACGAACCTCCGGATGATCCATCCGACTTCGAGATTGTTCAACATGTCCGGAATCGCAAGGCAAGAAAGAATGGTGACCATCCATCCCTTTTTCTGGCAAAAGGGGGTGGCACACATACATCCCTCTGAAAGGTTGGTGTTCCGATGAAGAATCCAAAAGCTTTGTCCCGCATGCTGGCGGCCGTTACGTTAACGACGGCACTGGCCTGCCCCCCTGTCGCCAGCGCAGCGGCTCCGGCTCCGGTGCTGCATGACGACAATCCGAACGGCCATTTCGGCGACTGGTACACGGGTGCTGTTCCTCCCAACGCCTCCCCTGACAAACCCGTGATTCTCTTTGTGCAAGGCTTGCACTCTACCTACAACACCTGGTACACGACAGACGGATTTTACGAGGCAGCCTATAACGCCGGGTATCGCACCGCTTTTGTCCAATTGCAGGACGCAGATGGTCCGGGCGGAAACATGTGGACGAACGGCGCCAAGCTCGCCGAAGTGATCCGCAAGGTGGCGAATTATTACGGCGTCCCCAAAATCAATATCATTGCCCATTCCAAAGGCGGCATCGATACGCAAACCGCGCTCGTCCACTACGGCGCCTATCCGTATGTAAACGTAGTCCATCAGTTGTCCACCCCGAACAAAGGCTCGGAATTGGCCGATCTGGCTTACAGCAATTGGGCCGGGTGGCTCGCGGATATTCTTGGGCAAAAAGACGATGCCGTGTACTCCCTGCAAACGTCATACATGGCCAATTTCCGTAACCAGACCGACCCCCGCAGCGAAAATCAGTACACGACCACCTACATGTCTGCCGGAACAGGGGACGATGGCTGGTTTAGCGCGACATGGTTTGCCCATTCCGTTCTTCCCGGCGAAGATGACGGCGCTGTCTCCGTCGATTCCGCATTCGGCTTGCCTTACGGGATCAAAAGCTTTACGAAGGACATTTCCCACGGGCAAATCGCGAAAGCTTCGCAAACCTGGGGGCTGGTCGAACCGAAGCTGAAACGAGCATCCGCTGCGCTTCGGGAACAGCCGAACAAAGTAAGCAAAACCAAAACGAAAGCTTCTGCCGCAGAAGAAAGCTCCTTCATTTTGCGCGGCGGCCAAGTGGAGGACAAGGTATCCGAGACGTTTTTCCTGGAGAGCGGCATTGACAAGCTGAACCTTGACACGATGACTTCCTCGAAAGATACGAAGGTAACATTGGTCAGCCCGTCTGGCCAGGTATATGAGGCCGATCTGAGCAAAAAGAGCAGCGCAGAGGACGAACCTGTGATTTTCAGCGATGCCGTTCATCATTTCATAGAAGTGGACGAGCCGGAAGCGGGGGAATGGACGCTTGAGGTAGAGGGCGAAGACGACGCGTTCTTCATGGTCGCTTCGGTGGAAGGCGGCGAGCGGGCCAAGGTAAAAGCAAGCAAAAAAGTATTCCAGCCGGGCGAAAAGGCGAACATTTCCGTCGAGCTGGGCAACAGCGAAGTGGACCCGTCCCTGCTGCAAAAAGCAAATGTGACGCGCTCGCTCAACGGCAAAAAGGCGAGCGTGCTCGACCGGGTGAAGTTTGCCATCAAGGGCGAAGAGCTGACTGGCCAATTTACGGTCCCAACCAAGCCGGGCGTGTACAATCTGTCTTTTGACGTAACCGGCATCAATGAAGACGGCGAGCGCTTTACCCGCTCGATCAACTACAATTTTGCGGTAACCGATGACGATGGTGAGATAGAGAAATAAGCGGCCAACATGGAACGACCCTGAGCACGGGTCGTTTTTTCCTGGATGCTGACAAGCCACACGGGTAGAACGATGCACGGGAGAGGGGAGGGAACAAGCGGTCGCTTCCTTTTCCAGGCTAGAAAACGAACAGATGCAAACGCGAGCGACTCGACTATTCAGGCAAGAATGGTACAATGGGACATACGTCGAAAATAACACAATGGGAAAGGGTGTTAGGCATGAGCGAGTCGCATCAGGAGTATATCGTCATTTCGGGAGCGCGGGAGAACAATCTCAAGAACGTTTCCTTGCGCATTCCCAAGCGGAAGATTACGATTTTCACCGGAGTATCCGGGTCCGGCAAATCTTCCATCGTCTTCGATACAATCGCCGCAGAATCGACGCGCTTGCTGAATGAGAACTTTAGCATGTTCGTGCGCAATTTCCTGCCGCGTTATCCGCAGCCGGACGCGGACGCCATCGAAAACCTGAGCATGGCTGTCATCGTCGATCAGAAGCGGCTCGGCGGCGGTTCACATTCCACCATGGGCACGATTACCGACATTTCTCCCATTCTCCGCCTGCTTTTTTCGCGCGTGGGGCAGCCGTATGTGGGACAAGCGCACCTGTTTTCGTTCAACGATCCGCAAGGCATGTGTCCGGAGTGCAACGGGCTCGGCCGCAAATTAGGCGTTGACATGAGCAAGGCGCTCGATATGTCCAAGTCGTTGAACGAAGGAGCCATCCTGCTGCCGGACTATAAGGTGGACGGGTGGGATTGGACGATGGTCGTGCAGTCAGGCTCGTTTGACCCGGACAAAAAGCTTCGCGATTACACGGAGCAGGAATTGGAACTGCTGCTGTACGGCAAGGCGAGGAAAGTGAAGATGGACTTCGCCGGGAAGCCGACCAATATAACCGTGGAAGGCGTTATCGAGAAGTTCACCAACAAGTACATCAAGCAGGACGTAAAAACGAAGTCGGAACGCACCCAAAAAGCGGTCGCCCCGTACATCATCGAAGGGCCATGCCCTAGCTGCCGCGGCGCAAGGCTCAATCAGGCGGCGCTCAGCTGCCGGATCCATGGACGCAACATTGCCGAAATGTCTGCCATGGAGGTCGGCCAGCTCATCCGCGTCATCCGGGAAATTGACGACCCGGTCGCTGCACCGATTGTCAAGTCGCTGACAGAGCGATTGCAGCATCTGGTGGATATCGGGCTGGACTACTTGACGCTGGATCGGGAGACCGACACGCTGTCCGGCGGCGAGTCTCAGCGCGTCAAGATGGTCAAGCACCTGAGTGGCAGTCTCGTCGATGTCACGTACATTTTCGACGAGCCGAGCGTTGGCTTGCACCCGCGCGATGTCCACCGCTTGAACGGCTTATTGCAAAAGCTGCGCGACAAGGGCAATACGGTGATTGTCGTCGAACACGACCCCGATGTCATCAAGGTGGCCGATCATATCGTCGATGTCGGCCCGCATGCGGGCAGCCGCGGCGGAACCATCGTCTACGAAGGAAGCTTCCAGGGACTGCTCGAATCCGGCACGCTGACAGGCACTCATATGAAGCGGCCGCTCCAGCTCAAGCAGACATGCAGGCAGCCGTCCGGCAAGCTGTCCATCAAGAATGCCACTCTGCACAATCTGCAAAACGTCAGCGTAGACATTCCCACTGGCGTACTGACCGTTGTAACGGGTGTCGCCGGCTCGGGCAAAAGCACGCTCATCAACGAAGTATTCCTTCGCCAGCATCCGGATGCCATCGTCATCGACCAATCGGCGGTCGGCGTGTCGACTCGCTCCAATCCCGCGACCTACACAGGGATGATGGACGATGTGCGCAAGGCGTTTGCTTCCGCGAACAAGGTCAACCAGAGCTTGTTCAGCTTCAACTCCAAAGGGGCCTGCGAGAACTGTCAAGGGCTGGGTGTCGTATATACCGACCTCGCCTTTCTGGAGAGCGTGGAGCTGCCGTGTGAAGTATGCGGCGGTAAGCGGTTCAAGGAAGAGGTACTCGCATACAAGCTGAACGGCAAGTCTATTGCAGACGTGCTGGAGATGACGGTGGAGCAGGCGTTGGAATTTTTCCAGCTGTCCCAGCTCAAAGAGGTTGTGCGCAAGCTCCAGGCGTTGAGCGACGTAGGGCTGACCTACATGACACTCGGCCAGCCGCTCAGCACGCTCTCGGGCGGGGAATGCCAGCGCATCAAGCTGGCGAGCGAGCTGCACAAGAAGGGCAGTATCTACGTGATGGACGAGCCGACAACCGGCCTGCATATGTCAGATATCGGCCACCTTTTGGCGATCATGAACCGCCTCGTAGATGCGGGCAATACCGTAATCGTCATCGAGCACAACCTGGATGTCATCAGCCAGGCAGATTGGATTATCGACATGGGTCCGGACGGAGGGAGCAAAGGCGGCCAAGTGGTATTCGAAGGCACACCGTCGCAGATCATTCATGCGGAGCAGTCGATTACGGGGAAATATTTGCGGTAAGGCAGCCGCGAGACCAAAGCAACTACCGTGGCTCGTTGTCCGTTTCGTGAGGATTTCGTTGTCGATCAGGCCGATCAGGGGGCAACCAATGGCTATCAGCAGACCGAGCAAATGGACTGCGCGGCTGTCTAGCTGAGCGGAGTTCCTCGTCGCGACTACCTCAGGCGGCGGAATGTGCGAGCGGGGGCACAGTTGGGAATGAAGCTTGGTTGATTTTTTGCTGCGAGACAAACAGCAAGGCATAGGTGGTGATCCTGCGCCTTGCTGTTTTGTTTGATTCGTCAAAAGATCACACTGGATAGGAAGATACAAGATTCCGATGTGTCTATGAGATCAAATAGGATAGGAGCGCGGTTATGAGTCTCTCTTTTTATTCTCTCTGGGCAGGGCAATCTCTGGAAAATGTTGCTGGTTCCTTTTACACGATTGCGCTGATTACTCTGGTGTATCATATCACGGGTTCAGCGACATTTGCCGCAAGTATATCCCTGGTTAGAGTAATCGCTAAATTTTTGAGTAGCTTTTTGGTACCTTTGATTTTTGACCGCTATCCATTACAAAGAATTCTGCTTTTTTCTCAGGCTGCGCAAATGATGATTGTAATCGTACTTACTTTGTTGGTTATATTTCACAACAATTCAGGCACCTTGGTAGTTATCTACGTTCTCGTCTTCATGGCTGGATATTTTGACGGTTGGGCGGTCCCGTCACGAAATGCATTGGTTCCACGTCTGGTACAAGAGAACAAGTTGGTGAAGGCTAACAGCTTATTGTCAACCTCTGACCAGTCCTTAGGGCTGTTGGGCTGGACATTAGGCGGGGGGATGGTCGTTTATTTTGGTGAAGAAAATGTGCTGTGGCTAACCGTCGGTCTCTTCTTTTTGTCGACGCTTTCCATAATCTTCATTAAGGATGACTCTAAGAAAGTTGGGAAGCAGCCTCTACGTTGGGATTCGGTAAAAGAAGGTTGGGTGGCTATCTATCGAAATCCCAAACTTCGATTGGTTACGATTATGGACATTATTGAGGGGATCGCTGGAGGGATTTGGATCGGGGCGATTACGCTTGTATTTGTAAAAGAAGTATTACACCGTGGTGAAGAATGGTGGGGTTATATTAACGCCAGCTATTATGTCGGCTCGATTATAGGTGGTCTCGTAATGATGTCAATATCGAAGAAGGTTCAAAATCGCTTAACCACCAGCATGATAATCGGTTCGTTCAGTGTATGTATCCTGATTTTTGCCTATTCCCTGATTGCTATTCCGTTGCTCTCTCTGTTGTTCGTTTTATTAATGGGGCCTTTCTATCAAGTAAGAGATATCGCGCAGAGAACGTATTTTCAGAAGCATACTCAAAATGAATTGCAGCCGAAAGTCTTCTCTGCGCAAAGTTCATTGTACTATGCCGTATTTAGTTTTTCTGTTTTCTTAATGGGAGCGATCACGGATTTACTGGGGGTTCGTATGGTATACATCCTAGCTGGGATTTTGTATTTGATCTCTTCGATCTTAGCTCTATCGAGCAAGGTAAAGGAGCACGAGGTGAAGGCGGAAGCATAGTATTACAATTAGTAATATCTCCAAGCCCCAAAAAGGAACAAAGGCTATCAAGTTGGTAGTCTTTGTTTTCTTTTCAAGCTCAGAAGTGTTATTGGCTTTCAGAGGCAGAGAACTCGCTACTCAAGAATTGGTTCCATATCCTTGAATGAGCTGGCCAAACGTCAAGATGGAGGAGGAGTTGTGGCTGCTTGTACCGGGTATTGAGAGAGTAGGAGTATACGTTCGTTATTCGGTATTAAAAGAAACCTTTGAAAAATACCTCAAGCGTTGCGTTAACGTAGTTCAAAATACAAAAAAATATTCTAACAAAATGTGATGAAAATTCTGTCCATAATCCGCCGATTGGATTAGCGCTTGGACAAGAAAGAACAATCTGTACATCAGTTCATGACATCAGTTCATGAAAATAGCATTTCATGAACTGATGTCAAAACCAGTACATACATTGTTTATAACCCTGTTCCGGACTGTCTAATAAGTCATATTGTGTGGGGACTATTGTCTTATCTGGATAACAGATATTACTCTGACAATACAAATTGCTTCATTCACGCAACAAAACCAAGTGGAATAGCAGACATCATCTACTAATCAGCTCCGCTAATGAAGTAATGTTTATGTCAACGGTCATCATAAAAACGATTGGAGCAATGTTTCTGTTAAAGTCAAAAATGGAGTAATGTTTACGTCAACAGACAATTAACATCTACTGATACTGACACCCAAGCATTTTCAAATCGCTTTATAAGTTTACATAATATATATTATCGGACTCAAAGCAAAATGGGAAAACAACACGGAAGAACACTCGCCTGTCAAATAACCAAGAGCCCATCCAACGCAGATCGGACCAACCCTCCAATAAACCTCCAATAAATCGGTTGGTTATTCGGGATGTTCTTTTTCATGATTCCATGAGTTGAGTTGGACGCCACCATCACGCGGATTTACCAACGTGCAAGCGTCCACATGACAGGTTTGCACATGCAACCGAAACTTCCATTCACATCACAGATTTCACAGATTCGAACAGCCTAAAGCCCCAAACGCCATCAAAGATTGCCAATAACCCGGCTAAACAAGCTAAACAATCAGAAACAGCGAGCGGACATCCGCATCTTATCGCGCCTGATACTAGCGTAATAGCAGCTATCCATTCGGCAATATTTTTTCAATATTCTCAAAAAACAGATTTACAATTATTGGAATTTAACTTATAGTATAATCAAGATCACTATACCTAAAAAAACAAATCCCCCACCTGGAGGTCCGGACATGACAAACGAAAAAACAAAATCGACGACAACCACCCCCCGCTCTTCCAAACGCTCCTACGAAGACACCTTGAACAACCTGGCCCACTACCTGCAAAAAGAAACCAAGAAAAAATAAACAGAAAAGAGTGCCCCGCTAGCGGCACTCTGTTTTGGCGTCTATACGCATACGGATTGCTTCGTCGCTCCACCACCTCCCACCCTCGCTGGTCCGCTTCCGCCTCTCCCAGTTTGCCGCTTTTTCGCAACGGGCGCCTTACTCCCTTTGTTGTCCTTTCATCCAATCCACCAGATAAAAATCTGTCAACAGCCGAACGATCTGCCCATCTGCATCATAGCCGATATAGCTCGCGTAGCTGCCATCTCCCCACCCGCTCGAAAACATGGCAACGTTGCACCCATTCCCCATCTCTTTCACGAGCCAGCTTCGCGTATGCTTGTACGTCTGATCCATTTCCTCCATCAGCGCCTCGGCAAAAGTCTCATCCTGCTCCATACGGCTCTCCAGACGCTTGCATGCCATTTCGTCCATAAAAGCTCCCGTCCCGGCATCCACGCCGTAGCCGAAAAACTCATCGGCGGCGAGCTGTGTCACATCAGAGTTTTCCCAGACGGCCATCTTCCAGCTGGCAACCGGCTTGTCGGCAAAAACGATTCGGGCCAGCGCGACACGCTCATCCGGCTCCCTTTCAGCTTCCGTCTCTCCCGTAGCCTCCAAAGGCGTAACCTGGGCGATCGCCAGTTGCACCGGGAACGAGCCTGTCGGGAATGTCTCGGTAAACGGTTCGGTTTCAAACAGGACGAACGGATCGTTGGCGACGATTTTCCCCGTTGGCACCTGCAAATAGCCAATCTCCTGACAAAACAGGCGGTACTCGTAGTTGTGCTGCTCGATGCGGTAGCCTTCCGCAAAGGCTGTTTCGAAAAATTCCGGCTCATGCGCTCTCACACTTCATTCCTCCCTGGTACGCGCTAGAAGAAAGCAACCCACTGTCACAGGTTGCCAGCGGGTTGTCAGTCTTTGTAAACATTATTGGGTTACGGCTGCGTCCAGCGCCACTTCGATCATTTCGTTGAACGTCGTCTGGCGCTCCTCGGCCGTCGTTTCTTCTCCGGTGAGGATATGGTCGCTTACGGTCAGGATGGACAAGGCGTTGCGCTTGTACTTGGCCGCGAGCGTATACAGCGCGGATGACTCCATCTCCACGGCAAGCACCTGGTAGGTCGCCAGCTTTTTGTACAGATCGAAATTCTCGCGGTAGAAGCTGTCGCTTGTGAAAATGTTGCCGACCTTCACGGACAGATTGCGCTCGGAAGCGACCTGGTACGCTTTGTGCAGCAGCTCGAAGCTTGCGGTCGGGGCAAAGTCAATCTGGTTGAACAACAGACGATTGACTTGCGAATCCGAGGAAGCGCTCATCGCAATGATGACGTCGCGTACCTTGATGTCTTCCTGGATCGCTCCGCATGTGCCGACGCGAATCAGGTTTTGCACGCCGTACGACTCCATCAGCTCGTTGACGTAGATCGAGATCGAAGGCACACCCATGCCCGTTCCTTGTACGGATACGCGCTTTCCTTTGTATGTACCGGTAAATCCGAGCATGCCGCGCACTTCATTGTAGCATTCGGCGCCTTCCAGGAAGGTCTCGGCAATGTATTTGGCCCGCAGCGGATCGCCCGGCAGCAAAATCGTTTCGGCAATTTGGCCTGGTTTGGCTCCGATATGTATGCTCATAATCGCTTGCTCCTTCGCTTTCAAAAAATTTCCTACCTGCTTATCGTACTACAAAAACGGACCGCTGCAAATGAAAAATAGAGAGCGATACTCGTCGCAGCATCGCCTGTTTCCAACTTCTTTACTTGTCCTTGGCTTGCCAGAGGGAGAGCGCCTCCAGATGGTCTCCCAGGTCCGTCAGAGCGCTTGTGCCGTCTCGGGCTTGCGCTGCCTTTGGCTCTCTGGCCGTAACGCGCTCCCGCACGGTGCGAACCGATGTTACCCGCAGTTCTTTTTGCAGAGCGATGGCCTGGGCCACAGCGGGGACGAACAGATGATCGGTACCGATGGATGCGGCGGCCTTGCGGGTCATGGCAAACGGAAGATCGTCCATCGACGAACTGCCCAGCTCGCTTCGTTCGAGCAAGCAGTTGAGAAAGCATTTCGCCAGTCGCACAGGGTCTTGGCCGATTTTTTGGTTCTCCAGAAAAGCACGCTCTTGCCGCAACGCGATATCCGTCCCGCGATAGCACGATCGGACAAAAGGCTGAAGCTGTTGCGCGGCGACGATTTGCTCCGCCTCAAGAAACAGCCACACATCTCCGGCCGCTTCCCGCGCCCCGATTGCCCGCCAGACGTCTTCCCCCAGCGCATACGGGTAGGCGTAGACGCGCAGGGCGTGTGTAGCCGAGTACGCCAGCACCTGCTCCAGTGAACGGTCGCGACTGCCGTGCACCACGACGACGATTTCCCGCGGATAGAGCTTTTCCGCCTGCTTGAGCACGCGGGCGACTGTTTTTTCATCCTGCCGGACACCGATGATGATACTTAGTCTGTCCTGATTCTCTACTTTATCCACATCGCTAATGCGAACGTTTTTTGCGGCTTTGCGCCCTTTTGCGGATTCTTTTGGCCCTTTCTTTCCGTTTGGCACCCCATCCATCCTCCTCCTTTTCGCGGGATTCCTGAAAGAATACGGAACGCAGATGCAGTAGTCCGGGCGCTTGCACCAAGATCCGCTGCCGCTCTCCATCCGGCAAGGCGCCACGTACGTTGTTATTTTGCAGGAGCAGCTGAATGGCTTTGGCATGTTCCTGGAATATCATGGTTGTCTTCTTGGCTAACGGCTGATTGGCCGCCGAACTTTTTCGAGCCGTCGTCCATCCGAATGGCACTTCCGCAATGACAAGCCCTTTCTGCACAGCGTGTACGAGCGCGATCGCCGGAACATGCAAATGGTGCTGTCCGATGGCTTCCAGCGCTTTGCGGTTCAGGGCAAAAGGGGCCTTTTCCAAGGAAGCGCACCCTAGCTGCTTTCGTCCAAGCAAATGGTTCAGCAACGCATAGGCGCAGCGCTCTTGCGACAGCCTGCCTTTTGTCAACAGACGGCCGCCTGCCGAGAGGACGAGGTCGTAGCCTTGCAGCAAGGGAGCGATGTACGTTTTTAGCGCGTCAACCGGGTAATTGACTCCTCCGTCCAGAAACAACAGCACGTCTCCGGCGGCGTGTTGCGCTCCGATCGCCCGACACTCGCTGGCGCTGGCCTGCTTGCTCGCCGCAACCACTTTGGCCCCCCACATGTATCCACTGTCTGCGTCTGCCGCGTGACGACGCAACCCCGCGCAGACGAGAATGACTTCGGTCACTGGAGCTACCTGTTTGGCCATACGAACCAGCCGTTCTACATTCCTGGCCCCGTCGTGGGTGGGGATAATGACGGACACGAGGCTTTGCGCATCATTTTGAGAGTCCACTTCCCCTTCCCCCTCGCCAGAAAAAGTCACGCTATACCCGTAGTGTACGTTCTGCACCACGATTTGGACACGGCTGCTATCCCCGCGTCGCTCATCCAAATCCGCATGCAAAAAAACAGGACGGCAGCTTGATGCTCTCCGTCCTGTTAGCTCTGTGATAGCTCTGCGGGACTAATTCACGCGTCGTTGTTGCCAACCGCCCTGCCTGACTCGCCGCATTCTGCGCGAGCGGGAAAACGTATAGCCGAGCAAATACAGATTCATTCCCAGCCAGACGATCAACAGACCGTAGTGCGCGAAGGAATGATCGCTGTCCAGAGCTGCCTCCGCTGCCGTAATTGGCTGTGCACGCTGCTCCGGTGGGTCGTGACGCTCCAGCGGATAGGTAATCGCCAGCTCTCCGGCAGTCACCGACAGCTGTCCATCGGCGGTCAGCTGGACGAGCGGCTCGCTCCCTGCCGGAACCGTCGCATACAAGTCTTCCCGGGCCGTATAGCTTACCTGGGCGGTGTCGCCTGGTGCGGCAACGGGCGTATACCGCTCGCCTTTTGCTGCGATCCGCTTCGTCTCGTAGCCGTTCAACCCGTAATCCAACAGCTTCATCACGTCTTTGTAGGCGTAGTTGCTCGAACCCGCTTTCATCGTGACCGCAATCATTTCCGTATCGCCGCGCTTGGCCGAGCCAACGAGCGTATGCAAGGCCTGATCGGTAAAGCCGTTTTTAATCCCGGTCGCGCCGGGGTAATCCCGCAACAGCTTGTTATGATTGATTAGCTCCGACTTCCATTCTTTCCCGTCCCATGGCAGGCGGTTCGTCCCGACGATCTCGCGGAAAGTCGGATTTTTCATCGCATATTGCGCGATTTTGGCCATATCGGCAGCCGTCGTATAGTGGTTCGGGTCGTGCAAGCCGTGGGCATTGGCAAAATGAGTCTCGGTCACGCCGACCTTTTCGGACAAGTACGCGTTCAAATCCCGGGCAAACTTCTCGGTGGACCCGCTCATATGCTCCGCAATCGCTGTCGCCGCATCGTTGCCGGAGTGCATGAGCAGGCCGTATTCCAGCTTGCGCAGCGTGACCTGCTCTCCTTCGCCCAAATAGACCCGGGTCCCTTCTTCGTATCTCGCTTTTTTGGAGACGGTGACGATGTCGTCCGGATTGCCTTTTTCAATGGCGTAAATGCCCGTAGCAATTTTCGTAATGCTGGCAGGGTACAGCTTCGCATGAGGGTTCTTTTCAAACAGGACTTGTCCCGTTGTCGCATCAATCAGGATAGCCGATTCGCCATACAGCTCGTCTGGCGAAATCGCTGACGACCCCTCGGCAAAAGCCACAGGCACGTCAAGGTTGAACAAAACCGTAACCACAACGAGAAGGTATGTGAGTAGAAGACGCATGGTAGCCTATATCCTTTCCTTACTTGTCGGGCGTTCACGTATGGCTTTTGACTCGGTGAAGCTTCGTGAGTCTGTTATTTCAAACGCTTTCCAAGCAAATCGTGAATCATTTTAAACTTGGGATTGTCCGCAAATGCCTCTTCAAAGCCGCTGACGTGCTCGCGGTACAGGGCTGCTGCGGACTCCACATCTTGTTTGACGTACAACGAAAAAATTTCCTCCAGCTTTTCTTCCAAAGACGAATCCACTTCAGCCGGCGTGAGAATCTCCTGGCGCAGGTTGTTCATCAACACGTCCAGCTGATGGGTAATCACCGAAGCCTCATGCAGCTGCTGCCTCACGTCGCTTGGAATGTTTCCGGCGTATTTGTAGCGCAGCTCATGCTCGTTCGTTGCCCAGAAGTTCATGCCGAGCGTGCGAATTTGGATTTCGCAAAACAAGGTGCGCTTTTCGCTTCCGTGATAGACGGTGTACGAGACGATCATATGGATGCTGCGGTAGCCTGAATCTTTTGGTGCGGAGATATAGTCTTTGATGTCATGGATGACGATGTCCTCCCGCTCCTGGAGCAGCTGCTGAACCTCTCGGACGTCATCGACGTAGCGGCAGACGATGCGCAAGCCCGCAATATCCTGGACTTCCTTCGCCACCTCGTCCTGCCAGTTGGCTTGCTGAAAATCGATGCCCTTCTCGTGGGCTTTCTTGACGAGACTGTCCACTTTTTTGACCCGTCCCACCACGAATTCAATCGGAGAATAGCGGCCGCTTTTCAGAAAGCCGTACTTGATTCCTTTCAGTTTGAGCTTCAATTCCTCTACTGCCTGTTCATACGGTGCCAAGAAATGAACCATATTGTTCAAAACCTTGCTTGGCACGTTGGTCACTCTCATAAAGACACCTCCCATTGCTCCAGAGGTCGGCCCATACGACCTTGCCGTGGTTGCCCGCTGATGGCACGTTGTGATCGCCCGGCTTCACGTCAAATGGAATCGGGATCAATCGGGCATACTCCTTAGAAGAGGGCTGCAAACGGTACGATCGCGAGAAGAGCGTGACCGTTTGAGGCTGTTTGCTGTGCACGAAACGATCATCACGGGGATAGATCCTTTGCTGACGTCACGCGAATCGATGGTTACTGTTTCTCTACACATGCGAAAACGCCTTCCCGTACATGACGATAGGCAGCCGTTCCCGACGCGAGCGTCAAGGCAACGACCGTTATCAAACTGACCATCGATGGAAACATAGACATGTTCCCTCCCATTTTCTAGTATAACAAAACAGGCTATGAAAGGAAAAAGAAAAAGAAGGCTATCCGACTAGCCTTCTCCAATCCACGCGATACCTACAGCTTTTTCGTGTAATCGGCCATCATGTCCATGATCGACTGCACACCGGTCAGCATTTCGCTGGCTCGTTTTGTTTTTTGCGAGATGTTGTCAAAATCGAGGCGCCCTCTTTTGCGGTCATTCCAACGCTTGAACAATTCTTCCGCCATGGCGGGATTGCTCCGGACGGCCCGGACGCGCATGGAGTCTTCCACGACCCACGCTTCGAATTCGGGATGTTCCTTGAGAAGCCTTTTCACTTCTTTTTTCTTCATCGTCGAAATGTCACTCCTTTCGCGTGTACAACAAGAATCGAGAGCTGTTCGTTACACCATATGACTAGTCCGCGAATGTGCTTGTGTGTTTGCACCCTGTCGAAAAGAAAGGGCGGCCAGCCAAAACAAGAAAGGCCCCTTGGGAGGGACCTTTCTTCATCCAGCTATTTACTTGTCTACAGCTTTTGCTTAGCGGCCAGCCATTTGTTGCTCAGCGAAGCTTACCAGACGCTTCGTGATTTCGCCACCAACCGATCCGTTTTGGCGGGAAGTTGTGTCTGGTCCGAGATTCACACCGAATTCAGATGCAATCTCATACTTCAGTTGATCCAGAGCTTGGTTCGCTTGAGGAACTACCAGGTTGTTGCTGCTTCCGTTGTTGTAAGCCATGATTGATTCCTCCTGACGCGTTTTTTTCTCCCGGGACGGAGTTGAACCGTCGGCTTGCTCGCCTCTCACCGGCTGAGACCGGAAGGTGATGGTGAGGTCCAAGAGGCGGTTGTTCAACCTCTTGTGCTACTATCATCCCACGAGATCAAAAGACCATACACGTCCGCCGGATGTAAAATATGACAAAGCTCTCCCCCCGCTTTATGCTATAATGAGGCGTATAGTTTGGAGCGAAAAGAGGTCACGACTGGTGAATCAAACAGGAAAAGTACTGCTCATCGACGGCATGAGCTTTTTATTCCGCGCCTTTTACGGGTCTGCCTGGGGCGGCGCTTATCGGCAAACGTCCACAGGCATCTACACGAATGCCGTCTACGGGTTTACGAAAATGATGCTGGATTACGCCGAGCTGGTCCGCCCGACCCATCTGATGGTCGGCTGGGACGTCGCATCGCGCGAGTCGCTTGTGCGCAGCCAGTGGTTTGACGGCTACAAATCCAACCGTACGGCGCCGCCGGACGAGCTGATTCCGCAGTTCGATCTAGTCAAGGAAATCACCGCGGCCTTTTCCGTGCCGAATCTCGGCTGCCCGGGGTACGAAGGCGACGACGTTTTGGGGACGATCTCCACGCGGCTGGCGGCGGAAGGACACGAGATCGTCATCGCGACGGGCGACTACGACAGCTTGCAGCTGGTCGATGAAAACGTCAGCGTCAAAATCTTGAAAAACGGCGGCAAGCACGAGCATTACGACCCGCTGAGCCTGCGCGCTTTGCGCGGCATCGCTCCGGAACAGGTCGTAGACGTCAAAGCGCTCATGGGAGACACGTCAGACTGTATCCCAGGCTGCCCGGGCATCGGGGAAAAAACGGCGGTCAAGCTGATTACCGAGCACGGCAATCTGGACAACCTGTACGACAATTTGCCGCACTGTACGCCCAGGCTGCGCAGCAAGCTGGAAGAGCACCGAGACCAGGTGTATTTGAGCCAAAAGCTGGCGACTATTATTCGCGATGTGCCGGTGGCGTTTTCCTTGGAGGAAGCCGTGTGGTCGTACGATCCGGACACGGTTTTGAACAAATTTGAAGAGCTCGAATTTGGTCGCAGTCTGGCGACAAGAGTGGGCTGACGCATCGTGCCAGGTCCCATTCCGCTCAGCATAGCGGAGAAACAACAGAAGGCTATCCCTCCCTCGGGATAGCCTCTTTCTTTTGCTGTTGGGAACCCAGTCAACGCAAGGCGCGCGTGGCACGCTTTTTCGTTGGTGACTGGTGCGCGGCCCGGGCGCCAAAGACGTCGAGCAAAAGCCCCGTGTTTTCCGTCCCTTCCGTTTCCCAGCTTGTCGCAAAGCGCACGCGGTGGGAGACGCCAAGCAAGTCGTACGTTTGCACGAGATGCTGCCGGGCCGAGCCGACGATCAGACTGTGCAGGCGGACTTGTTTCTTTTGGCCGAGGGCTGCCAGCTTGTCCTGTACGTACGGGGAAATGCCGCCCACGCCGTCCGTCACCATGACCAGATCGGCAGCTTGCCACGTTTTTTGCGTCTCGACCAGCTCCATCGCCCGCTTCATCGGCGCATCAAAATGCGTTCCGCCGCCAAACGCCATTTGCGCCAAACTGTAAAACGCGCTCCAGTCCGGCTTTCGATGGTACAGCGGCTGTTCTCTCAACTCTCCTTTTGCTCCGAACAGAATCAGCACGAAATCGCGCTTTTCGAGCATCGCCAGCGCCGCGAACGTCATGAGAAAAATTTGCGCCAGCGTAAGCTTCGCCCCGCGCATGGAATGCGAAGTGTCGAGCATGCAAATGACCGGTCCTTTGGGCGGTTCTTCCACCCAGCCGGACGTATCGTACGTCATCAGCTTTTGCTCCAGCCATTTGCGCATGAAGAAAGGCTCGTAATCCGGATCGGCGAGCAGCGCGGCCTCGCCCGGCAGCATGTGCGCGATATCGCCCGACTGCCGCAAATCGTAGTATTCCTCCGGCAACTGGCGGGAGCGAATCTCTTTGCGCCGCACGCGAAAGCGATGCACCTGACGGCCAACCTCGTCCAGAAACGCTACCAGATCGGGGTGGCGCTTCAATTTTTCCACCCATTTCACATACTGCTCGAAGCTTTGCCGACGCAGCTTGCCCAAGTCGTGTCCCCAACTGCGGTTGGCAAAGCGCTGGCTTGCGGTCAACACTTGCTCTACGAACAATGTATCGACCTCTTCGGCGGAAAGCGTCCCCTTCAACGACTGCTCCAGCCATTGCCCCTGCTCTTTTTCCCACGCGTCTATCGCTTCTTTTTCCTGCTTTTGCAAACGATCGAGCTGCTTTTCCCGCTGGGCCAGCTCTTCTTCGAGCTTCTTGATCTTTTGCAATAGTTTCGTCCGCTTCGTAAACTGCACGCTCATTTCGTCGCGCAGCTGCCGGATCTTCGTTTGCAGCATGGCGATTTCCGCACGCACAAGCGGCTTCGTGTCGAGCGCCTCCTGCTTGTCCTCCACCACCCGCTTGCCTTGCTGCAGCGTATAGCCGACCAGCTCCAGCTTCGCTTTTTGCTTTTCGGTGAGCAACTCGGCCAGTTGAGCCTCTTTCGTCCCTTCTTGCCCGTACTGTTCCCGCAGGCCCGCAAGAAGCGGCGAGAGACGGCGATCCCTTTGCCGCTTTTTCACTTCCTCCGCGAATGTCGCCGTAAGCCACAGAAGCGCCTTGATCGCCGTCTTGAAGGCCGCGCTCTCCTGGCCGACTGTCCGGGGGTGAATCATCCGCGTGAAGTGCTGCTTCATCAGCGTGCGAATCATCCAGTGATGAAACGGAGTGGCTTCCTGCGTCATGTCGATCTCCGGCTTTTCCACATAAAAGACAAGAAAAAAGTCGACGAGCAGCTCGTGAGTGAACCACTCGGCCCGGGACGCTGCCTCCTGCACCCATTCCTGGGCCGTGCGCGAAGAAGCGAGATACGTTTCAAACAGGTAGCGCTCGACCCCGCTGGCACGAATCATCATCGTCGCTTCCTCCTATAACGTAAAGTCGTAGTCTGCCCCGGCGATCTCTTTGTCGAAAATGGTTCGGTACGTTTTTTGCAATTGCTGCAAAATCCGCTCGCCCTCGATCCGCAAATACGCATATTTGACGGTGTACTTCTCGACGTTGTGAATCAAACGATTTTTTTCCAGCACGTACGCGCCCAGGTCATGCTCGCGCTTTTCCCACTGCACCAGGCGATTGCGCAAATCCCGCGCCGTCTCTTCCAGCTCCGTGCGGCAAGCTTCCAGCAATTGTCCGCTTCGTTCGATCGCTTCTTTTCCCAGCTTGGCCCCGACTTCCTTTTTGAATTGGAAAGCATGCAGCTCCGCTTCTTTTTCCTTCCATTTCTCTGCCATTTGCTGCATCCGCCGGAGAGGTAGTTCGTTTTCCAGCTCAACCTTGAGCATCTCCGTAAACTGGCGCTCGAACAGCTCGCGCATGACTGTCAAGTCTTCCGGTACATCCCAGAGCATGTGCGGGGTAAAAACCGTATCCCAGATCGTGACCTGCTCGCGTCCATGCAGGGCGGCAGACGTTCGCCATACGCTGGCGATCTTGCTCCAGCGGCGGTCGGACAGCACGTATTCCTTTTCCTCCATGTCTTGCTTGATCCGGTACAGGAAGTAAATTAACGCCTCCGGAATCGTCACTTGCTTCGCCGCCGCCTGGATGTCCTGGATATCGTACAGGGAGAAGACGACCGGAAGCGGATTCGTCGGTAGCGAGAACATTCGTTCGTAGCTAGCCGCCTGTTGCAAGTACTGGACTTCATAGCGGAACAAAAAGCGGTCGTATAAGGCCGTCAGCTGCTCGTCGTCCTCCGGCAGCTCGTTGGACGCCGCGATCAAAAATTGCAGCGGGACTGTTTCTTTTTCTTTGCCGTTAAAATAAAGCCGCTCGTTCAAAATCGAAAGCAAGGCATTCAGAATCGCGCTGTTCGCCTTGAAAATTTCGTCGAGGAAGGCAAATTGCGCTTGCGGCAAATAGCCTGCTGTTTTCCGCACGTAGTTGTCGAGCTTCAGCTGTTGAAGCGACACGGGACCAAAGATTTCATCCGGCGTCGTAAACCGGGTCAGCAAATATTCAAACCAATGTTCGACGCCGAACAGCTGCGCGACCGAGCGGGCAAGCTGCGATTTGGCCGTTCCCGGCGGACCGATCAACAGGGCATTTTCCCCGCTCATCATCCCGAGCATCAACAGGCGGATCAATTCGCTCCGTTCCAAAAAGCGGCGCTCCAACAATTCGATCGCCTGGTCCATTTTTCGCTGGATTGGTGCAGTCGTATTCATCATCGTCTGGCGCCCGTCTCCCGCGGAAACGAAGGGCGCCGTTCCCCCTCTCTTGCCTGGTACCCAAGTCATCAGGACCCTGATTTTTTGTCTTGCCTCCTGCTTTCATTTAATAGTGGCATATTGTGGAGCAAAATGCCAGTTTCGCCAGCCGGTTCCGCGCCATCTGTGCCTTCACCCATGGATTTGCTCTCGCATATGGTGTGGCAAACGAAAAAAACGAGAGGAGGTACCGTATGGGCATGGAGTTGGCCTGGTTGCATGGCGTGTATGTATTGTTCGTCGTTGGCATCATTCTTTTGATGGTGTTGCGCAGGGACACCAGCCTGATTAGCATTGTCGGAATCGCCCTGCTTGGACTGGTTGCGACCGGGTCTGTGACGACGGCAATCGGCGGGATTTTCGGCAGCTTTCTGTACGCGATCACCGAGCTGTTGCCGACGATTTTGGTTATCTGTATTATCGTGGCGATGAGTCATGTACTGACCGATACCGGCGTCAACGAGACGATGATCCGGCCGATGACGCATCTGATCCGCAACGCCACATTCGCCTACTGGGTGATCGGCCTTGTGATGATGGTCATTTCCTGGTTTTTCTGGCCGTCGCCCGCGGTTGCGCTCATCGGCGCGGTCATGCTGCCTGTCGCTTTGCGGGCAGGCTTGCCGGCCATGGGCGTGGCGATTGCGATGAACCTGTTCGGACACGGAATCGCGCTCTCCGGCGACTTCGTCATTCAAGGAGCGCCGACGTTGACAGCCAAAGCGGCGGGCCTTCCCGTAGAGGAAGTGATCTCCGCCAGTGTTCCGCTCGTCGTCGTCATGGGGCTGGTCACGACCGTGATCGCGTTCTGGTATTTGAAAAAAGACATGAAGCTGGGAAATATCCCGCCGTCCGCCAACGGCTCGCCTGCTGGCGATTCCGGCTTTGCGGCGGTGCGCGTTCCTTTGTCTGCGGGCGTTCGCCGTTTCTTGGCTGCTCTCGTCCCCGTCCTGTTCGCGCTTGACGTCGCGGGGATGATTGCTTTTGATTTGCGCGGCGGAGAGGCAACAGCGCTGGTCGGCGGCACCGCCCTTCTGATTCTGATGATCGCCACGATGCTGGCCCACAAGCAAAAAGGGCTGGAGCAAGTGACGAACCATCTCATTTCCGGCTTTCAGTTTGGGTTTAAAGTGTTTGGCCCCGTCATTCCGATTGCCGCCTTCTTCTACATGGGCGACAGCGGCTTTGTCCACGTATTCGGCGAAGTGCTTCCCTCTGGCTCGCACGGGATCGTCAACGACTTGGGCGTGGCGCTGGCCCACACGATCCCGATCAGCAAAGAAGTAGCCGCCCTGACCGTCGCGGCTGTCGGCGTCATCACCGGGCTGGACGGCTCGGGCTTCTCCGGCATTACGCTGGCCGGTTCGCTCGCGCAACTGTTCGCTACTGCCCTGGGCGCCGGAGCCGCTACCTTGACGGCGCTCGGTCAACTTGCCGCCATCTGGGTCGGCGGCGGAACGATTATACCGTGGGCGCTGATTCCGGCAGCCGCGATCTGCGGCGTCGATCCGTTCGAGCTGGCGCGGCGCAACCTGTATCCCGTCGCCATCGGTCTTTTGGTTACGACCATCGTTGCCATGTTCCTTCTGTAAGCGTTCAGAATGGCGTTACGAGAAAAAAGGCGAATGGTTCTGTACACCGCTCGCCTTTTTTTCGTCTGTTTTGGCCCAAGCCTCATACACTTGTACTAGCATCCCATTTGGAAAGGAACAGACCGTATGAAGCTGTGGGGAAAAAGTATCCAGGTCGCGGCAACCTACATCGGAACAGTGGTCGGGGCAGGCTTTGCGAGCGGCCAGGAAATACTCGCGTTTTTCACCTCTTATGGTCATGCAGGCACGGTCGGCATTTTGCTGGCCACGGCGTTGTTCGTCTGGCTCGGCTACAAGATGATGCTGCTGGCCCATCGGCTGCGCACGCCCTCTTACGAATCGTTCAATCAACAGCTGTTCGGGCCGATGCTTGGCCGCATCATGAACGTGCTCGTCTTTTTGACCTTGTTCGGCGTCACGACCGTGATGCTTGCGGGAGCCGGATCGGTGCTGGAGGAGCAATTCCACATCCCGTATTTGCTGGGAACGGCCTGCACCGTTTTGCTCGCGCTGCTCCTTTTGCGAAAAGGGCTGGAGCAGCTCTTGCTGGTCAATGCGCTCGTCGTCCCGTCGATGCTGTTGTTCGCCTTGCTCATTTTGCTGGACGGCAGCGCCGAATCGCCACTGCCGCTTGCCAAGCCTTCCGACTACACCTTTGTCTGGAAAACGATCCTGTACGTCTCCTTCAATCTGGCGATGGCCCAGTCTGTCCTGATTCCGATCGGCTATGCCATTCGCGAAAAAGTCGTCTTGTTTCGTGCAGCGGTCATCGGGGGCGTGGTGCTCGGCTTTATGCTGCTCGTCGTCCACACGGCGATGCTGGCGAATTGGGACGACGTGCGCTTCATGGACATCCCGATCTTGTTTATCACCGACCGCTGGAATGAATGGCTGCAACTGTTTTTCGTATTCGTCCTCTACTCGGAAATTTTTACCACGCTCATCTCCAACGTGTTCGGAATCGGCCAGCAGCTGCGCGAACTGGTCGAACAGCCGGAATCCCGACTCTATCTGTGCCTGTTTGCGGCGGCCTTTCTCCTCTGCCTGATTGGCTACAGCCAGCTATTGATGTTTTTGTACCCGCTGTTTGGGTACCTGGGCCTGTCTACGCTGTGCCGGATTTCCGTTCCGGCGTTTCTGTTGCCCGGTGGAAACGTTTCCCACAGGTAACAGAAACGCCGCAGAGCAATCCGCTCGGCTTTCGTGGGGGAAGCAGGCGAAAAACGCCGCGGCTGGCGATAGACTACAGCGGAAAACTCGCAGCGAAGCGGCTGGATGAAGCGACTGCATTACGTCCCGCAGTACGTCCGGTACGGGCCGCACGAGTCTGGCGGCGGGGCGGCGTACTCGGCCTGCTCTGGCGAATGCGCATACGGATTCGCAAGCGCGGCAACCAACCGTTCCAGCACGCTGTAATCGCCCTTGCGCACGGCTGCCTCCAAAGCCTCTTCCACCCGGTGATTGCGCGGGATCAGAGCCGGGTTGCTCGCTTTCATCCGTTCCCGGACGGCATCGTCGGAGGGAGCGTGGCGCTTTTGTCTGGCTTGCCACTTTTCCTGCCAGACGGCGAACTCCGGCGCGGCAAACAACGCTTCGTCCTTTTGCTGATCGAACGTCAAGGCGAGGAAGGTGTTCGTATAGTCCGCCCGATGCTTTTGCATCAAGTCGAGCAGTTCTTCCATCAGCGCCACGTCGTCCGCTTCCTCGCCGAACAGCCCGAGCTTGGCCCGCATGCCAGCCAGCCAATTCCGGTAGTACAGCTCGCCAAACCGGGAGAGCTCCTCCTGGGCCAGCTGAATCGCCTGGGCCTGGTTGTCATGCACGAGCGGCAGCAAGGCTTCCGCCAAACGCGCCAGGTTCCAGACGGCGATCTGCGGCTGGTTGCCGTAAGCGTAGCGCCCCTGATAATCAATGGAAGAAAAGACGGTAGCCGGATCGTACACATCCATAAAGGCGCACGGGCCATAGTCAATCGTTTCGCCGCAAATGGACATGTTGTCGGTATTCATCACCCCGTGGATGAACCCGACGAGCTGCCATTTGGCGACCAGCTCTGCCTGTCGGCGGATTACTTCCTGCAACAGCGCCACATAGCGGTTCTCCTGGTCGGCAGCTTGCGGAAAATGTCTCTGCAAGGTATAGTCGGCGAGTGAGCGCAGGTCCTCGTCGCTTCCCCATTGGGCTGCGTACTGGAAGGTGCCCACGCGCAAATGGCTGGAGGCGACACGCATGAGAACCGCTCCGGGCAGATCGTCTTCGCGGATCACGGTCTCTCCGGTCGTCACCACCGCCAGGCTGCGAGTTGTCGGAATGCCAAGCCCATGCATGGCTTCGCTGATGATGTACTCGCGCAGCATCGGCCCGAGCGCTGCCCGGCCGTCGCCTCGACGGGAGTACGGCGTGCGGCCCGAGCCTTTCCATTGCAGATCAAACCGCTCGCCTTGCGGGGTAATGTGTTCGCCCATCAACAGCGCCCGGCCGTCCCCCAGCATGGTGAACTGCCCGAACTGGTGCCCGGCATAGGCCTGGGCAATCGGCTTGGCGCCAGGGGGAATCCGGTTGCCTGCGAATATCTCCGCTCCTTCTTCGCCATCGAGCGCATCGGCTTGCAAGCCAAGGGAAGCAGCCAGCGGACGGTTGAACACGACGAGTTTCGGTGAACGGACAGGGGTAGGATTCAGTCTGGTGAAAAACGTATCAGGCAGATTGGCGTAGCTGTTGTCAAAATGCCAGCCTGCCTCTCTATGTGCGTGGGTCATCGTTTCCCATTGCTCCTTTTTTGGTCGGATTTGTCGCCTTCTGTTCATTTTACCAAAAGAGCAGGGAAAAACATGCACGGGATTTGCACGAAAAAGACACCAGCCTTGATAAACTGGTGTCTTTTTGCGAGAGCAAGCCTGCTGACAGAGACGGCTCTTCGGGGATTTTTCCCCAGATGCGCCTAGATTTGCTGCGGCACTTTCATAAACTCTTTTTCGTTCAAATAAACCGTCTCGGCATACAAGCGCAGCGAACCCGCCCAATGCTTCACGTATTCATTCCACTCCTGCTCGTCAAAGGTTGCGTGAAGCAGCAACGAAAGCGGAATTTTCAAGTTCAGCAGCCTTCCGCTGATTAAAAAGCGGGTGACGCCCGCTGGCATGACATGTCCTTGTCTCACGACCTCTTCGATTTCTTCCATAGAGTAGGGGCGATAACGCAGACAAACCGTTCCCTCTTCAGGCAGCACCTTCATTCCTTGGGGAATTCGTCTGACGGGATAAGCGCTGCTGTACGATTGGACAATCTGATGCCAGAGCTTCAGCATAGGCATGCTGCCGATCCCCTTGCGGCTGGCGGTCACATATCTTTCTTTGCCGTCTGCATAGATAACGGTGGCGACAGTCTCCTGCTCCCCCTGATGCTCATCTTTCCACAGAAAGGAATCGTTCTGGTTCAGCCCATTCAGCCATGGCCCGAGCGGAACCAGATGTGCCCATGCCTCCAACTGGTAATCGGCATCGGTTACGACTTGCACAGGAATCCGGCGGCAGCCGATTTTTTGCAAAGCTGCCGTCCGGTGTGCACCGTCCAAAATCAGGTATCTGCCGTCCTGCATGCGCCTGGCTACTGGCGGATGGAGCAGCATCCCTTGTTGCGAGATCGACTTGCACGTTTCATCCAATCGGTTTGGCTCATGATTTTCGTGCAGGCAGACCCGATCGCTGTCAACGACCTGGATGGAAGACAAAACATGGTTCACTCTTCTTTTCCTCCTCAAGCTAGAATGCCGGCTTGCTCCACATAAATATGGTCAGGGTGCGGATGACTGAGAAAATCGTGGTGTGAAATCGCCCACCCGTACGCCCCTGCGTACTGGAAGCAGATGATGTCGCCTACCCGCAACGAGGGTACAAACACATCGCTTGCCAGTACATCTTTTGGCGTGCAAAGCTGGCCGACTACAGTAATCGGGCCATTTTCATGCCCGGCCCGTTCGTACGGGTACTCCCATTTCTCTATGGGAATAACGGTAAACGGATGGCTGTGCTGCCACGAGGACGGGAGCCGGAACTGATGGGTCCCGCCGCGGATGATGGCATAGGTCTTCCCGTGATTCTCCTTGATATCCAGCACTTCCGCCGCATAGTAGCCGGAAGCGGCGGTTAGGTATCGGCCGCATTCGAACAAGACATGCCGGACCGGAAGCGTCGTGCCGTCCAACAGGGAAGACAGCCCCTGAACAAATAACGGCCAGTCAAACTGCTGCTCCAAGTCCGCGTAGTTGACCCCGATTCCGCCCCCAGCGTTCAGGTACGAAATATCCAGATCAAACCTGTCGCGCCACTTGGCCACAATCTGCAAATAGTACGCGACAAGCTCGATGTGCTTGCTTGCGTCCAGATTGTTGGACAACGAGTGAAAATGGAACCCTTGCAGCTTCACGCCATCCAGCGACAGCGCCAGACGGATGGCTTCCGGTACCAGCGACTCGTCAATCCCGAACTGTGTCGGACGCCCCGCCATGGCAAGCGTCGCGGAAGGAAACGGCCCGCGCAAGTTGACCCGAAGCAAAATCGGGACCACCACGCCGTGTTTGCGCGCCAGGAAATCCAGGCGCCGCAGTTCGTTGAGACTCTCGACGTGAATCAGGCTGACGCGGTGCTGAATGGCACCTTCCAGCTCTTCGTTTGTCTTTCCCGGACCGCCGAACAAAATCGGAACATCCGGTGAAACCGCCCGTACTTTGCAAACCTCGCCGATCGACGCGACTTCGAATCCGCGTACGTATGGCAAAAGCGCACGCAAAATCTCTGGCTCGGAGTTGGCCTTGATCGCGTAGAACAGCTGGAATGGCTCTGGCAACGACTCTACCTTTGACGCGACATGGCTTCTCAAGTGATCCAAATCGTAGAGATAGGCGCAAAAAGGCTTGGCGCTCACGTTTTTTGTCCGTTTGATGTAATCAATGACCTGACTCATTGCCTCTCTCCCTTTTCATCTGTTCCTGCTCTCTGTCGCGAAGCGTGCCCAGCTGATGGCGCAGCGCGCGAAACGCAATGCCCCGCTCATCGCCCAACACGTAAGCGCGAACGCCTTGTTCGTACCACCGATCCATGTCCTCTGCCACCCGCGGAATCGCGCAGTACGGGATGCCGCGGCTGTGAGCGGCAGCCTGCACGGATTGCAGGGCTGTTTTGACAAGCTCGCCGCGCGTGTCCCACGGTCTGCCGTACGACTGGGACAGGTCCGCCGCTCCTTCCAGGACCATGTCAATGCCCGGCACTTCCACAATTTCCGCGATGCGCTCGACACCTGCTCTGCTCTCGATCATCGGGACGACCATGATCTCCTCATTTGCCCTTTTCATGTAAGCGACCAGGTCGTTCTTGCCAAAAGCGCCAGGCCGCCCGCTGTTCAAACTCCGTGTACCAAGCGGATAGTAGCGGCTGTTGCGGACGATCTGCTCGGCCTGCTCTCTGCTCTCGACATGCGGCACCACGATTCCTTGCGCGCCGCTGTCCAGTGCCCGCAGGATGGTGCCGGGCATGGCGTCCGCCACGCGCACCAAAGGGGTCATTTGCGCGGCTTCCGCGGCCCGGATCATATTTTCCAGCGTTTCTGGATTGACGAGGACATGCTCGGTGTCAATAATGACGAAATCGTATTCGGCGCAGCCGATCATCTCGACGACGACGGGAGCCGGTATCGAGCAAAACAGCCCGTACACGGCTTTGCCTTCGCGCAACTTGCGCTTGAGTGAATTTTCCTTCAGCAATTCCTCTCTTCTCCTTTTCGTGTGAGCGCTACGGCCTGCTGTCGGCCAAAGGATTCGGTACCTGGTGCACGCGCAGCTCCGTGTCCGGGAACAGTCTGCGTTTTGCCAATTGCTCGACCTCGATTGCAGGCACGAACAAGTCGAAAAGCGAGAAGCGCTCCGCCAGATGCGAATGACGCGCTTGGTAGGCTTTCAGCACGTGGCGCACAAGCTCCCAGAAGCGTTCTTCGGAAAAACCGAAAGCATCTGCCATCAATAAAGCCAGTTCTCCGATATTAATGAAGAAAAAGGCATCGTGCATAAAGTCGCGAACCGCAGCGAGATCATCGGTTTCAATAAACGAGTTGCGATTCACGCGGGCATGGTACTCGGGTGTTCCCAGCAAATCCGGGCAGCGTTCCGGTGCCGAAAGATGTTGTTTGGAAAAACGGATGCCGTCGTGAAAGTCTTTGAGCGCGACCCGCACAGGCATGCCTTCCCGATGGAGCAGCACCATGTTTTGGGCGTGCGATTCCAGGGCGATTCCGTGTGCGTAGAGCATGTGTACAATCGGCAGCACGCTTGCTTCAAACAGCCGGGTCAGCCATGCCTCTGCTCCGTATTTTTCGATCCATGGCGCGATCAGCGGACGGCCGTCGCGGTCAAGCGAGCAAAGTCCGTTGAAAGGCAGCGCTTGCTCGCCTTGTTCCAGATGGGGATGCAAGCTCTCCCGCCAGATGCAACCGAGCACGCCGTACGATTTCGCCTGCACGAGCGCGGAATGCGGCGGGGCGTCATACGAAATCCCCATCACTTCGCGCAGCAGCACGACACGGGCTTCCTCCCGCAAAAATGCATCGGACTGAACGATCTGGTGCAGCCAGTCGGAGATAACCGGCGCATTCGCGACGGTGTGCGGAGCGAGAATCCGCCCCGTAGACGTGTTAATCAGGCTCATGGCGAGCTTCACATACGCTTTGCGCGGCGCACTGACATTAGCCAGCGTACGGATAGATTGCTGCGGCCGATAAGCGTCCTGCCCCGGACCAAGCAAAATCAGGCGGTTGTGGCGCAAATCCTCCAATTGGGCGGTCGTTACGATGTTCTTCCACTGCCATGGATGAACCGGGACAAACCAATAGTGGTGCGGTTCAAGCCCTCTGTCCCGAATGACCTGGGAAAACGCGGCAACCTGCTGCTCTCCCAGCTCTTCCCGGAGCAGACGCTGATACTCCAGCTGCTCAGAGATCGCGAAGCGGGCGTGCTGTTTCTCTACAGCGAGCCAAAGCAAGGTCAGCTCCTGCTTGAACTCGGGACCATACTGGTAGTTGTCGTCGTAGTCAAACCCGATACGCGACTTATAGCTGGGATGGTACGGGTGACCATCCATGATCTCGCCTTCCAGTGCGTCGTAATCGCGGAGAGAAAAAGACTCGCCTTTCCACTCGCGCTGGTACTGGGCCAGGGTATCCTTGAGCTGCGTGTGCTCCAGCTCGTTGATAAACGCCGTCAAACGCGCTTCGTCTGCCCCCATCGCGTGCCGCACTTCCAACAAGAATTGGGCAAGCGACTGGGCCTCTTCGCTCGCTTCGCCGACCACGCGCATGATCGGGGCATCAAAGAGGCGAATGCGCCCGAAGGTCAAGCGGCGCTGACCGCGGCAAAGGTAGGTGACAGGTTCACCGTCCTCTGTCTGGCCCGCGATCCGGAATACGGTTTCGCGACCTTCCTCCGCGCTTTCTGCCGGAACCACGCCCTCGTAGATCAACGCTTCGAGCAGTTGACGGAACATTCTTCGCTGCACCCGGAGGTATTGCTCGGATTGAATCGCGGCATCGACAATAGCCGCCTGCTTGGCAAAATCATGTGGTGCCTGTATCTGCTTCATACTTTCCTCCTCGATTGCGCCAGCGGATTGGGAACAGGGACATAGAGAGGTCTTTCCCCGCGACGCTGGAAGCTGCTGATAAAGTTCGCTTTTGCTGGCAGCGTTTCCGTCTCCAGCAACTCTTCAAGCATGGCTTTTGCCTCCTGGAAAAAGTCGGCGGAGCGGATCACGTCGCCGACGATTGCCCACAGCTTCTCCTCAGGAACGGAGCTGCCGTGCGCCAACGTGGAAATCAGATGTCCAACGTGATTGACCATGACGTAATAGTGGAAGCGGCTCCACGCTTCCTCCTCCGGGTAAAGAACCGGACTGTTTTCATCCAGGCATTGGCCGAACATGTCTTGCGCTTGGGCACGCTCTTTGCTGATGCTGACGCCTTCCAGATCGCGCACGTAAAAATGAACCGGCCAGCCATCGCGGAAAGCGACCATCGAGTTTTGCACATGCGCCTCCATGCTGACCCCGTATCGCACGAACAGACGCAAAAGCGGCAGAAGCGAAATGTCGAGATATTGCCTGAGCCACTTGTCCAGCCACTCTGCCAGCGAGAGCTGCGGCTGTTTTTTCGCCGACTCCCGCACCGCGTCCATGATCGGCGCGCATGCGGCATGAGGCGGTTCTTCCAGCGCAGAGGCGACGACAATCGGCACGTCTTTATCCAGCGGAAGCACGACGGGATTTTCCCGGAAGATCGCCCCGAAGCTCTCGATCAGCTTCTCCCGTTCTTCTGGCGTCACAGCTTGCGGAGCAATCGTGCGGTATCCTGCTTCCTGCAAGATCGTAAACGACGCATCTTGCACGACGGGAGCGAGTTTCTGAATGACGCGGCTGGCATCCATGGTTCGCTCCAGTTGATCGAGCGGATTAACCCGAATGAAATTCGTAATCCGGACGTTCAACGGCAGCTTGAAGAAATAGGAATGGTTCGGGTCCCATACGGTTCGCACGGATGAAGTCGGGTACACCTTGTCTCCGAGTGGTCCCAGATCGACCAGCAAGCCGCTTTCCAAAAGACTCTGCACGATCGGCCAGGTTTTTACATGCGCTGCCTGCCAAGGGTGGCACGGCAGCAGGCGGTAGTGTTGCTGCGCAGCCGTCAGCTTGCTCTTGGCCGCTTCGCACACCGCCGCCGGAATCCAGTCTTGGCCAGACGACTGGTCCGTCAAGCTGACTTCCCGGACAATCTCCGGAGCGCCAGCGAAATAGTGCAGGGCAAAGGAAGCGCCCAGCTCCGGCGCGTATTGAGTCATGTCCTCGGCCGTAAAGCCTTGCGAGCTTTTCGGTGTGGGATGAAACGGATGCCCGTACACCATCGCCTGCTCCGCTGCAAAAAACCGTTCGATTCCCTGCACCTGCATCAGAGAGCGCCCTTCCCGCAAGCTGTACGCCACATACGTGTTCGTCTTTTGCACGGAGTTTTCCACCTGCGAGAGCAGCGTTTCGACCAGTTCGCTTTTCGGCAGAGGGATCGTCGCGGCTTCTGCCAGCTCATTCAGCAATGCCTGCGCCAGCTCGCTCGCGGAAGCAACGGAGGTGATCTTCTCTCCTCCCTCTTGCAACAGCCATAGCGAATGGCCGTACCGATGATGACCAAAAGCCGAGAAATAGGTGAGCGAGCCCACAATTTCCACTGCCGTCGCAGGCAGCTTCACGCGCATCGGCAGTCCTTCCGCCTCCAGTTGCGAGACGATCTCCTGCGGCAAGTCGGCGAGCGAACCGTCCTCTCTGCGCACGGTCGGGTCAAATACGCCCGATTCGCGCAGATAAGCATTGAAAAGACGCTCGATGGCTGCCGTCTCGGCGTGATTACGTCTGTTTGTCACGGTGTCTAGTGTCACTCATTCTTCACCTCTTTGGCATGATAAGGTAGAGCGGTATGGGCCAGCCGGTAACGGGAACCGGCGAGCACAAGCCAGCCAGCCGCACTCAAAAACGCTATCCCCATCGCCACAAACGCCCATTCCAGCGAGAGCAGGGCACCGAATCCAGCCCCCAGCAAAGAACCGATGATTTGGCCGACGGTCAGCGTCGAGTTGGCCAGTCCGATAAAGACGCCGCGGTGGTTCTCGTCCGTTTCCAGCGTGACCACAAGAAAGATCGACTGGATGAGCGCGGCGAAGCAAAAGCCTTGCAGCGCACGAAGCGGCAAAAGCCAGAGAACGTCCGTCGGCCATGTTTGCAAAACAATGCTGATGCCGCAGCCGAACAAGGCCAGGCACACATTTTTCTCGATGCGTCTCCTGTCATTGAGCCGTCCCCACCACGGGGCAGCCAAAAAGGTCGCACTCCAGGTCACGGCCTGCAGCACTCCCACCCAGGAAGCCGCATACGCGCTTCCCACGATTCCCTCCACATGGGGAGCAAAAATCGCAACCAGGCCGTACACGCCAAACTGGGCGAGTATTCCGGCTACGAGCATATTTCGGATCCGGGCATGACGCAGGATTTCCAGGGACGCACGGGCAATCGGCAAACTTTCGCGACGCGCCTGATTCGTATGACGGGACGGCTCTTGCAGGATCAATGCCGCCGCGATGCTGCACAGCGCAGTAAAAAGAGCGCTCCACATGATAATCGTCGCCATTCCGAACCAGTCGGAGAGCAGTCCGCCGATGAGCGGCCCGGCAAGGGACCCGGCGGCAGTCGCGCTTTGCAGATTGCCCAAAGCGCGACCTTTCGTTCCTTCGCTCGCCTGTGCCCCGGCAAAAGCAGCCGCTGCATCGACGACACCGCCGAAAGCACCTTGCAAGAGCCGCGCCAGCACAAACACGAGCGGCGAACTAGCCAGACCCATCCACAGTAAACTGATCGAAATACCCACTAATGCGCGCACAACCATCCACTTTTTTCCTACCTGATCGCCATATCGGCCCCAGAGCGGGGAAAACAGGCACATCGTCACCGCGGGAGCGGCGAGCGCCACTCCCGTCCAGATCCGGTTTTCTTCGGGAAGGGTTGCCCCCAGCTCCGCCATGTAAAAGGGGAGCAAGGGGACAATAATTGTCAAGCTGCACGTCGAGAAAAATTGTCCGGCCCACAAGATACGAAAGCTCCGGGCAAAGGAAACCGCGCTACTCATCGTCTGCTTCGAGCTGCCTCAACGGATTGCTTGTGCTGCCTACTCCGGCAGGCATGCTCCCTCCGCCAGAATCGGTTCGCTTCAAAAGCGGCGTCAACAGAAGACGGATCGGCCACGTTTCGGCCTCCAGCATTTGTGCTCTCCAGACGCCTTTCACTGGCTCTGGCAAGCCTGCTTCTTGCAGCGATTCGCGCACGACTGCGCGGATTACGCGCCAGAAGTCGGCTTCCTCGATGCCATATGTGGTCATCAGCGCATCGACAATGGCATACAGGTTGACCTGCACCCCGAGTGTTTGGAAATAGGAGAGCAGTTGTTCCGGCGTCTCATTCATCAGACTGTTCGGCGTTCCCGGCTTGATCCGGTACGCAGGCTCCTGCAAGCCTTCTGCCGCAAGCCACGGCAGATGCAGCCGGATCGTGTCATGGTCGCGCAGCAAAAGACCTGATGTCCGCTGATCGCGCACGATCAGGATGACGTTTTGCCCGTGAATTTCCGGCATGATTCCGTAGCGGAACAAGCGCAGCGACGTGTCGATCAGCATGTGGCCAATTTCTCGGAACAGTTGCAGAACCTCTGCCACTCCCGCATTTTCGCCGAAGCGCGCCCGCAGCCATGCGGCAAACACCGGGTTTTTCCCCTGCGGATCGACGACAGCCAGGGCAGACATCGGGATCAACTGCACGGCATCGTCATGAAGCAGCTCTGTAGGGTATTCCCGAATCAGGCACGCCAAATGTCCGGGCTTATCCGCAAACGGATCGGCCGCCGCGTCCGAGTACCCCCACCAGTTCGTTTCGTCGCACAGACGTAGCCGTTTTTTCAGCTCGGCGTCTTTTTCCATGACGCTTTCCAGCAATTGCTGCCCCTTGGCTCCGTTGTACAAATAGCGCGGAGGCAACAGGCGCAGCGCCCCCAGGGAATAGATGCCGATCGGCACCTTGACGTGATAGCGTTCGCGGCCGGCAGGGATCATCGCCCGCACGGAAGAGGTCGGGCGAAACGCGCCCAATCCCCGAACGACCGGCACGCAGATGCGCTGTTCCAGTTCTTCGCGGTAAAAAGCGGGCAGGACGTGGTCCATTTGCCAAGGGTGAACCGGCATCAGCACATAGCGCTGTTCGTCGATTCCGGCTTCTCGTGCCGCCTGGTGCAAGCTCGCTTTTTCTCTGTCGTCCAACACAAAGTCTGCAATCGCTCGGTCTGTACTTGCCTGGATGTAGTCGCGGCGAACCGCGAGCCAATCCAGCCCGAACACCTTCCCGTACTCCGCGCTGTATGTTTGGTAATCCTCGTCGCTCCAGCCTCTTTTCGCCCGCGACGTCGGATGGAAGGGCCGATCCCGCATGGCGGAGAAGCGCTCCGCTTGCAAGAGAGCCGAGTCGCCGTGGCTGGAATCGCGGTGTTCCAGACTGGCCATAGACAGCGCCGTATGCCGGATGGAATCTCTCAATTCATTTTGAAAGTCTTGCAAATTGGGCAAGCTTGCCGCACGCTCAGCCGCGGGAAGCGAATCGGCGAACAGCTGCATGAACGAGATCGGGTCCAGCTCCTGTACGCGATTTTCCCGTTGATCGACCAATACGACAGGCAGCCTGCTTATTTTGTACGGCTGGATAAACGATGCGGCTTTGACGCGAACGACCAGACTGCGCTGTGGGTCGAGCGGCAGACGCAAATATTGTTCGTTTTCCGTAAGCGCGCTGCATTCATGCGCGGACGGACCCGGCCAGGTTCGCTCGATTCGTGCCCGATCGAGCAAACCGGCCAGATTTTCCTGCAACAGCGCATTGATCAGGTCGCAAAAAACGAGTTGCTCGGCTTTTTGCAAAAGCAGCTGCTCTTTTTCCTGCAAATCCGTTTGCATCGCTAGCTTCTCTCCTCTCGCTCCTTACAGAGGCAGTCGGGTACCTACGTTTTCTGCAACCGCTTTTTGGTAGATTTCATAGGCGCTTGCGATATCCTCGACAGCCATCCCCATTGGATTCAAGAGAATAATCTCCTCGTCGGATTCACGGCCCGGTTTTTTCCCAAGCACAATTTCTCCCAGCTCGGCATGCAGCTGTTCGCGGGAAAACGATCCTTCCAGAACGAGCTGGTTAATCACTTTTTTCTCCCGGTTTGACTGATCCCAGTCATCGACTACGACTTTATCTGCCTGGAGGAAGACCTCTTTATGTACATCCATGATCGAGATGTTGCTGACAAACGCTCCTTTTTGCAGCCATTCAAATGGGATGTACGGCTTGTCGACCACCGTGCACGTGATGATGACTTCCCCTGCGCGCACCGCCTGCTCGGCGCTTGTCGCAATCACGACTTCCACGGATGGAGCTTTCTCGCGCAATTGGCCAGCCAATCGGCGAGCCGAGTCGCTGTTCAGGTCAAACAGATAGATCGTCGAAATTTGCGGGAATTGCTCCAGCATGGAGCGAAGCTGTGTGCTGGCAATGACGCCGCATCCCATGCACGCCACGGTTTGGAAATCTTTTTTGGCGAGATAGCGCGTTCCGATCACCGTCACGGCAGCAGTACGCATTGCGCTAATCAGGCTTGTTTCCATAACGGCAATCGGATAGTTGCTGACCGGGTCATTCAGGATGATTAATCCGCTGGCCCGTTCCAGTCCCCGTTTGCTCGGGTTGTCGTGCTTGCTGCCGATCCATTTGAGTCCGGAGACAGGCGCTTCGCCACCGACATACGCCGGCATGGCGATAATCCGGTCTGCAATATGACCGTTGGCTTCATTGACACGCAAGTACGGCTTCAGGGGCTGGACAAAATCGCCCTTCGCATGCAGTTCCAACGCTCGTGCTACGGCGGTCACGTACAGATCGGAGGAATCTCCTCCCAATTTTGCAATATCGGACTTGGACAAATACAGGATGGATGGTTGGCTGGACATCGTATGTGTTCGCTCCTTTTTTTATACCGTTACAGCTGGTTTTTTGAGTGTTTCTACCCACGTTTCGTCATACACACTGTCGAGATAACGTTCGCCTCTATCTGGCAAAATCGTCACGACGCGCGAACCGGCCGGAAGCGTGGAGATGATTTTTTGAATCGCCGTGATGACGGAACCGGACGAGCCTCCCGCAAAAATTCCTTCAGCGGCGAGCAGCTCCTGGCAACCTCGCACGGATTCTCGGTCATCGACAAAAATGACGTCGTCGATTTCTTCCCGCTTGAACAGCTCGGGTACGCGGCTGGAACCGATGCCGGGCAGTTCGCGCGGCGCTGGAGGCGCTCCGAAAATGACCGAACCGACGGCATCCACGGCGATTACCTTCAAATGAGGATTCGCTTCCCGCAGTCTGCGCGCAGTTCCGAGGATGCTTCCCGTCGTACTCACGGCCATGACCAGATAGTCGACCTTGCCGTTGGTCTGTTCCACGATTTCGCTTGCGGTACCGTGGTAGTACGCCTTCCAGTTGTTTTCATTCGCATATTGGTTAATCCAGTAGGCATTCGGTATCGTTGCCACCAGTTCTTTGACACGTTTGATCCGCGTTTTTAAATAACCGCCCTGATCGTCAGGCTCCTGCACCATCTCAATGTTGGCGCCGAGCTGCTTGATGATCGTCAGGTTCGTCTTTGTGATTTTCGGGTCGACGACGCATGTGAACGCAAGTCCGTAAACCCGCGCGATCATCGAGATGGCAATTCCGAGATTTCCGGAAGTGCTCTCAATTAAATGTGTGCCTTTATGAATCGTGCCGTCTCGCAATCCTTGCTCGATAATGTAGCGAGCCGGGCGATCCTTCATGCTTCCGCCGGGATTCATCAGCTCCAGCTTGGCAAAAACTTCAACCTCGTGCTGCGCGAACAGACGGCTCAGCTTAACCAGGGGGGTGTTCCCCACGCACGAAACGATAGAATCAGAAGCCATGCTTCTTCCCCCAGTTCCTTCCAGGTTCGATGGAATCATTACAAGCACCTTCTCCTTTTGATGTCGTCACGCAATCATCATTTTCACTATATGAATGTTGCAAATACATAATATTTGATAATGATTCTTATTGTCAATTAGGAAAGTGGTAATTTTTTCTTCAACCATTCGACACACATTTCTTCCAGAAGATCCTTGCCGGGACTGTTCGAAAAATCCTTTGTTTCGCCTGTTTTCAGGACACCCCCCCTGATTCATCTCCTTCCAAAGACCCAGTTACATGTTGGAAAATGAGGAAAAAAGTTGCCCGAAGCGCTAGGCCCCCTTGAAAAAAATGTATGAGGATCGTCACCGATTTATTTGATTCGTAAAATAAATTCACTTCTACTGGACTACCGTCACCCTCTGCTAGCTTTGGCCTGGATGAAAGCACCTCCCCCAGCCAAGCGAAAAACGCCGCTCTCCAGAAAAGCCGCGGGTGTAGGCGGAAGCTCTTCGGTGTGGTCCTCTCGATGCCCACTCCTTTTTGTATGTAAAGGGTGGCCCTTGCATTCCTCTTGTTTTTTGTTTCGAACCTTGCCACCACAAAAAGAAAGAGGCAATCTCGCAATCGCCTCTTCCTTTTTGTGATTTTCCTGGCTACCGTTACTTGCACGAATAAGGCGGTTTTGGCGGAGGTGTCGTCCCTGGCAGCGGCACTTGCTGATCTTGCAAGACTTTCAGCCCCAGCTTCAGGACGATTTTCTCGCGCACATGTGAAAAGGAATGCTCGGCGCAATGCCCTTTTCCCTTCTCTTGCCCGATGTCCAGCTCGGTAAATTCCGAGTACACCAGCTCACAGTGCGGCTTTTCGTTGTACACCTGCCGATTGCCGAACAGCCCCATGTTCAGCTGCGCACCTGTTCCCGCTTTGTTGGCGAGTTCGCCGGACGAAGAGAAATCAGGGGTAAGCTGCAGGGACGGTCCGCTGGCCGGAAAGGTAATGTCTGCGCAAAAATCGAAGGGCACCAGCGCAGAGATGTGGCGAATGTCTCCGCAAACCGCGCTTCCGGAAACATGATCGGCCGTAGCGTACTCGATATTTTTGCGGATGAAGCCGCTCCCGAACAGTTTTGCCACGTACGGATTGAATGTCGGAACGAGCTCGCACTGTTCTAGAATGACACTTTTCCACGTACGAATGATTTCCAGCGCCGGCTTTTCCAGTTGGATATCTGCTTCCACACAAACTACGACAGAAATTTCCGCCAGCGTCACGGGCACCTTGATCGTCTTCGGAAAGACGGTGGCTTCCGTGCTGGAGCCGAACACGCGTACATGTTCCACGCCGCAGGATGAGGAGACAGGCTTGCCGTGGCCGTGCTCCTTGTCAGGCTTGTGCTTGTGTTCATGCTCGCATTTGCATTCATGCTTATGCTTGTGTTCATGCTCGTGTTTGTCTTTGGGCTTATGTGGGTGCTTATGCTTGTCTTTGTCCTTGTCCTTATCTTTGTCTTTGTGCTCGTGCTTGTCGTCATCGCAAACATATTCGACTTTGAACTTGCTTTCTTTGGGATCGTTGTGTTTTCCCATGCTGTTGATCGCCTCCTTTTCCGTGCGTCATCTTACCATTCATTGTATGGCCTGGCCTTCGCAAAGGACTTGGCTGTTGTCGAGTGTGATTTACCCATTTTTTGCTTATATTTACCTAAGTAACTATCTAGCGCGGCTGGATACCCGCCTTGGACAGGCCAACTGTGCATCCGACTCCATCGTATCGTTGCATGGACGGGCATGCCATTGCCAAACGAATCCCTCACCCATCGCCCAAGCCGCGCAACGGAACCAGCTGCTTGCGAAACCACCAGATTCGCCCGCTTACGATCACCACTCCGCTGTAATCCTGTGCGCTCACACCGTGCTGCCTGAACGGCTCGGACATCAGGCTCACTTTCCAGTCTCCGGTCTCGATCCATTTTTCCTGCAAGGACAAGGCGCTGTCGAAATGCCTGCTCGCATTCGTGTTTTCATCGGCAACAGGGGGGCGCAAGACAGTAGAGGTAAAAGGAAGGCGCAGCGTCTCATGCGCGACTTTCCCCCCCTCTCCCGTCGTTCCGTAGCCGGTCAACTCAAATTCGCCACGGACCCAGACTACGCGTCCGTTGTTCTCATGCCGCGCCTCCTGTACATCCATCGCGATTTGCGGGTGAATCTCCAGCCACTCCTGCTTCCAGCATGCCTGGATCGCGTGTACCCAGTTCACTTCCCACACCTCTTCCAGCACCGATACTTGCACATAGGAACGATCTGTCTGTTCTGTGTACGCAACATCGGCAAACACCACCTGGTTGTTTCCGGCGTTCGTCTGCTGCCTGAGCGCTGGCTGCTTTTGCGCAGATTCAGCGGCAGGGGGATTCGCAGCCAAGGAAGCCAAGCCAGAGTCAACCTTGATCGCGGCAGATTCATGCTCGGTCAGGTCGCTCCATTCGCTTTGCTCGTTTGTCGTTGCAGAGGGGAAAGCAGGCGTCCGCAGGCGTTTCGGCTTCGACCATGACGATTGGCTCCAGAGCGACTTGTTCCCGGGCAGCTTTTTGACAACCGTCTTCCCTCCCCTTCGCTCTTGCCTGGCCTGGTCACGGACGAGAGGGCCTTTGCCCTTTGCCATCCTGCTTCCTCTCGGTCGCAGCGGCGGATGCTTGTCAGCCGTTCGCTCCTTCTTCGCCACTTGCTTTACGCGCAAAATTTTGGGCTGGGGGCTTTTGGGGGCACGCTGCAATTGCAGGTGGTTTAAAAAAGGCAGCTTATTCGTCGATGCTCGTTTCGGATGGGGGACAGCCATTTGCAACCTCCTCTCTTTCGTTGTTGCCAACGTCACCTCTTCGCTCTATATTCATACGCCCTACCGTGCCCTTTGGGTATAGTCGTCTGTCCTTGTTTGGCAGCTCTCGATGGGGGAGCCTGGCTTTCGTTCTTCGCAGGCATCCGTCATGGCGGCCATGCAACGCTTTCGCCGGAAAACGCTGCTGGTTCCCCCTACTCCGGGCGACGATCAAGAAAACTTGTATATAGGCAAAAATTTTTTCTCTGGTAAACTTAATTGCCAAATTCTTTATCGTGTTGTAGAATTAGCTCAACTCAACCTTTCATGAACGAAACAATCTTCTTTGGAGAAAAATCATTTTTTCGTAGCTCCTTTTGACGAGGGGGCCTGTTTGCATACTCCTAATCAGGAGGGAATCCCTTTTCATGACCGACTCCATCCAGCCAACGGCGCATTATTCCGTTTTTCAACCACTCGTCGAGCTGACGAACGGAAAATGCTTCGGATACGAAGCTCTGCTACGCTGCTCTTCGGGTGCTTCGCCTGAGCGGCTTTTTCAGACGGCCCGCCAAAGCGGCTACCTGTACGATTTGGACACGATCGCGATGCGCGGAGCTGTTTCCTCCTATTTTGCCGATGCGTCTAAAACGCAGCACACGCCCTATTTGTTTCTCAACGTGTTTCCTTCTACCTTGCTGCACCCGGGCTTCTGCGCGTTCCTGGCGGATATGGCGGACGCGCATCCCGCCTGCTACCAGCGAATCGTGTTGGAAATCAACGAGGCGACAGAGGAAGAGAAGATGTGGGATATTCGGCTTCTCGGGCAAAAAATTCGCGACCTTCGTGCGTACGGCTATTTGATCGCGCTCGATGATGTCGGCTCGGGTGCGGCGTCTTTGCGAAAGATCGTAGATTACGAGCCGGACATTGTGAAGCTGGACCGCTACTTTGGCAATCAGTTGGCGCTCAGTCCGAGCAAGCAGAAGATCGTCTCCCTGTTCGTCGATTTCTGCCTGGGCCACTCCCATCTGGTACTGGAAGGATTGGAGGAACCCGACGATCTGGCGGTCGCGACCGCATTGGGCGTTCCCATCGGCCAAGGATTTTTGCTCGGTCGGCCAAGCTCGCTGAACCAGGCGGTTTATTCGCGGTGAGCATGAGGAGTTGGACGTGGGCTGTTCCGGGGGAACGCCTCATGTATATTTGCTTGAAAATGCTTCCATCCTAGAATGGAATGGGAAAGCACACCTACAAGGAGGAAAACAGATGCCTGTCCACGCCTACCTCACCTTCGACGGAAATTGTCGGGAAGCCGTCCAATTTTACGCCCAGGTCTTCCAAACGGAAGCACCGCAAATCATGACCTATGGCGATGCCCCGCAAGACCCGAATTATCCGCTGCCGGAAGAAGCCAAACAGCTCGTCATGCACACGCGGCTTCTCATCTGTGGCAGCCCTGTGATGTTTTCCGACTCGTTCCCAGGGATGCCGTATGCGGCGGGAACGAATTTCAGCTTGGCGGTCGTCACCAACAATCTCGACGTGCTGAGAAGCAGCTTCGAGAAATTAAAAGACGGCGGAACGGTTCGCATGGAGCTGCAAGAGACGTTCTGGAGCAAAGCCTACGGCAGCATCGTCGACAAGTTCGGCATTGAGTGGCAGTTCAATTACGAAGACGGGCAAGCTTCGCTGTAGACAGCTGTAGACAGAGGATCGGATCATCCTCTGTCTTTCTTTTTGGCGTTTTCGCTCGCGTCTTCCGCATCCAGCCAGCCGGAAAAAGAAAAGGCGCTAACCGAACCGTTAGCGCCTTTCTCTTCCGCTTTGTCTACTGGACTGAAAAACCGCCCATATATGTAAAGCTTATCTCCCGCACCAGCACCTGCTGCCTGCCAACCGGACTCTCCAGAACAATACGATTGTGCGGAGCGGTCAGCAACAGCTGTCTGCCGATGGGCGACAAGAATGAAATTCTGTTGTGATCCGGATCACTATCGGTAGGAAACACCACCGTGAATGATTCCTCAAAGCCATCCTCTTCAAATAACACCCTCACGCTGCTGCCAAGCAAAGCCACTGCCTTCAGCGATTCATACAGCGCGCTGTCGTCTTTGGCGAGCAGTTGTTCCAGCGTCTGTTTGTAGCGCTGGATGCAATCGTCAACCATTTGTTTCTCTCTGCCGTAATCCCGGACATACTGATCGAAAAAAAGCGAATATTGCTCATCGAAAAAGACAAGCTGGTGAATCAGATGCTTTCTCGTGCCTTGCAAAATACTAGGGTTCATAATAGATGTCACCCCCCAGTTGCTTTTCATAGACGAGTTTGATGCAGGCCCATCGTTTCATCGAACAAAACCTCCTTAGAAAAATAGCCCCCGAAGGGACTCTCTCTATTGTAGCAGGAATGACAAAATGATTCCATTCCAGGTAGCATGTGGCTGTCGCTGGCAACGACAGGGAGATGACGTTTGCGAGCCTGCCGCACCGCATCGTCTCGTTGTTTTCATCTGGAAGCTTCCCTTCTCCCTCCATCGCTTTCTATCAGAAATGGTTACTCGTCCCCTTACGTTCGCCGTTCCATCAGGAGACAAGACCTCATATTGTAGTATTGTCCCACTAGTTAAAACAACAAGAAATGGAGTGATGAGGGATGTCTGAAATGGAGTTTGAAAGCACCAGCGACCGAGGGGGTGGAAGACCAAGACCAAGACGAACACTCGCACAAACAACTGGCATTCTGCAAAACAACCTGAACACAGCGCTTACCGCCCACATCGATTTGGTCAACCTCAACAACGAGCCAGTCGAGGTGCGCGTGCAGGTTCTGGACTGGGGCACAGCGGTCACGCAAACCAATCCGGTAGGTTCGCTGCTCGACGTCACACAAACCCTGGCAGCAAACACACGGGTTGCGCTGAATGCGACTGTCGCTGCCACCAACCACTACGAAGTGCGCCTGACTGTAGGCCGCAACGGCAACCGTGAAAACGTACTTTTGACCACGTATGGCCGTACTTCGATCGGTGGCGGTCAAGTCAACGGTCTGTCTGTGCTGCCTAGCCAACTGCTCACGGTAGAAGTCGATGGCTGCCTGTAATTCGCGCTCTCCCGTGTAAAAAGAACTATGGCTTTCTCCCATAGTTCTTTTTTCTTGGCTTGATTCATGCCTGACACGATGTGGGACCCGAAACAGCTGAATCGTTTCAAAAACGGGCAAAAAAAAAGACGCCGGAAAGAAAACATTTCCGACGTCTACCGCGTGTCGCCGAGCGGCCCATGCCGTCGTCAACAACCGTTCCATACGCACACAACGCTTGCTTCATCCGAACCGAGATACAGACCAGCATACAGGATGTCATCCGGTCCCAGGCGGGCCAAAGCGCCGCAAGAGAACAATCCGTGTATGGAGTGGCGAAAAAAAAACTGCCCGCTGACGGACAGTTTTTTCTTCAGGTCAAGGAGACTTACACTTTTTCTACGTTCTCCGCTTGAGGGCCGCGGTTGCCTGTCACGATGTTGAACCCAACGCGTTGGCCTTCTTCCAAAGTTTTGAAGCCGTCACCTTGGATAGCGCTGTAATGTACGAATACATCGTCTCCGCCTTCTACTTGAATGAAGCCGTACCCTTTTTCTGCGTTAAACCATTTTACCGTTCCGTTTGCTTGCATGAGAAAACCTCCAAAAGTTAATTTTTGAATATGCTAGTCATATTTACCGAAGCAAATAAAGCTCACATATCATGAAGAAATACCCCACAGCGAGACTTGCGATACGCCTTCATGATACGTGAATTCGATCTACTTCGATAACATGAAAGTGTTACAGGACGGAACTGCCATGTTAAAGCCTTTTGAAAACCGAAAACGACGAAAGCCCTTCCTCTCTTCCATCCTTGCGGCTCCGATGACCGCGCCAGTGTGAATCGGGAATTCAAAAACATTATCCATCAGCATGCACCTCGAAGAATTAGGCTCCAGTATTCAAGTAGCATTTTCATTTTACCATAACCCACTCGTAAAAATCAACCATTCTTTCCTACCCTGCGTAAGAAGGCATCTGTTACAATAAACGCGGGAGGGATTGCGAATGCAAACAGACACATGGACGAAACAGGAGGTCATCGAGCTGTGGAAAAAACGCACTCCTGTACTCATTCTTGACGTCCGCGACGAGGCAAAATTCCAGGCGGGCACTCTCACAAGCGAATTCGCTGCAATCAAAAACGTTCCGTATGTACGTATGCGCGAACAAGACAAGCCCGTTCCGGAAGAAATCGAATCCATCGCACGAAAGGCCCAGATTATCACGATTTGTACAACGGGCAACAAAGCGAAAAAAGCGGCTGCTCTGCTGCGTGCGCATGGATATGAAGCAAAGGCGCTGCGCGGGGGATTGACGGCATGGAACCAGCCGGAAGAAGAGAACGATTCAGCCCGATAACCCCGGCGTTTTTCGCGGTTTGGCAGATATTGCCCCTTTCTTTTCGGGGAAAGGGTCTGCTATTCTAGGTCATGCCAAACCAATAAGCCGAAACTTCCTTGTTGGAAGTGCGGGGGATTTTTTTGTGGATCCAGCATCCGCTCAGGGGTGAATCGCTCGCAGGAGCGTAGGGTTGTTTCCTCAATCCGAATCCGACAACTAACCTCGTAGGCCAAAAAAAGGAGACGATGTGAGCATGAAACGTTTTGGAGTTCCTACCATCGCGATGACTCTCGGATTGGGCTTGGCTTTGACCGGTTTTGCCCCATCCGCTTCTGCCTCGGCAAATTGCCCGGTACCGACCGGAACACCATACAAAATGTATGTTCAATGGATCCCTTCTGTGGTTCAGCTTCCTTTTGCGCCAAACGTTCTGCAACCACAACCCATTGTTCCTGTGTATCCTGCACCTGTGCAAGAACAGCCAATACAAAAGCCTGCGCAACCTGTGCAGAAACAGCCGACGCAAAAGCCTGCGCAACCAGCGCCGCAAGCACCGGCAAAGCCTGCTCAGAACGTTGCCAAGCCGACCGCTCCGGCGAAGCAGGCCGATCAAGCACAGGCTGTCGCCTTCGCCAAGCAGGTCGCTGATCTGGTGAATCAGGAACGCGCCAAAGCAGGACTTGCCCCTGTCACGATGGATGCCGCCCTGTCCAACGTCGCTCTGGCGAAAGCCGTGGACATGTCGAGCAACAACTATTTTGACCACACCAGCCCGACGTACGGTTCTCCGTTTGACATGATGAAGCAATTCGGCATTACCTACATGACAGCCGGCGAAAACATCGCCATGGGGCAGCGCAGTCCGCAAGAAGTGATGACCCAGTGGATGAACAGCGAAGGCCACCGCAAAAACATCTTGAATCCAGCCTTCACCAAAATTGGCGTCGGCTACGCCAACGGTTACTGGGTTCAGGAATTTACGGGATAATCGACTTTTTTACACGAAAGCCGGGTTCTCTTTGGACAAAGAGGCCCGGCTTTTTTCGTGTGGAGCTATCCTTGCTCCGTCGTTGCCGCGTTTTTCGCTTCGGGGGTGCAGCCGCAACCTTTCTGCTCGTCAAACAGAGCGACTTCTTTCTGGTTCATCTTCTGCTTGGTTGGATAGGCAGAAACTTGCTGCAGTTCGGCATTGATATCAGACGATTGATTCATCCGTATGGCCCCCTCGCTGCTATTTGATTCGTGGTGCCTACCTAGTATGTGCGAAAAGAGTGCCGATTCATTCCTGCCGAACGCTGGAAGCCGCGCATGACAGCGCCCCTCCAACGCCTGGGGGAAAAGCTTATCCGCTTAGCAAATGTTCGAGATCTTTCAGCGCTGCCGCAGCCGCTGCTACCGGATCCGACTTCCCTCCTACCACCATCAACTCGCCCATGACGTCTGTCTCCACGCGGATGGCTTTTGTCGTTTTGCTGACACCAGCAAAAGGGTGTGTCGCTTCGACGGCAACAAGCTCGACGGCTGCCTCTACCCCGGCTCGTGTCCGTCTGATCGTGCCGATCAGCTTTGGCATCCGACCAGCGCGTTTCCACTCCGCCATTTGTGCCGGGGACAAGTCGCGGATGCTTGCCCGCGGGATATCGGATAGCTTGATCTTTGCGCCGAACACGGCGTTGGCCAAAATGGCGATTTTCGCTGCCGTGTCCCAGCCATCGATGTCGTAGGCGGGATCCGGTTCGGCGATGCCCATTTGCTGCGCCCGGCGAATCGCTTCCTCGCTCGTTATTCCTTCCTCCATGACGCTGGTCAACACAAAGTTGGCCGTTCCCGTAAATATGCCTTCGACCTGCTTGATTTCACAGCCCGCCAGATTGTAGGCGAACAGGTCGATCGTCGGCAAGGCGGCCGCTGTTGCTCCGCTGATCTTCAACTGTACGCCCTTTGCTTTGGCCAGGGCTGACAAGCCTGCGTAGTCGACGACGAGCGCGCCTTTCGACACGGCAATCGCATGCATGCCACTGGCAAGCGCCTGACGGAGATAGCGTAACCCCGGCCCTCCTGTCTGAACATCAGACGGCCCCGCCTCCATCAGTACATCCGCTTCCACGGTCGACAGCCACTCCGTTGCGTCCCACCCCGGACGATCTGGCTGTCTGCGCTGGGCAAACGCTTCCAACTGCTCTCTTGGCAGACCCTCAGGATCGTAGAGCGCACAGGTCGATCGGGCGGCCCCGACCAGCCGGACGTCTGCCTGGTACAGTTGACGGTATCTGTCCCGGCGTTGTTCGAGGAGCCGCGCAATCTCCCTGCCTACGGTTCCGAATCCTGTCAGTACGATGTTCCAACGCTTCATGTCGTCATTCTCCTTATGGCTGTCGGACGCTCTATGCTTGGCGGTACGTGTCTCTTCTGTATGCCAGAATGGCATTGGCTTGTTTGGGCTTGAGCGGCTTTCCTGTTTTGGCAGAGTACAGCGCTTCGACATGGTCGATGAACAGAATGCCTTCGAGGTGGTCCATTTCATGCTGCACGCAGCGTGCGAGAAAATCTTCCGCTTCCAGCTCGAACGGCTGGCCCTTGCGATTGTACGCCTTCACTTTTACATAGCGCGAGCGGCTGACAATCCCTACTACGCCGGGAATGGACAGGCAAGCCTCCGGGCCCACCTGCACGCCGCTCGTCTCCACGATTTCGGGGTTCATCAGCTCAATCAGACCTTTGCCGCCGTCCAGGACAATCAATTGCAGCGGGATGCCGATCTGTATGGCCGACAATCCGGCCCGTCCCTTCTTCGCGTAAAGCGTATGCCGCATGTCTTCCGCAATCGTTTCCGTATGAGGAGTCATGAATGAAATTCGCCTTGACTTTTCGCGCAACATCGGATCACCCAGCCGTACGATCGTCCGTTCTGCCATCGTCATCCCTCCTGCTCCTCTATGTGCTATCACCGTAGCAAAGGTTTTCCTTGTTTGTCAAAGGAATCTGTGCAAAAATCTGAAAAATCCCCGCCTGCTAGATGACAAATGCATGCAGATGCGCTATCTTTATTGATGATGAGTACCAGATGTTCCAAAGGAAGAAGGAGGCTACCATGCATTCACTGGCATCACAGCTGAATGACACGATTCAGCGGGAAAATCCACACGTTTTTGACATGCTGTCCCAGATCGGCAAGCTGATTTACTTTCCAAAAGAGGGCATCCTGAGCCAATCCGCTGAAGCGAAAGCCAAAGCGAAAAAATACAATGCCACCATCGGCATCGCGCTGGAAAACGGACAACCCATGCATTTGAAGGTGATTCAGGATCATCTGTCAGCCTACCAGCCAAAGGATTTGTATGAGTACGCTCCTCCTGCCGGAAAGCCTGAGCTGCGCGCGGCGTGGCGGCAAAAAATGATCGAGGAACAACCTGCTCTGGCAAACTGTTCCTTCAGCAACCCGATCGTCACCAACGCTTTGACGCACGGGCTCAGCATCGTGGCCGACCTGTTCGCGGACAACGGCGACAGCGTGGTGATCCCGGATAAAAACTGGGAAAACTACGAGCTGACCTTCTCCATTCGCCGTGGCGCCGAAATGGTCTACTATCCATTGTATAATGATGAGATGAAATTTAATGCCACCGGATTGCGCGATGCAATCCTGGCGCAAAAAGATAAAGGGAAAGCGATCGTCGTCCTGAACTTCCCGAACAACCCGACAGGCTATACACCGGGCGCTGAAGAAGGCCGTCAAATCGTCGCCGCTCTCAAGGAAGGCGCAGAAGCCGGCATCAACATCGTAGCGGTGACAGACGACGCGTACTTCGGGTTGTTCTTCGAGGACTCCATGCACGAGTCGCTGTTCCCCAGCCTCTGCAACGTGCATCCGCGCATTCTCCCCGTGAAGGTAGACGGGGCGACCAAGGAAGAGTACGTCTGGGGCTTCCGCGTAGGTTTCATCACGTATGCCGCTCCTTCCAGCGACCTTTTGAGCGCATTGGAGCAAAAAACGTTGGGCATCATCCGCGCGACCATCTCCAGCGGAGCGCACCCGTCGCAAACCTTCGTCCTGCACGCCCTTACCTCTCCGGAGTTCAAGGCCCAGAAGCAGGAGAAATACGCCATCATGAAAGGGCGCGCCAACCGTGTCAAACAACTGCTCGACAGCGGAAAATACGACGACGCGTGGAGCTACTATCCATTCAACTCCGGCTACTTCATGTGCCTGAAGCTGAAAACGGTCGATGCGGAGACACTCCGCCAGCACCTCTTGGAGCAATACGGCGTAGGTACGATTGCTCTCGGCCAAACCGATCTGCGCATCGCTTTTTCGTGCATCGAGGAAGACAACATCGACGACTTGTTCGATTTGATCTACAGCGGTGTCAAAGATTTGGAGAAAGCCTTGACCCAATAACAATCTCCTTGGATAGCAAAAAGCGTTTTGGCTACAGTGCCAAAACGCTTTTTTGATGCGTCGCTTTTTGCAAAGCGCCCATTTTTCCGACGCGACTCGGGGCTGTCTTTTCACCCACCAGCTTCCTGCCTGTGGACGGCCAAAACGCTTGCGTTGTCGCGCTACCCGGCGTTTTGCAGCTTTTGGGGTACAGGCTCGCTCGCCCGCTTTTGCTTTTTCTCGGCCGCCCCCACGAAAAGGGCGCCAAAAGGCAGTTTGCCCAACCCGTACGACAGCAAAAACGAGCCGATGGCGCAAACGGCAAAAACGACAAGGCTGCCGATGATCCCGGTGTGAAACAGCCCGATGCCGCGCAGCCCCTTCATTACGTAGGTCAGGATCAGGGCGTGCATCAAATACGCGCCGTACGAATATTTCCCGACAAGCCCCAGCCAGTGCACCCAAGCCGCTTGCTTTTTCCCGATCCAGAGCGCCAGGCCGTAGACGATCAAGAGCGAAGCGACCGTGTACCAAAACATGGACGGCTTCAAGGACGTCGCTACATTCAGATTGATGGTGCCGCTGCCGGAGTCGCGAAACAGCTCGTAGCCAATCCAGACGTACAGCAGACAGCATGCTCCCAGGATCAGCGGCCAGCGCTTGCGGAGACTGTCCCGGAAAGCCGGAAGGGCCACGGCAGCCACGCCGCCGAGCAAAAAGTAGCCAAAATAGTAGAAGCTGTTGCGATCGCGATACTTGATAAAAAACGTCTCCAGCCAACCTCCGTCAAAGTCGCCCGGGTGCGCCGGAATATAGCGGGCGGAAAACCACATCAAGCTTGCATACACGCAAGCGACAACCGCACCGACCGCGAAAAACCGGAGGCGACCAGCCGCCAGGCGTTGCAACCATCGAAATACCTTTTGCCACAGCGGATAGAGCAAATAAAACTGGAAGATCATCGCGACAAACCACAAGTGATAGGACGCCGTTCCCGTCACGAGCTTTTTGAAAAGCAGCCAGAAAAACGCGCCGCCCGCTTCAGGCAGCTTCGTCTGCACCACCGTCAGGTAGATCGCCGACCAGATCGCGTACGGAACCACAATTTCCGTGATCCGCTTGCGCAGGAAAGCAAGATAGTTGACTTTTTCGTAATAGTTGTAAAACAAGACCAGTCCGGTAATAAACACGAACGCCGGAACGGCGAATTTTAGCAGATGAAACAACATTCCGTATACGATAGCAGCTTGCTCGCTCAAGCCTTTCTCTCTGATAAAGACGCCGATCACATGCTGATAGACGACTGCGAGAAAAGCAAAGGCGCGAATGAGATCGAGTTCTGCTATTCGTTCTTTTCGTCCCATAGAACCTACCAGATCCTCTCTGTTTCCTTGACCACATGTCATTCTCTTATCTTACCGATCCGCTCCGCTGCGGGCAACCCCTCCTGCCAAAAAAAACCAGGCTGATGCCGGCAAGTTGCGGCATCAGCCTGGTTTCTTTTCTGTCGGTTACCCCATGAGCGGTTGGATGTCCTCTCCTCATGGCTTCACCTCAGAGGGGGGAAGTCCGGCAGGAACAGCAATGAGGCCGGGCCGTCTGATCGAAGCATTCACTTTCATTTCCACTTCGATTTCGGAAAATACCTGGTTCCAGTTCGCTCGCACAGCCGCAAATTCTTTCGGGTAGGCGCGATGAAACTGCCGGGCGAAATTCACGATATCCACCTGAAGCTCTTCTTGCAATTCTTTCAGCGCAAACCGCACCCTCGCTTCGATATCCTCGCGCATGCTTTCTTCCGCTATGGCGATCTGATGGGGCTGGTTCAGATTGAGGCTGGTGCCGTTTTGGACGATGTCTCCCTCCGCGTCGATTTTCACGAGCATCTTCCATTTTCCGTTTTCGATCTTAGGCACCAGTGTGGTCTTTTCCCGAATCGGGCTTAACGACACGAATCCCTGCTCCTGCTTGAGCTTGATCGTCAGCGTCGGGTTAGCGATGTCATCCCGCAGCCACAGAACCCCTTTCGTCGCCCGGTCGGACAAGGTAGCAATCATCTTGCCCCCCCGAAAGACGGCCGCGCCAGACACATACGGGTTCGTCTGTTGGGGACGTTGTTTCTTCGGAGGTTTCATCCTGTCAATCATCGGCAAAGCAGCCGCATCTGTGTGTGCGGCAAACATTTTTTGCAAATCCAGCACCGTGACTGCCATTCCGATATCCATGTCTGACAGCTTGCGGACCACTTCCGCGGAATAGCGTTCGAGCGGCGGCATCATCTCCAGAATCTCGCGGGCCGTCCCCTTGCTCACATACATATAGGCCCGGTTGCGCGGCTCGGGTTGGCGGGCGTAATAGTCGACGTACTCTTTCAAGCCGTGCCGGGCAAGCTCCTCCCCGTAAATATACACCTTGCAATGTCCCCAGAATACTTTTCGGGGGACTTTCAACTGGACTTTTGACATCGCATCGGCAATATTGACGCCTTTGGCCGTGCGGATCAGCGTCATCGCTTCCCTGGTTTCGTTCCCCTCGCTGAGCGAACGCGGAATGAATACTTGAATGGACAGCTCGATACCGTCAGGCGATGACCAGTCGATCGCCGCAGCAGTCACGAGCGCGATATCGTTGATCTCGACACGGTCCCAGCACCCGCCCAGCAAGCCCGCGCACAGGCTTAGAAGAAAAGCGAGCCGCTTCATCGGCCTTTTTCCCCTTCGAACAGCAAGAGTCTCTCCAGCGGCCAGATGAAGCTCTCTACCCCGCGAGCGTACACCAGCAGATCAGGCTTCTCGCTTATGGACAGCGAAAGCGGTGTCAGCATGGAGTTTTCGCGGATATCCGCCTCCGCCCTTTGCAGCATCCACGGCTCGTGGTAGACGTTGGCAGAATACAGTCCGCTAGTTTGCTTGCACTGGCAAAAAAACGTATAGCGCTCCGTCAGCCAGTGTTCCAGGGTCCCTTGGCGGGCGAGGGCAGGTTCGGACACAGGCCGGTAACTGCCGCGAAACGCAGCCGCCTCCGCCCCTGCCGACCGTCGCTCCGACTGAAAATCAATGCGGTCAGCGTTGGCGCGAAAATCCATCCTCGTATGATAATAGGGCAGTCGGTACCAGGACTCGGCTATTTTCGTCACAAGCAAATGGGAGGTATCCAACGACAAAAAGTAGACGCCTGGTTGAGAGCCTGCCCGCACATAGGTGCGCACATTGATTTCGGGGAAGGTCGTGACGTACGGGACCGGAAACAGGCGGCGGAGACGGACTCCGGTGAGCAGAAACGGAATGACGCTGATCCAGGCACGCCCCTCATACGTATCCAGTTCCAGACCTGCCGGAATCAGACCGCGTACGGCCTCGGGCGAAACGGCCCAGTGGGCGAACAGCAAATGCTCCCAGGTCTGTGTCATCTTCCAGCCCTTCTGTTGTCGCTTTTCCCTGATCGGGATGATTCCCTGGTTCATTCGAGTCCCTCCCCAACGTCGCCAGCTATCGTCATGTTTTTTTGCGAAAAACGTCTGGACGTTCCGATCACTTTTCCGCAGAAGCATGGAACGCAAGCGGTACTTTCGTCACTTTGCTCGTCAGCTCATCGAGCGCCACGAGGTCGTCTGCTGTCACCTCGCGCAAAGAAGTTTTTCCCAAGGCAAGAATGGCAATTTCCATTTCGTCTACAAACGAGAGGAAAAAATTCGTCAGGTTCTTGCTAGCCTTCTCGCCGTCGAATTTGTCTTTCAGCTTCCCTGGGTAATTCGTCAGTTCCGTCGGAGGCTCCCACGGAATGGACTTTGTCACCTGATCGTGGGTCATTGCCCACAGCATGGCCGTCCCCATAAAAATGCCATCCGCTCCCAATGCAAGTGCCTTCAGACACTCGCCGGGAGTCGTATAGCCGCCGCCGGACAAAAGCGTAATCCGGTCCTTGACCCCTCTCTCCCTCAAGTAATGGACGGCGCGGCACAGGGCGTAAATCGTCGGCAAGCCGAAGTCATCCTCCAAAATGGGCGGTCCGCCCTTCGTCCCTGCCTGTCCCCCGTCGATGCTGATGAAATCAACGCCGGCCTGGATCGCGATTTCCAAATCCTGCTCCAATATGGCGCTGGCACAGATTTTCACGCCAATCGGAATCCCGTCGGTCATCGTGCGAAGCTTGTCGACCAGCTTGCGCAAGTCTTCCGGGCTGTTGACCTCGGGCTGACGCGAAGGAATGACGACCATTTCCTCGCCCTCTACCCCCATCAGCTTGCTGGCCTTGCCCGCAATGTATTCAGCCGGGATAAAGCTGGCCGCTGCCGCCGTGGCGCCCTGTCCGAAATGAATTTCAATGGCATCTGCCTGGCGCAGCGTCTCCGGTTCCTTGGACCACGTTCCGGAATTGTATTGAATGATGAGATGCTTGGCGTATTTTCGCTCCTCCGGCAACAGCGGACCTTCTCCGGTATTGCTCAAGGTGCCCGCAGCCGCCGATCCTTTTGCAATCGCGATCTTGACACTTTCGCTAATGCCAATCCCGAAGCCCATTGCCCCGGGCATAATGGGGATATCAAGACGCAACGGCCGTTTTGCCTGCGGACCAATCGTGATCTTCATGTCTACCTCGGCATCCTCGTTCGTCGGCAGCACGGCCAGCTGGGCGGGGGAAAAGATCAGACCGTCGAAGTTGAGAAATTTGCGGGGGCTGCCAAACGGCCGTTCAATCGCTTGCCCGGTCGTTGCCCGCAAGCTGTTTTCCACCACATAGCGCGGACTGACCTTGGTTAAAGCCGACACCATCTCGAAAATATTTTCCGGATAGCGGTCCGACATCAAGCGTTTCATAAACCGCCCGAGCAGCCACTGTACCGCGGGACGAAACGCGAAAAACGCCAGCAGCGCAAACAGCGTGCCTGCAACAAGCGTTCCCACAAAGGAGCCTATTAAAAAATCCATCCATCTCCCGTTCATTTCATCCGCCTCCTGCGAGCTTGCGGTTCGCCGCCTTTTGGGCGCTTGCTACCGCAGCTTGTCGTACGCTATTCCTTTGGATCGGGGCTTGTCGGATGTCCTGCCGACTCCGAGATCAGTCCGGGCCGGCGGACAGCGACGTGAATCTTCGTGCTCACTTGTACCTGCGGGTAGAGGCTGTCCCAGTTCGCCTTGACGGCATCCCACTTTTGCGGGTACTTCCGGTGAAAAGCGGCGGCAAAGTTGCTCACATCCGCATGCAACTCCTTTTGCAGCGAAAACAACGCCAACTCGATCCGCGCCCGGATTTCGTTTTCGACCGCCTTCTCCACAAGCGCGATGCTCTCTGGTTCCATCATGTTCAACAGTGTGCCGTTTTCGACGATGTCTCCCTCCGTATCAATGCGGACCAGGATGGACCACTTCCCGTTCGCGATCGTCGGAATCAGCTTCGTTGTAGCCCGAATCGGTACGACAGATACCATTCCTTGTCCCTGCGCGATACGGACGCTGACGGAGGCGCGCGTCATCTCGTTTCGCAACCAGAGCAAGCCTCTTGTTGCTTTTGTCGTCAGCGTGCCGATCATTTTATCCCTTTGGAAGATGGCGGTTCCCATCAAGAGCGAGTTTTCCTGGATTTGCTTTTGCTCCTCCAGCTCGCTTCCTTGTTGAATATACGGAAGAGCGACCGCCTGCGCTTCTCCATTGAGCATGTTCCGAAAATCGACCAAAGTCACGGCCATGCCGATGTGCAGGCTCGCGTATTCCCGCAGCGTCTCCGCTGTGGAGCGCTCCAGCAGGCTTTCGATTCCGAGAATCTGTGCGGCTGTTCCCCGGGATATGTACAGATAGGCGCGGTTGCGCGGCTCGGGATGGCGGACGAGAAAGTCGATATGATCGGCAATCCCTTCCTTTGCTGCCTCTTCTCCAAACAAGTAAATTTTGCAATGTCCCCAGAACACTTTACGGGGAAGCTTGGCCTGGACTTTGGACATCGCGTCGGCAAGATTGACCCCTTTTCCACTCAGAACCGTCGTCAGATCGCGATCCGCGCTCCCTGTCGGCCCACCCACCCCGCCTCCCCCGACTGCTCTTGGGATAAATACCTGGATGCTCAACATAATCTCGCCCGCTTCCGCCTTGTCGATAGCCGCCGCCGTAATAATCGCCAGGTCGTTGATCTCCGTCCGATCCCAGCAGCCACCGAGCAGCACGGAGCAAGCGCAAACCATCAACAACCTTCCCCACGTCCTCACCCTGACTCTGCCTCCTCTGTCTTGCTGCGCTTCCCGCGCACGATGGCCCAGACCAACAGCCCTGCCGGAATGAAGCAAAAGAACAGCGACTGCAAGACCGGAATCGTGATCGCTGTCACTTCTCCCATCTGAGGGAAGCTCGGAATTCCCCAAAAGCTGAATAGCACAATCAAAATCCCGATCGGCAAAATAAGCGGCTGGTACGAAGACAGCCTCAGCCATTGGGCGGTGCCGAGCACCGTGGCGTAGTAAAACACCGAGACCTTGACGAAGGCGCCAATGACCCAAATCGCCATGACGGCAGATTCCATATTCTCAAAAAAACCGGCAACGTTCACATACCTGGCCGTATCCATGATCGGAAACAAGATGTTGCCGAGCACGTCCCCCATTAAAAACAACGTGACCACATTCACAATCGTCATCGTCAGCATCGCTCCGGCCACAACCAAAAGGGCGGACTTGGCGCCTTGGCTGCGGTTAGACAGAAACGGCAGCAGGTAGGAAATCAAAAACACTTCGCTGAACCAGCCTAGCGGCGTTACCGCTCCTTTGACGGACGGCAGCAGCCCGTTGTCCAGGACGGGAAAAAGGTTGCCAGGGTCCAAGGCGGGAAAAACAAGGCCGATCATGATGAGCAGCGGGAAAATGAACACCGGGAAAAATACTTGCGCTGTCCGTCCCAGCACCTCGATCCCCCCTTTTACCGCCAACGAGCAGACGACGATCAGGGCAGACGAGATCAGGCTCAGCGGGGTTTCCTGCAAGAAATAGGCGATAAAATCCGCATACTCCCGCACAATGATGCCGTTTACTTGCAGCAAAAAGAACAAATACAGGAAGCCCAGGACCGCAGCCGGAGCTTTTCCGGTGATTTCGCGCGCATGCTCGATGATCGACATGCCGGGGAAGCGCTTGTTGAGCTGGACCGCGATCCATACGCTGAAAAAACCGATGAGAGAAGCCCAGAGCGGAGTGAGCCACAAGTCGTTTTGCGCGCGCTGTGCCATGATGCTTGGGCCGCCGAGCATCGCCGTAGACACGACGACTGGATACGTCATCATCCCCATTTGCAAGGCTGATATTTTTCCCGTTTCGAGCATGGTTCCTCATCCTTCTTGCTTTTCGGAATGGACACTGCCGGACGCCGCCTGCGCTGTCGGAGCTTCGCTTTGCCTTTTGCCTTTTTGGCGCACGAGAGCGATCGCTAATAATAGCAGCGGGCAAATCGTCTGCATGAGCGGTCCGTAAAACGGAAACGCGACAATGTCGAAGCGGCCTGACTCGTATAGATTGGGCAGTGACCAGAAGCTGAGTGCTACAATGAGCATCCCGATCGGAAATACCAACGGGCGATAATCCGCCAGCTCCAGCCACTGACTCGTTCCCAGCACAATCGCGTAGTAAAACACGCTGATTTTGACGAACATCCCCAATATCCAGACGGTCATGACCACCGAGTCCAGATTTTCAAAGAATTCCGCGATGCTGATGTAACGAAAGGCTACCATGACTGGGTACAGGTAATCCGCAGCCTGTTTCCCGAAGACGAGCAGGATAAAAAAATTGATACAAGTCAGCACCAGGGCGATCCCGAGGATGAGGAGCATACCTGCGCGCAGACCTTTGTGCCGGTCGGTCACATACGGGAGCAAAAACGCCATCAGGAACGCTTCGCTGAAGTAGCCTTGGGGAATCAGCGCCCCTTTCATCGACGGCAGCAAGCCGTGCTCAAACATAGGGAACAGAAACTCGATATGCATGTCCCGAAGCAAAAACGGCATCAGGACCAACGGGAACAGGAAGAGAAAGAAGAAGCACTGCGCGGTCCTGCCAATCACCTCCACCCCTGCCTTTACGGCGTACGCGCACACGGCGATCATCGTCACCGTCACTACGCTGATCGGCGTTTGCGGCAAAAAGTTCCCGATGATGAACTCGGCATATCCTCGGGCGATCAGGCCGGTGATGTGAAGGTAAAAAAACAGGAGCAGCAGGCCGAACAGTTTTCCCGGAACCTTGCCGAGGATGTCCGTGCTGTACTGAATAATCGTCTTGTTCGGATACAGCCTGTTCAGCGAAAAGGCGATGTACACCGTAAGAAATCCGACCAGCGAAGCCCAGAGAGGCGACAGCCACAAGTCGTTTTGCGCGTATTTGCCGGAATAGCTCGGAACCGCGGTCACAGCCGAGGCAACGATCGCCAAGAAAACCATTTTACCCATCTGATCGGAAGAGATTTTTCCCTGTTCTAGCAAACGCCCCACCCTTTTTTACTCCAAATATTGACCCAGCGGCTTGAAAATCGCATTGATGAAAGTGGTGGGTCCCGGCAGGTTCCGCAAATCCATCAAGGACAGGACCCAGCCCACAACAAGCAGGATGACGAAAGCCGCCTTGTCCCGCCTCGGCAAGCGCGCCAGTCGCGGCCATTCGATCGCGAACAACATACAAGCGAATGCGCTCATTGCGACAATCTGGGCCCATCTCAAGCAGGATCTCCCCCTTTTTCCGGGCCTGGCTTTTGGTCAGGCCCCTCTCTTCTTTTTTGATAATCGCCAGTCAAGTGAGGTCGTGTGTCCATCATCCACCACGGCGCGCGAATCAAGGTGTCTTTCCATTCCGAGAACTTCATCGGCGCGGCTGGCGTCAAATAAGGAACCCCCAGAGACCGGATCGTACTCAAGTGAATGACCGTTACGATAATCCCGAGCATAATCCCCAAAAGCCCGAGCGAGCCTGCCAAAAACATCATCGGAAAGCGCAGGAGGCGAATGGCGATACCCGCGATGTAGTGCGGGATCATAAACGAAGCAATCCCGGTAATGGCGACCACAATGACCATCGGCGCCGAAACAAGCCCTGCCTGTACAGCGGCCTGCCCGATCACCAGCGCGCCCACGATGCTGACTGCTGCGCCTACCTGCTTGGGCAATCGGACGCCAGCCTCCCGCAGCGCTTCAAACGTAACCTCCATCAAGAGCGCTTCGACCAGGGCCGGAAAAGGCACAGGCTCGCGGGATGCCGCCATGCTGATTAACAGAGAGGTCGGCACCATTTCGTGGTGATACGTAATTAGGGCAACGTACAGCGAAGGCAACAAAAACGAAATAATCGTGAACAGATAGCGAAGCCAACGAATCGTGGTACTCGCCATGGACCGTTGGTAATAGTCCTCGCTGGATTGCAGCAGGGAGAACAGCGTCGTCGGCGCACTCATGACAAACGGCGTGCCGTCCACAAGGATCGCGATTCGCCCTTCCAGCAAGTTGCCGCACGTGACATCCGGACGCTCGGTCGTCAAAATTTGCGGAAAAGGCGAAGCGGGGTGGTCTTCGATCAGCTCCTCGATATATCCGCTCTCCAATACGCCATCAATGTCGATCCGGTTCAGCCTCGTTTTGACTTCTGTGACCAGATCCCCGTCCACGATTCCGTCTATATAGGCAATCGCGACTGGTGTCTTCGTGTACCCGCCGATCTGCATTTGCTCCATCTTCAAGGCCGGTGTCTTGATTAGTCGTCGAAGCAGCGCCTTGTTGACCTGAAGCGATTCTGTGAATCCCTCGCGCGGCCCCCGAACGACTCCTTCGGCCACCGGCTCTTCGATTTGCCTTTTTTCCCATCTCGCCAAGCCAAAAGACAGCGCATGGTCCTGCTGATCGATCAACAGGATCGGGCAACCGTTTGCCACCGATTCCAGGCAGTCTTCAAAGGTAGCAAGCTCATGGGATTTCGAGACCGCCACCACATTGTCCAGCAGCTTGGGGATCGCCGAATCCTTCGGCAGCTTCGTCCGCATCAGCACGGACAAGACGGTGCGCTCCAGCTCCTCATGGTTCGTCAAACCTTCCAGGTAGATCGCAAGTGCCCGGATCGATCCGCCGATGCGAAACGGACGAAAAATCACATCGGAGCAATTGGCATAAAGCTTCCGCAACTCCTGTTCGTTATGAGCCAGCTGTTTGGATAAAGGCGTATGGGAAGGGACTGCCTGCTGCTGGACCTTTTGTTTGTGTGATCTCCACCACTTTCGCGCGTTGCGGCTCACACCTCCACCCCCTGATTCCAAGCCGTCACGCTTCACCCCGGCTGAGGCAAGCTGTGAAATGAGTTAGGGAAATTGTGCCCCATTCATGGCACTTTTATCCTGTACCGCGGGCTACTGGTCAGCCGCTCGCGAAAAAAGAAAAAACGCCCGGATCAACCGGACGTTTGGGAATGCAACACAGCACAAGCCGTTCAGCCATCGTCGTGATTGCGTCAAAGCGCATGGACGACTACACCTCGACGCCAGGCATGAACCTAGCAAGTCTGGCTGCGAACGGGATTATGATGAAAAGGATAGTTCCTACCACTCGGGGTCTATCGACGTCACGACATAGGAAGATGGAGCGGAACTCGGTACATGAATGACACCTGCGAAAAACGCCAAGCAATAAAGAGCGATCATGACTTTTTTCAATCCAATCACCACCCTTTCCCTTTACTTCTTACTATTATTGCATATTTCTATCATTTTTTCCAGTATATACAAGGGTATATTTTGCCCGGAATCCCGATACGATTTCAATATTTCACTGATGATCTGCATCGTTTCGTGACTCTGCCCGATTTTTCCGTAGTAAGCCGCACTTTGCAGATAATGGTCTACCCCTTCCTCCAGCCTATCTACCGAAATCATGAATACCCCTTTCAGATAATAATACTTCGCCAGCTTTTCGATCCTTCTGGGGTTGTTCACGTTGTCGGAAGGCAGATAGTCATTCTCTGACGCTATCAGCTCTCGAATCGCGTCCCTTCTCCCCACGGATAAATACACTTCTATCAGATCAACGAGAATGGTAATTCTTCGTTCACGATCCAACGACTCCAGCAGGCTTTTATAGATCTCGATAGCCGCATCGTACTCGCCATTGTTACGGAAAAGAAGCGCCCTTGCGTGGTCTTTTTTATAATCGGAATATCGGCTCCTGGTGTATTCCTGCAGGTAGAAGTCGGCTAAAATGGAATCCCCCATATTCAGGTACGAGGCCACGATGGAAGAAAGCGCTTCGGCTCTTAGCGGGTGATCGAAGCTGTCTTTCTCCAATGCCTTTTTACACAGGTAGATACACTTGTCGTACTCCCTAAGCGCATACGCATGGATACCAATCCGGTAAAAGAACGTGATGGATTCACTGGCATTCAGATGTTCGCTATAAAACAGGAGTTCACTGCCTCTCTGGTAGGTTTCGCGCAAGCGTGAAAAATCATCTCTCTCCGCCAGATAACGTTCCAACAACGCTTTGGCAAGGTAAAAAGGAATTCCTCTGGTTCGGGTGAAGGAAATAATCGTGTCAAATAATACCATCTTCATTCTGCCATTCTCGACACTTCTTGTGTACTGCAACAGGTAGTCTACAGATAGAAAGGGGTCCGTCCGCGGGGAATCTAAAAACTTATACGCCACTCTGCTTACGAGACTTTCGTAGTTTTTATTCACCACATCTTCCAGGATGAACCGTAACGTATCCCCGCTCTGCACCGTTTCCAGGAGGCAGCCAATGAGTGAGGGGTAAGGAAAACCAGGCACCTGCGCCATTTTCTTCACGGTCGCATAGGTAGGTCTTTTCGTGTCGCCCTCTTCAATCATCGCGAGAACATGCTTATTGACCCCCGACAGCTTCGCTACTTCTTCCAACGAAAAGCCGTTTTTGTTCCGCCATTCATATAGGAAGTCCCCGACATTCGTACGCACGATAGCCCCCCCTCAACAGAATTTTGCAAGCGTTTACATTTTTTCGAATTTTACCATCAAACCGAGTTTTTGTAAACGATGGTCAGTTCCTCTCCAACATAAAAAAAACAGGAGGGAGTGGGCCAGGACGAAAACCGCCCATGCACCACTCCCTCAAGAGGTTTTTCTAGCTGTTTCTTACCTGACTTGCCTGTCTTCTCCCCGTTTCCAGCACCATGCCGACCGCGGCCGCGATCACGGCAGGGAGCACCCAGCCAGCGCCCTCCTTGTAAAACGGCAAGACCGCCAATGCGCCATCCCACGCGCGGGCGAGGAACAAGACATTGACCAGATCGACCAGTCCGAACAGGGAGACGATCCCCACCGTCGTGCTATAGACCAGCGACGTAGCCGGAATGAACCGCTCCACCAGCGCCAGCAAAATCAGAATGATCGCAACCGGATAAATCGCGCCCAGCACGGGTACGGATACGGTCAAAATCTGGGTCAGCCCCATGTTCGCCACGATCATGCTCAGCACGCTGAGAACCGTCACCCATCCTTTGTACGACAAACCGCCAAACAGCCCGTGAAAATATTGGCTGCACGAGGTGACGAGTCCAATGGATACGCATAAGCAGGCGACAGTGAAAATGACGCCGAGAATCAACGTTCCGCTCGCACCGAACAACTGATTCATCATGCTCGCCAACAGCTGCGCGCCATTTTCCGCTTTCCCCAGGGAAGCGGCGGAAGCTCCCATGATCCCCAGCATCACGTAGATGACGGTCAGCAACAGTCCGGCGCCGATCCCGGCACGGATCATGCTCGCCGACAGCATCTTCGTGTCCGTCATTCCTTTGGCGCGCAGCGTATTGGCGATGACAATGCCAAACACGAGCGCAGCCAGCGCATCCATCGTCAAATACCCGTCCAAAAAGCCTTGGACAATCGGATTGGTACCGTATTTCCCGGTGGGAGTTCCCATCGGTCCAAGCGGCGTCACCAGGCTTTTCACGTAAATCAGGGCGATCAGCGCCAGCAAGACAGGGGTCAGCAGCTTTCCAAAGCGATCGACCAGCTTGGACGGAGACAAGCTCAGCCAGAAGACGATCAGGAAAAAGACGAGCGTGTACACAAGCAGGCTGAACTTGGAGGCAACCAGTTGTTCCGGCAGAAACGGTGCCACTCCCATCTCGAACGCGAGGCTACCCGCGCGCGGAATCGCGAGCGCCGGCCCGATAGAGACGTAAATCAAAAAGGGAAAAATAAGAGCAAAAACGGGATGGACCCGACTCGCAAGGCTGTGGAAGCTGCCAGCTTTTGCGACCGCCACCACTCCGAGAATCGGCAAGCCGACGGCCGATAACACAAAGCCGAGCAACGAGAACCAGACGAGCGAGCCTGCCTCCTGGCCGAGATAAGGCGGAAAAATAAGATTGCCTGCTCCAAAAAACATGGAGAAGAGCATAAAGCTAACGAGCATCCATTCTTTCTTAGACATTGTTGTCATGGTCGAACCCACTACCTCCCTCTATAATGAGAGGGATTCTATCAACTTTTGATGGAATGCGCCAGTGCTTCTTGTTTTTTCGAAATAGCAAGTGGATTGCGACAGCTCGCGATGTACCCGCTCCGGCCTCGCTGCTTGTCCCCCTCAAGCAGGTCAAGCAGGCGACGATGGCATCCCCATCTATCGCCCTCTGCCCTGCCCCCACCCGATGATCCGCTATCGTTTTCGCATGGACAGAATGCGTCTGTAAAAAGTCTGATCGTGCAGCTGCTGATCACGCGTTTGTAGTTTTCCGCGTACTCCCACAATCCCTCCGGAGAAAACAACCGGGTTTTGGGCAGGTGCTCCCGCAACAGCTCATCCTGAACCATGTGCTGATGCTTGCCCCATTTTCCTACGTTTGGCGCTTTTATGGCAATGTCTCTCCATTCGTAATGAGATGATGCTCCTCGATTTTCGTAATGCGATTTTGCTCATCCACGAACACGACCTTGGGCACCAGCTGGTCGCATTCGTTCTCCTCGTACATCCCCATGCTTAAAATAATGACCATGTCGCCGGGCGAAAACAAATGGGCAGGCGGGCCGTTCAGGCAGATTTTCCCGCTGCCTTCTGCTGCCGGCAGGGCGTATGTTTTCCAGCGCGTGGCATTACGCAGGCTGGTAATTTGCACAATCTCGTAGGGCTTGATATCGGCCGCTTTCATCAGGGCCATGTCAATCGTAATGCTTCCGACGTAGTCCAGCTCCGCCTGTGTCACCGTCGCCCTGTGAATTTTGCCTTTGCACATGTGGCGTTGCATCGGATCTTCCTCCTTTTCCAACCGCTGCCATCAGTCTATGTGCAGGAGAATGTCCGGGAAACCACGGACAACCTGGCGGACTCACGACGTACAGATTGCCTGTGCCAGATCGACTCCATAGGCGGAACACAGCTTGGCAAGCTCCTCCGCTGCCGTTTGCCCCAAAGGAATGCCGTCCTGCTTGCGGGCCGTCATGTTCCGCTGCTCGAGCTCTCCCGGAATCAAAATTTCCGCTACACCGGAAGCGGTCGGGACGCGCTTGATTTGGCGAATGGATTCGACACTCGTTGCCATGTCAAGCAAGTACGGCGGCTCTTTGCCGGATGGAATGCCGATTGCGATCGATCTGATCTGCATATACATATGTCGGCGTCTCAGCGACCGTCACAGGCATTGACCCGGGAGCGGGGAGCCGGGCGGGCGTCCTTTCGACGCGGCGGCAGATGAAAAAAAGAAGCCCCCTTGCGCTTTTGGCGGCAAAAGGAGCTTCTCTGCTTTTACGGACCGTTTATTCGTAAGCGGCGACAATCGAAACGATCCGGTCTTGCAGCTCGAGGAAAAAGTCCTCATCCTCGACGAAGCCGTTGAAGATGACCGAGATGACCAGCCTCTCGCCGCTTTTCGTCGTAAGATAGCCGGACAGGCTGTTGATGCCTGTCATCGACCCGGTTTTGGCGTGCAGGCTATGGGCGGCGGCCGTTTCCGCCAGACGGTTTTTCAGCGTACCGTCCACGCCCGCGACAGGCAGGGACGCCTCGTACGCGGAAAAAGCCGGCTGCTTCGCCATGCCTTCCAGCACTGTGACGATGTGGCGAACCGAAATGAGGTTGTAGCGCGTCAGCCCGGAACCGTCCACCATGTCAAAATTCGTCTGGCCGCCCATCGCGGCTACAGCTTCCTGGACGACTTTCGCTCCCGCCGCTGCGCTTCCCTCGCCTTTTTTCACGGCACCCAGCGTTTTCAAGAGCATCTCCGCGTAAAAGTTGTCGCTTTTCTTGTTCAGGTACGAGACGATTTCTGGTAACGGCTGCGAGGCAAATTCGTTCCATTTGACCGCTGTAGGGGGCACAGGCGAAACGAGCAGCTCGCTGCCCGGAGCGAAGCGGACGCCCTCGCTCTCCAGCGCTTCCTTCAGCAGCGTTCCGACGTATTTGGCAGGATCTTCCACAGGTACGCGCTCGTAGTCGCCGGGGTGATCCAGCGGGAGATGTCCCGTCAGGCGAATCGTATTCGTCCCGCGGTCGCGCACGATGGCAAACGTGTTTTCCTCGTCTGGCGCCACCGTCTTCGCCTCGTTGATGATGGCAACGTAGGACGTTTTCGGCAGCAGGTTGAACGAGACGGGCTCCCCGGCTTTTGCCGCAGGCTCGTACGCGATCATGACGGTGCCGCGATTGACGGCCAGTGCGCCGAGCGTCGGATTGTAGGAGAAGCTCTCGTCATCCCAAGCCCAGCCGAGACCGAGCCGCTGCGTATCGAAGTAGCTTTCGTCGAGCACCAGGTTTCCTTGAATCTCTTTGACTCCCTGCTCGTTGATCCAGGCGGCGATTTTTTCAATCGAGACGCCTTCCTGCACCTTCAGGGCGTTTTCCGTGTGCAGAGATGGATCGCCGTAGCCTTTGACGTACAGATTGCCTCGCTGCACGCCGTTTTTGGCGACGGGCGCATCCCCGTACAGCTCCGTCTTGAAGGTGTAGTCCTCTCCCAGCTGGGAAAGCGCCGCAGCCGTCGTCAGCAGCTTGAGGTTGGACGCGGGCGTGAGCAGCGCGTCGGCTTCCTTTTCGTACAAAATGGCTTCGTCTCCCGTTTTGTCCAGCGACTTGACGAGGACGCCTGCGGTCACGCCGACTGCCTGCGGCTGTTCGAACAGCGGATCGAGCAGCACGGAGAGCGCGTAGGTTTTTTTTGCTTCCTGCTGATACTCTTGCACGGCGGCGAGCTGCGGATAAGATGCGAGCAACGTGCCCACGTAGTCTTGCAGGTCGCGCGCGTACTTCGATTGGTAGATGCCGTTAATCAGGATGGAAAAAGCAAGCTTGTGGCCGTTTTGCGCCGTGACGTAGCCGGACAGGCTGTTGACGCCGCTCATCGAGCCTGTCTTGGCGATGAGGTTTTTCTCTGCGGCTGTCCCCAGCATCCGGCTTTTCAAGGTACCGTCGCTACCCGCGACAGGCAGCGATTTTTCCAGCTCCACGCTGTAGCTCTCTTGCTGCGCAAACGCAAGCAGCTGTACGATCTGCTCGGCTGAAACCAGGTTCAACCGCGACAGACCCGAGCCGTCCACCTGACGATAGCCGGTGGCGATACCGGCGCGCTTCACCACATCTGCTACCACTTCGCTTCCGGCTTCGAAGGTGCCCGCCCCTTTTTGCCTCGCGCCAAGCGTCTTGAGCAGCATCTCGGCGTAAAAGTTGTCGCTCTCCTTGTTCAGTTCCACGATCACCTCTCCGAGCGGCCGGGAGAGGTGAGTGTAAAAAGGCACCCCCGATTGCAGCACCGTCTTTTTCACTTCTACTCCCGGACGCAGTTCGATTCCCTGTGCGAGCAATTGCTGCTTCCAGACGTCCCCGACGAACAGCGCCGGGTCCTCCAATGAGACATTTTCCTCGTACGGTTTGGCCGCAAGCCCGATCGTCCCGGTCAGCACAATCTCGTTTGTACCCCGCGGCCGCTCAAGCGAAATCGCCGTTTCGCCGCCTTCCACCGTTTGCAGGCGGTTGTGTATGGTTACGTATGTAGTCATCGGCTCCATCGCCACTGTCGGTGCCGCATGCACCGCCTTGCCCGGCGCAACGGTCAGCGTGACAGCATTTTTATGCACGGAAAGCGCACTCAGCTGGGCGCTGTAGCCATACGGCTCGTCATCCCACATCCAGCCGACGCCAAGGCGCGTATCATCGAAATCACTTTCGTCCAGCAGAAGATTGCCGCTGATCCGCTTGATTCCGGCCTGCTTCAAGACGCTTGCCAGGTGTTGCATATCCGCCGGCGTCAAGGTCGGATCGCCGTAGCCTTTCCATACCAGGTCGCCTTCCAGCACGCCATCCGCCCGTACCTTTCCTTGCAAGAAAAGTTCCGTCTTCCACTGGTAGTCCGGCCCAAGCTGATCCAGTCCGGCAATCGTGGTAAACAGCTTCATGTTCGAGGCGGGGATGTAGGTGCGTTCGGCGTTGTGCCGGTACAAATACGTTTTGTCCGTCAGATCGTAAACGGCAATCCCCGCGTACAGCCCCCTGCTGTTCTCGTCGCGCTTCAGGTCGGTCAAATAGCTTTCGATGTGGTCTGCGAGCGCATTCCTGGTGGCGGTGCCTTCGCGGGCAAATGCAGGTAAAGCGGCTAGCTGCCAAACAAGCACGAAAAGAAAAAAGCAGGTACAGACGCGTCGAAAACCAGCCAACTGATTCATGTCACCCTCCTTGTCCTAGTCTTGACGTTTTGCGCCAATTCCACAGTACGCCCCCATAATAGCACCTATTTTGACTTTTCGGAATATTCCAATCCTACTAATCGGAATCATCGGAACAAGAGGATGAATCTTCGCTCTCTCGACCATACTATCGTCATGATTACGAAGAGCGAGGGGAAATTCGTCCATGCGATACCGTCTGCTGATTCTCACCATCCTGCTGTGCGCCGTCATCCTGCCTGCTTCCGCCGAGCCAAACATCGGCCATCTGCCGGTTGCGACCGCTCCTGTCCCAAGCGCCAAAGAGCTTGTCCGGCAAAGCGACCTCATCGTGCTCGGCTGGATGGACAGCGCGCATCAATCTTATCCCACGGGGCGCAGCATCCCCCAGGGTAAGATCGTGCATTACACGCAAACTTTGCATGTCAAAAAAGTGTTCAAGGGCGCCTCTCCACGATTGCTGACCATTCTCAGCTCGGGCGTGGAGCCGCTCCCCGACACTTCCAGCCCGCTGAACCTGACGTACACGGGGCCGCTTGCAGAAGGAAACTACCTCGTATTTCTGCGCAAGGTCAAGGGTTCCTCGCTGTACAGCCTCACAGGACTGTGGCAAGGCGTGTATCCGCTGTATCAAGGCAAAACCATCGCCTTGCAGGGGGCCGGCTTTGCTGACTTCAATCAGCTGTCATGGAATGAAATCGAGCCAAAGCTGAAAAGCATACACCCGTAAGCAAAACCGCCAAAACCGCTCGCCGGAGCGGTTTTTGGCGTCCCCACCAGTCAGCTTCTCATGGCGTAAATGAACAGTACCATCGAGACGGCACAAGCCAGTACACTGCCGACAAAGCCCAGGATGACCCATTTGTTGTTCGTTTTCCGGTCGTGGTTGTCGCTCATGAAAACTTCTCCTCGTACAAGCATTTCCTCTCTATTATAGGGGGATTTTGCCTGAAAAGGAACCGTCATTCCGCCCACGGCCAGCCCTCACATATAAGTTATGGATTATATGATGATTTATTGGTAAAATAAGACTGTAGCAAAAGCTTTCTGTCATGGAAAAACACGTACAGGAGAGTTCCCTATGACAAGAATTGTCCTCTTTTTGTGTCTGCTCACCCTTTTCAGCTTCAGCTATGTTCTGACCGACGATTCTTCTCCCACTCCGCTTGAGGCGATTGAGAGCATACGGGAAGAGATCGGCACCATTTTTCATGAAGCCAGCACAGAGAAAGGCACGTTGTTCTTCCTCGTTCGCGAGGATAGCCAAACGATTGATGCCGAATTCGCCAAGAAAACGATTCTTGGCTGGAAATGGGGAAATGGCGGCAGTCACACTATCCCCGCTGTTTCCGAAGTTCCGCTGCCTGACTCTGCCTTTTCCACGCACTATATTGCCAACGGAAAAGAAAACCCGTTCGATTCCCCGTTCCCGATGTTGTTTGGCGTCATTCTCGATCCGGAAATCGACAGCCTGACCGTCGTCAACGCAAAGACCGGAAAAACGCTTGAGGTGGAAATTATCGACCATGAGTTGTTCCCGTTCCGCCTGTGGTACGCGCAGCTGCCGCTCAAGCATAACGAGATGTTTTCCATCACGGCTTTCGGCAAGGACGGCGAAACGATCATCACGGAAAAAGAGGTTTCGTAACCGCTCTCGCAGCGGCAAGCATCAGGAAACAAAAGAAAACGCGCCCGTGACAGCCCGCCCTCCAAGCAGACATGGATCTGCCAGCCACGCCACTGTGGTTGGCTTCCTCTGTCTGGAGGGGGTTTTCTTTTCGCCAAAAGCGCTGTTCCCTCCGGTTGTCCCTTTTCATTTCGGAACAAGGGCATTGGAACAGGACGCGCAGTTCAAAGCTCGGGATAGAGACGAGGGTGCATACGCTGCGACTTACCTTTTTGGGTCGAACACCTTTTTTTACCAGTATATCCACAAAAAAAACCTGCTCCCCTCAGCTCAAAAAGCCGTGAAGCAGGATATCGCCAATCGCGTGGGCAATCATCGCGTATTCCAGCCCGCGCTTCCAGTAGAGGTACCCAAACAAAATGCCTGCCACCCCGTTCAAGGCGATGGTCCGGACAAACAAGAGCGGAGTGATCTCGCCAAAATAAGCAGACGCTGCCGGAAGATGGCCAAGCCCGAATAAAAAGGCTGCGCCGAAAATTCCGATCCAGTACATCCACGGCTTGGGAGAGGACTGACGCCCGAACAGCTTGCTCAAAATCCAGACGACGAGTGTCATCATGAACAGCCGTACCATGACTTCCTCGTACACCCCGCCCTGAATGGCGGTCAGGACGCCTGCCCAGACCGGCGCATTCAACTCTTGCGCCTTTTCCGCGAGAATCGGCATGAGCGGTTGGAAAATCAGCCGTTCCAGCAAATAGATCATCAGCGTTCCGAGCAGCCCGAAGATGACCGCTTGCACGATTCCTTCCCGGTTAAACGATGCGCCGCCCGTTTTATACAACCATTTCCGCAAGATCGGAGCATCCAGCCCAACCTTGCCCGCCAAAGTCAAGCCCGCCCACGAAAGCAGAAACGCCGTAATGCTGCCCTGCAAGACAAACAAGGCGATCACAGCAGGCAGCGGAAGCGGCACCATGGCTACCGCATCCCCGATCATGGTGAGCAAGTAAGGCGTGGCCGCGACAAACCCGATCGCACTCAGCCCCGACAAAAATAACGCTATTTTCAAGTTTTTCATTTTATCCCCTCCTTTTGGCATAGTAGTAACTGCTCCCCGTCGTGACGAGAATCGTTGCCACGATCAGAAACAACAGCGCGATAACGTGAAGTGGTGCAGGCAAAAATGAGGTGAGGACGATGAGCAGCCCGCCGATAAAAAATACACGGGACCCCAGTTGATGGGTCTTTTTCCAGACCTCTTCGCTAGCGAGCGTCCACGGCGTGCGAATCCCGATTAGATAGTTATGGCGAAAACGCGGCATAAAATTCCCCATCGTGATGAACAAAACTCCCAGGATAAGCGTCGCGGCAGTCGCCATGTTCACCGCATATCCGTAACCGTATGCGATAATCAAGCCGTGGATGACGAGAAGCGCAACCATCAGCGTGTTCATGATCGCATTCTGGCTGCTTTGGAACTTTTCGTAGCTCTGTTGGCGGTAGCGGGAAGACAAAAACAGGACCACCATCATGAACGGAACAAAAGTTACGCCCACGAGCTTGGGCGCAAAACCGTCCGGCTCGCCGTTTATTCCCCAGTGAACGGCCATGGTGTCAGGCATGGAGGGATAACAAATCACCGCCATCACGACGCTGGCAAGGAAACTCAGAATAGTCAAGCGGGATATTTTCATTTCATGACTCCTCTTTCGAATGGAATTGAATAAACCATTTCAGCAGGTCCTGAAAAACGGTCGTATTTAACGAGTAGTAAATGTTTTGCCCTTTTCGCTCGTCAAAAACCATTTCCGCCTGCTTCAACAGGTTGAGGTGATGCGAGATGCTCGGTTTTGTCATTTGAAAATGCTCGGCAATTTCTCCGGCCGTCCTGTCTTTTTCTCGCAGCAGATCAAGAATTTTTCGCCTTGTGGGATCAGACAGCGCCTTAAAGGCATGATTCATGGACATCGTGATCGATCCTACTTTCAGCAATCTTTATTAGATATTTAGAAATTTATCAAAATAACTAAATTGAAAATACCATGACAACACTCCCCCGTCAACTACGCGATTGCCGCTTACGAAAAACCCCCGACTGCCTCGTCCTGGCAGAACGAAAATTCGTTCAGGCCGTTTGGCAATCGGGGGTTGCTGGTTATTTCACCAGATCACGCATGATGTCTTCCACTTTCACATCGGTCGTAATCAGCTTTTCTTGTTTCATCCAGTCGATCATCGTTTGCCATGACTCGGCTGTCATAAAGCCAAACGGTTTGTCGCCCGCGTCCATCAGCGGGATCAGGATGTCCAAGCTCTTGGTCTCGATGTCTTTTTCCAGCGGGAACTCGGCGGCTTGCTTGGCGAGCAGCAGGTCGAGCGCCTTTTCCTTGTTGTTTTTCACGTAGTCCTGGCCTTTGGCAATCGCACGCAGGAAGCCTTCGACTGCCTGCTGCTTTTTGCCAAGCGTCTCGTCGCTGGACGCCAGCACAAGCTCGTAATAATCCGGTACGCCAAAGTCAGACGGCTTGATGACGTGGACCGGAATGCCGTTTTTCTCCAGGATAAGCTGCTCATGGTTGATGTAGCCGCCTACGACCGCGTCTACTTTTTTCGCCGTCAAGGCTGGCACAATGTCAAATCCGATGTCGGTAAAGGACAGGCCGGAATCGTCTGCGCCCGCGTGCTTGACCACCTGGCGAACGATTGATTCGTCGAGCGGAATGGACGGGTAGCCGATGTTTTTGCCTGCCAGCTTTTGCGGACTGTCGATGCCGCTGTCCTGGCGTGTCATGATGACGTTAAGCGGATGACGTACGAGCGCCGCGACCGCCACGACCGGAATTCCTTCGGCGCGCGCCTGAACGAGCTGCGGCTGGTAGCTGATGGCCAGGTCGACTTTGCCTGCCGCCGCCATTTTCAACGGATCGTTGCTGTCCGATGGCATTTGCAGATTGACCTTGAGATTTTCTTCCTTGAAAAAGCCCTGTTCCTCTGCAGCGTACAGGAAGGAGTGCACCGCATTCGGATACCAGTCGAGCGCGATTGTCAGCTCGGCTGGCTCCGCCGCTTGTTCAGCCGGAGCTGGTGTCTGCGGTGCGGTTGTGCCAGCGCCAGACTGATTGCCGCAGGCAGCAAGTCCCGTAGCCAGCGTCAGGGCCAGGATGGCTTTTGTCCATTTTGTACGTATCGGTTTCATCGTTATCTCCCTACTTTTCTCACTTGGATGTTGGTTGTTTCGCTTTTGTATGCGGCGACAAACGGCGCTCGATCCGCCCGACAAGCCAGAAAAGCAGCATGCCGAGGACGGAGAGCAGCAGGACCGAGGCAAACAGCGCCGGTGCCTGAAAATTGCCCGATGCCCGTCTGCCGAAGTAGCCAAGTCCCTCGCTCGCGCCGAGCCACTCCCCGATCGTCGCACCCGCGACACTGTACGTCGCGGCCACCTTCAAGCCGCTGAAAAAATGCGGCAGGCTCGACGGCAGTTGCAGCTTCGCAAACATGTGCCAGCGGGTAGCGCCCATCGTTTTCAACAGCTGGACCATCTCTTTGTCGGTTGAGCGCAGTCCGTCATACGTATTGACGACAATCGGGAAAAAGGTAAACAGGATCGTCACCGCGATTTTTCCGGACAAATCGTAGCCGAACCACAAAATAAAGACAGGCGACAAGGCAATGATCGGGATCGTCTGGGATATGACGATATAAGGGTAAACCAGTCGCTCGACCACCCGGTTCATCGTCATCGCAAAAGCGAGCAATACGCCAAATACGATCGAGACAGACAGGCCGAGCAGCACTTCCTTCAACGTAACCCACAAGTGCAGCCCGAGGAGCGAGCCGCGCAGCTCCCACAGCGCCAGCACGACTGCGCTCGGCGGCGGCAGGATGAACGGCGGCACGGCCAAGAGGCGGCAAACCGCTTCCCAGGCGACGAAAAACAGCGCGATAGAAATGCCGAACCAGATCCCTCTGCCCATCACGCTTCCCTCCCCAGCGACTGGAGCCTGGACTGCTCTGTGCGCAGCAAGGCCCAGATTTGTTCGCGCAAGGCCAGAAAGCCAGACTGGTTACGGCTGTCCACCGCTCGCGGCCGCGGAATCGGGACGTGCAGCTCCACAGGCTGACGAATCGGCTTGCCCAACAGGACGATCACCCGGTCGGCAAGCAAGATCGCCTCGTCGATGTCGTGCGTAATCATCAGCATCGTACTGCCGGTCTCCTGCCATTTTTCCATCAGCCATTCCTGCATGTCGAGCCGCGTAATGCCATCGAGCGCGCTGAACGGCTCGTCGAGCAGCATCAGGTCTGTCCCGGACAAGAGCGCCCGCAAAAAAGACACGCGCTGCCGCATGCCGCCAGACAGCTGGGCAGGATAAGCATCTGCCCACTCGTGCAGTCCGTAGCGGGGCAGCTCTTGCCGGACGCGCGCATGCGCTTCCTTTTTCGGCACGCCTTTGATCTCCAGGGGCAAGGCGGCATTTTCCACAATCGTGCGCCACGGCATGAGCAGATCGCGCTGGGGCATGTAGCCTACCTGCCCCAGCCGCTGTTCCATCCGCTCCCCGCCCAGCCGGATTTCTCCCTGTTCGGGCTGCAAAAGTCCCGCAATCAGCTGAAACAGCGTGCTTTTTCCGATCCCGCTTGGCCCGATCATGCTGACGAACTCGCCTTTTTTCACCCGCAGATCAAAGTCTTCGAGAATCGGCGTGCCTGTGTAGGAAAAGCGGACGTTGGAGAAAGCTAGTTGATCGCGCACGGCCACATTTCCTCTCTATAGGCCATATCCCAGAACATGTACTCCATCTTGGAGGTGTTGACGAAATACGCTTCCAGTCTCGCCAGCTCCTGCTCGTTTTTCCCGTCTGCCAGCTCGTTCATGATGTCGATCAGCCAGATCGCGAGCTGCCCGAACTCGTCCGAGCTGTACATCCGCACCCACTCGCCGTACAGCTCGTGGTCCAGCGCCCCTTCTACCTGCGCCAGCCGCTTGCCGATCTCCCAGTAGCTCCATGTGCATGGCAAAAGCGCGCTGACCAGCTCTGCCAGTGAGCCTTGCTGCGCGACAAGCAGCATGTAGCTGGTGTAGCCCAGCATGACAAAGGACGGCTCGGTCGCTTCCAGCTCCTCGCGGGAAATGCCGAAGCGCGCCGCATACTGGCGGTGCAGCTCCATCTCCGTGTGGAGCGTCGATTCCTGCAGGGCGGCGAATCGGGCGCTCGTCTCCAGATCGTAGGCCTTCACGCTGGCGAGCGCGAACATTTTGGCGTAATCGATCAGGTAGATGTAGTCCTGCTTCAAGTAAAATTTGAACGACTCTACAGGCAGCGTGCCTTCACCCAAGCCAGTTACGAACGGATGCTGGTAAACGCGCTCCCAGATCGGGGCGACACTGCGTAACAAACGGTCTGTAAAGGTTGCCATGCTTCTTTTCACTCCTTCGCTTCCTTTGGCGTGTTGCACCAGCTGGCGATAAAGCGGGCCATGATCTGGGCGAACCGGACAAGCTGGTCAGGATCAATCGACTCATCGACGGCATGGGCGTGTTTCAGCTCGCCCGGGCCGAACAGTACGGCGGGAATGCCTGCGTGCGCGAACCAGCCCGCATCTGTGACGGTAGGAGACATGTCCACCACAGGCGCCTCGCCCAACTCGCTTGCATAGGCGGCTTGCAGCTGCGCCAGGGCCGGATGCTTGGTATCCAGCTCCAGGGACGGGAAAATTTCCCCGCGCTCCTCGATCATGGAGCGACCGCCCCAGCGGAAGACGGGAGGATGGTCGCGCAGCCACAAATCAGCCGCCGCTGCCCGTCCGACATGGTCCTCGATCTCGCGAATGATCTGTTCGTGTGATTCGTTCGGATAAAAGTGAACCGTAATCCAGAGCGCGCAGCGATCCGCGATGAACGCAGCATGGCGTCCGCCCTCGATCACAGCCGGGTTGATCGTATTGCTGCCAGCCGCAAAGCCGGGGTACGCCTTCATCACGGCCCAGTCCCGTTCCAGCTCCTGTAGCGCCGTAATGATTTTCGCCATTTTTTCAATCGCAGACGCCCCGCGCACGCCGCCTCCGGCATGGATCGTCCTCGCCCGCATCCCGTCGTGCAAGGTCGTCGGACTCTCAATCGTGATCCAGCCGGTAATGACGCCGCCCTGCCCTTGCATATGCAGGTTGCTCGTGTCGACGACGACGGCGTAGTCCGCCTGGTAGCCGCGTTCGAGCGCGACCAGCGTCCCTGCTTCGCCCGCTTCCTCGCCGATTACCGATTGGAACAGCAAATCGCCTGCCAGCTCGACGCCGTGCTCGCGCAGCATCTGAATGGCGAACAGGCTTGCGGCCAGTCCGCCCTTCATGTCTGCGACACCGCGTCCGTACAGCCGTCCGTCTGCGCCGCGCGTCAAGGAAAACGGCGGATACGTCCAGCTCGCATCGTCGCCCACTTCCGCAACGTCGATGTGCCCGTTGATAATCAGGCTGTTCGCCTGAGCGGAAGCGCTACCCGGCAGTCGGCCGACGACGTTGTCGTCGCCGGGGTAGACGGTCCAGCGGTCGACCTCAAAGCCGATGGCCGCGAGCCGATGGGCGAGTACCGTTTGCGCCGCGTCGCTGTTTCGCGCTGGCGGACTTACAGTCGGATGGGAAACGAGCTCTGCCAGGAGGGCAAACAACTCTTCTTTGCGCCTGGCAATCGATTCTACCGCTTCTGTCAGTCGGTCCACGCTACTCAATCATCCCTTCGGTCGGGCTGCTCGCCGACGCGTAGCGCTTTTTCGCGATCCGTCCCGCGAGGAAGCCTTTGCGCCCCGCTTCCACGCCGAGCTTCATCGCTTCGGCCATCAGCACCGGATTGTCCGCGAGCGCGACTGCCGTATTCAGCAGCACGCCGTCCGCGCCCAGCTCCATCGCTTTCGCGCAATCGGCTGGCGACCCGATGCCTGCGTCCACGATGATCGGCACTTTCGCGTCCTCGATGATGAAGCGGAGGTTGTTTTCGTTGACGATGCCTTGTCCGGAGCCAATCGGGGACGCGCCCGGCATGACGGCATGTACGCCCACCTCCTGCAAGCGCTTGGCGAGAATCGGATCGTCGTTGGTGTAAGTCAGCACGATGAAGCCTTCCTCGACCAGTATTTTCGACGCTTCCAGCGTGCCGATCGGGTCAGGCAGCAGCGTTTTCGGATCGCCGATGACCTCTACCTTAATCATGTCACACAAGCCGGATGCCCGCGCCAGACGGGCGATGCGCACCGCTTCCTCAGCCGTGTAGGCCCCGGCTGTATTCGGCAGCAGCGTGAATTTTTTCAGATCGAGCTGTTCCAAAAAGTTCGGCTCTTGCGGATTTTCCAAATTGAGCCGACGAATCGCGAATGTCAAAATTTCGGCCTCCGACGCCTCTACTGCTTTTCCTTGCGTTTCCAAATCTGCGAATTTTCCAGTCCCGAGCAAAAGGCGGGAACGAAACTCGTAAGGGCCAATTTTCCATGTATCCATGCTGGTCATCCTCCTCCGACAAAATGAACGATTTCGATGCGATCTCCGTCTGCAATCGGCGTTTGTTCATACCGGGAGCGGTCGATGATTTCTCCGTTGCGCTCCACGACGACAATCTTCTCTTGCAGGGAATACGAAGCGAGCAGGGCGCGGACTGTGTTGATCTCAGCCGACAGCTCTGCCGTTTTTCCGTTCAGCACAACAACCATGGTCTTCCTCCTTCTTGCTGCTACTTGTCGAGGGACGAAAAAACGGCCTCCCTCGCCTGCCGGAAGTCACTCCAGTCAAACGGTGGAAGCCGTATACGTATCCCATCGGACAGATGGAAGAAAAAAACCATCCGCCGTGGGATGGTTGAGTTGATCTCGTCGTCTGGTAGCAGCATTCCGGCAAATCCGCCGCAACTGCTGCACCGTGAAATCGATTCATATACCTCTTCCTCCGCTGGCATGACCCAGGTCAGGTTCAACGGTCAGTAACACGCTCGTTACAATCTCAGCCGACGATGCTCGGCCCCCGTTTGGTAGTCACCTTATGAAATTGTCGTACATTCGAGTATTACAGTACCACTCTATTTCGTGTTTGTAAAGGTTTCCTTATACATCGCTTCCAGCTCAACCAGGCAACGCTCGGCCCAGGCCGCCATTTTTTTCAGCTTTTCCATTTCCCGCTCCATCGCCGTGCGCACGGACTCCTTGTAGTCCGGCACTTCGCCGTTGTAGCGGATGACGGATGCGGCCGGGGCCATGAATTTTTCCTGGTAGGAGAGCGCCGGACGCTGGTGGAACAGCGGCACATCCACCTCGTAGGAGGTATGGAGATCGCCCTGCTGCGGGTATTTCGTCACCGCAAGCACCTTGAGCAACAGCTTCGTGTCGTGAATTTCCAGCACTTCCGCGATATATTCTCCTGTCCGCTGCGTCACGCGAACTTTATCGCCGGGGTTCCAAAACATCGTCGTTTCCTCCTCGCATCATTCATTATGGTAGGGGCTTAGGCAAAAACGGCCTTGCCACAGCTTGCCACTCACTACTCGCCCGTCAGGTCAGCGACTGGGCAAGCAACTTGCGGGCGTGCGCCAGCACTTCATCTGCGGCAGGTGCTGGTTGACCGCCGCCCTGCGCCATCGCCGGATTGCCGCCACCTTTTCCGGCAATTAACGGGAGCGTCTCCTTGAGCAGCTGGTTGACGGCGACATTCACATCCTGCCCCCGCGCAAACACAAGCTGAGTCTTCTCGCCAGTCGCTGCGGCCAGCAGGCAAACGACGTCCGGCGCCTCCGCGACCGCCAGTTGGGCGAACTGCTGCAACTGCTGGATCGTTTTGTCCGGGAAAACGTGCGCCAGGACACGCACCCCGCCCATCTGCTCCGCCGCGCCGAGCTGCTTGCGAACTTCGCCCGCAAGCAGCTGTTTTTCCGCTTCGGCGAGCCTTGCTTTCAAACTGTCCCGTTCGGCCAGCACGCGCTCTGTCTGCGCGATCAACTCCGTCTCACTGGTCGCCATCAGCTTCGCCAGCTCGCGGACGGTCGCCTGCTTGCGCGTGTAATCCCGCAAAGCCCGCAAGCCGCAGATGAACTCCAGCCGGATGTTTCCGCGATGGCGCTCCCAGCCGAGAATTTTTATCACGCCCACTTCGCCTGTGCGCGCAGGATGTGTGCCGCCGCACGGATTGTAGTCGTACGCGGGGATGATGACGACGCGGACATTTTCCGTGACCGTCGGCTGTTTTTTCAGCGGCAGACGAGCCAGCTCCTCATCGTCGACAAACCGGGCGATGATCGGATGGTTCTCCAGCACGACCTGGTTGGCCCGCTGCTCGACCGCTTCCCATACATCCGGTGTCAGCTCATCCAGCCGCACGTCGATCGTCACGCGTTCTTTTCCCAGATGAAACGCGACCGTCTCCGCCTGCGCGACTTCCAGAAAGGCGGCGGACAAAATGTGCTGTCCCGCATGCTGCTGCATGTGATCGAAGCGGCGGTCCCAATCGATCTGGCCCTCGACTTCCGTGCAGTCCTCCGGCAGCGGGGCTTCCAGCCGATGTCGCACCTCGCCTGCCACCTCTTCCACGTCGATGACCCGACATTCTCCGAGCGTGCCCATATCCGCGGGCTGTCCGCCTCCCGTCGGGTAAAACGCCGTCTCGCTCAGCACGACGTACGGCGTTCCATCCTCTTCCCTGCCCTGCCGCAATACGCGCGCCGAAAACGTTCTCGCATACGCATCTTGATAATAGATTCTGTCTTCCATACCTGCTCCTTGCCGCCGGACGGAAACGACAACTGCGCTTTTTTCCATTCCGGCCATTTTCTCCCGCCAGGGGTTGCTAGTATACTAATAGAATAGAGATCGAGGAGGGATGATCCTTGAACAAAAAAATGTTTACGCTTCAGGAAGCGAACGACTTGTTGCCCTATGTACGGGAAGAACTCTCGTTTTTGCAAAAATCGAAGCGTTCTTTCTATGAAATGTATCAAAAACGCGAGCAACTCAAAAAGCAGCAGCCTGTGGACGAGGAGGCGCTCTTTTCCGTAGAATGCCAGCTTGACTTTCTCGAATTGGAAGCGAAGATGCACGTCACCCAACTGATCGGCAAAGGCATCCAGGTCAAAGACATCGACATCGGCCTGTTCGACTTTCCCGCCATCATCGACGGCGAAGAAGTGCTCTTGTGCTGGCGCGCGGGAGAAGACTCCATCACCCACTACCACGGGCCGCACGACGGCTTCATGGGCCGCAAGCCGATCCGGTGACGGTTTTTTAGCCCAACAGGCGATCCATCTGCTGTTCGCGTGTGCGGCGCTCTTCCGGGCTTGCCAGATCGTATTTTTTCAACAGGTGAAACAGCTCGTTCAAACGCTCCTGGCTAAGCTCGCCTTCCAGCATGCGCTGCAATCGTCCTACCCGCTCTCCGGCCAAAAACGGCGCTTGCTCGGCCAGCTTCTTTTGCACATCCTCTTTACTGTGATCCAGCTTGCATTCTCCCATCGTTCTACTCCTTTCCCCGTATTCCTGTTCCATCATACCACGATTGCTCCCAATCGAAAACGTGACCGGTCCATGGCGTCCGGCGGCCCGGCCTTGCCGCCGCAGCACGCGCGAACCAACGAGCGAAGCGGTGTGATGGGACAGCCTGGCTGCTCCCGCTCGCACCGGGCCGCCGGACGGCTAGCAGGCGGTACACGCTTCGCCGCAAGCGGTGCCAGACAAAAGGCGTGCGAGCAAGCATGCCGCAACAGACAGACTTGCAACCTTGCAACGCAAGAAGGCGTACAAGCCGGAAAATGGATTGCACGCCTTCTCGCTACGCCCGTTTGCGGACGCGGAAGTTGCTTTCGATCAACAGCCAGTTTTGCGGAAACGGCAAACCGAGCTTCCAGTAGCTGACTCCCCGCAGGCCCAGCTGCTTCACCAGATCGAACTTGGCTTGAATCGACCGGGCGTCCTCGAACCATACCTCATGCCGTTTGCCGTCTCCATCCGTATAGTGGAAAAACGGCGCCTGCGCCCGGTAGTCGTAGCGGATGACGGCGTTTTCCCGCGCCGCCAAGGCAATCGCTGCCTGCGGACTCAATGCCCGTGCCGTCGTCCCTTGTTCATACGGCAGCGTCCAGTCGTAGCCGTACAAGTTTTGGCCCATCAAAATTTTTTCTGCGGGCATTTCGGTCAGCGCGTACTGGAGAACGCGCCGCACAGGCCCGATCGGCGACACGGCCATCGGCGGCCCGCCGCTGTAGCCCCACTCATACGTCATGATGACGACAAAGTCGGCAATCTCGCCAATCGCCCGGTAATCGTGGGCGCTGTACCATCTGCCTTGCTGCTCGGCGCTCGTCTTCGGCGCCAAAGCGACGGAAATCATCATCCCCTGAGCGTGCGCCCGATCGCGCGCCCTGCGCAAAAAGCGGATGTACGCCTCGCGATCCCCAGCGGGGAGCGCCTCCATATCGAAATGGATGTCCCCCATCCCAAGTTCTCTCGCCGTTTGAAAAATGTTGTCGAGTACCTTGTTTTGCAGCTCTTGATCGTTCAGGATCAACCCGCCCAGCTCCGTGCTGAACTGGTCGTTTTCCAGGTTGGTGACGACGAGCATCAGCACAACCTGGTTTTCTCTTGCAATGGCGGGAAAATCGTTCAATGGCGGCCGGGCCAGCGTACCGTCCCGCCTGATCCGAAAGCTGAACGGCGCCAGGTACGTCAGATGCGGGGCCGCTGTGCGCACATCCGCTTCCAGGGCGGCCGATACCGTCCGACGCGGCTCGGCGTACGCATTGAAATCCGCCGCTCGGCGCGGGCGGGGCGGGATGTACAAGCGCTGCCCGATTTGCAGCGGACGGTACTGGGATATGTTGTTGACGCGGGCCAGCTCGGCTGCGCTGATCTGGTACCGCTGCCCGATCGTATACAGCGTGTCTCCCTGCCTGACCCAGTAGTAGCTGCCGACAATCGGAATCACCATCGCCTGTCCCACGACAAGTTTGCCCGGATCGGGCAGCTCATTCGCTTCCGCGATTGCCGCTGCCGTCGTCCCATAGGCTGCGGCGATTCCGGTCAACGTCTGTCCTTCTTCCACGACATGGATTTGCATGCGTCTCCCCCTTCGCAATAGGTGTCTCTCTTCTTGTATTCAGCGCGAAGGGGATAGGTGTTTGTCTACACGAGTGTTTTCAGCACGTCGTACAAATAAGCGACGGAGCGCAGCGCATAATGCCTGCCTGTAACCTGCTCCCCGCGAAACAGGAACAGGGCCGGGACGCTCGTGATTTGCAGTCGCTCTGCGAGGGCTGCGGCCGTGTTGATGTTGAGCTGGTACAGCGGAAGCTGCCCCGGGAGCGCTTCCCTGGTGACGTGCAGCATCCGCTCCGCCAGCTTGCACGTGCCGCACATGGGGGTGTAGATGAACAAGGCGAAGGGCTTGTTTTGTTGGCAGAGGCGGTGGAGCGTGGCGGTGTCGATTTCTTGCATCTGGCGCCTTCCCTTCTTTTTTCTTGATTCTTCATGCTAGGCATGTCGGGAATGCCTTGTCAATGGGAAGAATGCCTAAAGCCTTCGCAACAGGGGAGACCTTCATTCCTTCATCCATGATCTGCATCACGGCAGCAATTCAACCTGGCTTTTTTGAAAGTTTGCATACACGCTCTAATACAATACGGTAATAGCGATGACAAAAACAATGAGCGCAAAAAATAAAACCGCAAAAATGATGCCCCATAAAGCTTCTTGTTTTTGATTATGGGCGGAGTGAATATGGAGTATTTTTTTTAAAGCAATGAACCCTATTAAGACGATTAGCCCGATAAGAAACGTGTATACCGCTGTGTAGTATAACGTTATTTCTTCTAGCGTGACAAAAATGATAACTAGAACTGTTAGCCAAATGAGTGAATAGATTGCGATGATTCTTGACATGATTTTGTTCATGTATACCTCCTTATTTTCAAAAAAATTCACATACATCCATTTTTCCTCAAGGTGTAAACGTATAGATTTCCTTTCCATGTTTCCGGATAACTCATATACTTTTGGCCATTAGCTACCATAAAAAATGCACCCCCTAAGTTCATCGGTAAACCGCGGGGGTTTTTCCAATGTCTACCTTAAGGAGTACACTTCACGTGCGGGTCTGCTCTTTTCCTTCTACCTACCACAATCAGATAAAACCACCACATGCGCCCAAGCGCAGGTCACTTGCGCAAGCTGCGGCGCAAAATTTTGCCCGTGCTGTTTTTCGGCAGCTCCGGCACGATTTCGACCAGGCGCGGCACTTTGTACTTCGCCAATTTATCCTGGCAGAACGCGACGATGTCTTCCTGGGACACCGCTACTTCCTTGAGCGCGACAAACGCTTTGACTGCTTCGCCGTGCACTTCATCCGGCACCCCGATCACCGCCGCCTCGATAATCGCCGGATGCTGGTAGAGGACCTCCTCCACCTCGCGCGGGTAGACGTTGTAGCCGTCGACGAGAATCATGTCTTTTTTGCGGTCTACGATGTACACATACCCTTCCTCGTCCATCCATGCCATGTCGCCGGTATGCAGCCAACCGTTTTTGAGCGTGGCGGCCGTATCCTCCGGCAGTCCCAAATAACCGAGCATGACATTCGGACCTTGCACCACCAGCTCGCCGACTTCGCCACGCGGCAGCTCGTTGCCCTCCGGATCGACGACCTTGTTCACGACATGGGGGATGTTCACTCCGACCGAGCCAGGCTTCCGCGTCCCGCGCAGCGGATTGAAGGCGGTCGCCGGAGCGGCCTCGGACAGACCGTAGCCTTCCAAAATCATCACTTCGTACTTGGCTTCGAACTTGTGCAAAAGCTCGACGGGCATGGAAGCGCCGCCCGAGCAGCAGATACGGACGGAAGCGAAATCTTCCTTCGTCGCATTCGGCAGTTGGAGCATGTAGTTGTACATCGTCGGCACGCCCGCAAAGCAGGTCGCTTTTTGCTCGCGGATCGTTTGGACTACTTCTACCGGATGGAAGCGCGGAATGATAATCATGGATGCCCCGTAGCGAATGGGGCCATTCAGGCAGACCGTCATGCAAAACACGTGGAACATCGGCAGCACGGCCACCACCCGATCCTCGGGGAGCAGCTCGAACAAAATGCCCATCGCCTCCGCATTGGAAGCCATGTTGCGGTGAGAGAGCATCGCGCCCTTCGGCTGTCCAGTCGTGCCGGACGTGTAGAGAATCACAGCGAGATCGTCTTCGTGTCGCTCTGGCTCGACAAAGCTGCCATCCCCCGCTTGTGCCACCTGCTCCAGCGTCAGTCCGTTGCCTGTCGCCTCTGTGTAGATGAGATGGTTCACATGCTCCAGTTGTTCCTTCAGGGGGGTGAGGACAGGTTCGAGCGCAGCGAGGGCGATCACGGCTTTTGCCTGGCTGTTGGCGAGGATAAAGCTGATCTCTCTCGGCGTGTAGATCGGATTCATCGGGACGACGGCAGCGCCTGTCCGCAAAATCGCATAGTAAGCGCTTACAAACTGCGGCCGATTGTCCATGATGAGCGCCACAGCGTCTCCTTTTCCGATCCCGAGCTTGGCCAAGCCGGAGGCCAGCTTATCCACTTGCTGATCCAGCTCCCGGTACGTGGCTGTCTCTCCCGAAAAGATGTAGGCGGGACGGTCCGGGAAAGTTTGTGCGCTTTGTCGCAAATTTTCATTCAAATGATACATGACCTTCTACCCCCTTTTCAGAAAATTTTAACACTCCAAACGCGCAGGAGAAAGCTTTTCTTTTCGGAGACGGTAGAGAGCTGCGCGAGGAAGCGGGACGGTTCTCGTGCCACGCCTACGTGCCTCTCCCAGCAAAAAAGCCCTCAACCTGCGGTGAGGGCTTTTGCCATGGCTCTGTTGCTTTCGGCTGTTTCTTGCCCGGATGGCTACAACTCCGCCTTCCGCTGCTTCCTCAGCGCGTAGCGATGCTTTGCCTGTTCATGCTGGATACGTTCCTCCTCGGTCTCCGGGATGACGGCGGGCACCAGCGTCGGCTTTCCCTGCTCGTCGAGGGCAATCATCGTCAGGTACGCTCTTGCTGTCATGCGTTTCTCGCCTGTCAACAGATTTTCCGACTCCACCTTCACGAACACTTCCATCGACGTGTTGTGCGTCCAGGTGACGTACCCTTCGAGATTGATCGCTTCCCCTGTCTTGATCGGGGCCAGAAAATCGAACGAATCGCTGGACGCAGTGACGACCGGCTTGCGGCAATGGCGCATCGCCGCGATGCAGGCGATCTTGTCGACGTACGCCATGACCTTGCCGCCAAAGATCGTATGGTGATGGTTCGTATCCGGCGGGAACACGAGGTCCGTCAAAAAGGTTCGCGACTGTCCGACAGGCCGTGCTTCTGTGACGATCTGTGCTTCTGTTGCCATCTGTGCTGCTCCTTCCTCTCGCTCCTCGCTCATGCTTTTTGTGTCAAGCGGTTTCGCACCGCGTGTGTCGCTTGCACCATGTTTTTCAGCGATGCGATGGTCTCCTCTCTTCCCCGCGTCTTCAGCCCGCAATCCGGATTGATCCAAAATTGTCCTGGCGGCAAGACTTGCACACCGCGGGACACCATCTCCTCGATCTCGGCCACAGAGGGAACGCGCGGGCTGTGGATATCGTAGACGCCGAGGCCGATTCCTTTGTCGTACGTGCTTGTCTCGAATACAGAGACCAGCTCGCCGTGGCTGCGGGAGGTTTCGATCGAGATGACGTCGGCATCCAGTTCGCTGATGACATCAATGAAGTCATGGAATTCGCAATAGCACATATGCGTATGAATTTGCGTGGTCGGCTCGACAGTCGAGGTGGCGACCCGGAACGACTGGACCGCCCAGTCCAGATACGCGGCTCTGTCTGCCTGCTTGAGCGGCAAGCCTTCCCGCAGTGCCGGCTCATCCACCTGGATCATGCGAATGCCCGCTGCTTCCAGGGCCTCGACTTCTTTGCGCAGCGCCAACGCAATCTGCTCGCACACTTCCTGGCGGGGAACGTCGTCGCGCACGAACGACCAGTTCAAAATCGTAACAGGACCAGTCAACATCCCTTTTACTGGTTTCTCCGTCAACGACTGGGCATACACGCTCTCCTTGACCGTCATCGGGGAGACGAACTGCACGTCGCCGTAGATGACAGGCGGCTTGACGCAACGGGAGCCGTACGACTGCACCCAGCCGTTTTTGGTGAACACGAAGCCGTCGAGCTTTTCGCCGAAATATTCCACCATGTCTGTCCGCTCGAACTCGCCGTGCACCAGCACATCCAGGCCGATCTGTTCCTGAATGGCGATCCACTCGCGGATTTGCTCCTGAATGAACGCATCGTACTGTTCGACGGTCGCCTTTCCTTTTTTGAACTGCTGTCTGGCCTGGCGAACCTCTGTCGTCTGCGGAAAGCTGCCGATGGTCGTCGTGGGCAGCAGCGGAAGCTTCCACGTCGCCTGTTGAAGCTCGCGACGCTTATGAAACGGCACTGTCCGTTTGGCCGCTGTCGATTTCAGCTCTTTTCTCGCCTCTTGCACTTCCGGGCGGTTCCGTGCCGGAGATTGGGCCAAGCGCAGCAAGTCTATTTCGTTCTGGGCGATTTCCTTCGAGATCACATACTTTCCATATTGGAAACCTTGGACTAACAAGCGCACTTCCGCCAACTTCTCATCGGCAAACGCCAATGCGACGCGCACTTCCTCGGGCAAATCGGTTTCGTCCTCTACCGTGACAGGAACGTGCAGCAAGCTGCTGGACGGCTGAACCCATATCCGGTCTGGCGCTACCACTTCGCTCAACGCTTTGACCAGCTCCCACTTTTCCTCCAGCGCCGAACGCCAAATGTTGCGCCCGTCGATGACACCCGCGCCAAGCACCTTGTCCTGCGGGAAACCGTGCGTCGTCAGGTTCGCGAGGTTTGTCTTTTTCCCGTGAACGAAATCCAGGCCCAAGCCGTGAACAGGCAGGGCAATCAGCTCCTCGTACCAATCCACCGCTTCAAAGTACGTCTGGACCATCAGTTTGAGATGCGGCAGCGCCTGGCTGAACTGCTCGTATACCCGGCGAATGATAGCTTTGTCATCGGCGGTGACGTCGAGAACAAACGCCGGCTCATCCATCTGGACCCACTCCACGCCGTGCAACTCCAGCTCTCGCAGGACGTCCAGGTACAGCGGCACGATCTGGTCGACGACACGCGCAAATTCGTCTTTGGCATAGCCTTTGGACAGCTTGACAAACGTATACGGACCGACAATGACAGGCTTGCCCGCGATTCCCAGCTGATCCCTCGCCTCCAGGTACGCTTGCAGCGGTCTGTTTTCCGTCAGGACAGGCGCTCGCTCGCCGAACTCGGGGACGATGTAGTGGTAGTTCGTATTGAACCACTTCGTCATTTCGCAGGCGACCGCTTCCTTGTTGCCGCGCGCCATGGCAAAATACGTAGCCAGCGGCACGGGGCCACCCGCATACGGGAACCGTTTCGGAATCAAACCGAACATGACCGCCATATCGAGCATGTGATCGTAGAACGTAAAGTCGTTGACCGGAATCTGCTCAATCCCCTTTTTTTGCTGTTGGACCAGATGCTGCTTGCGAATGTGCTCCATGTGCGTAAGGAAGGTCGTCTCATCCAGCTTTCCTGCCCAAAAAGACTCCAGCGCCTTTTTCCACTCGCGATCCTTGCCGATGCGCGGATAGCCCAAATTGCTGCTTTTCATCTGCTTCCTCTCCATCCTTTGCGATCATTTTTCGATTCTGCCCAAGAAAAAAAGGCATCTCCAACGATCAGAAAGAACGTTAGAAATGCCAAATAAGCATGGAAATCACAGCATCCTAACACCTCCCTATCTCCCGTAGGTTAAGCAGTGTTGTCGAAACAGGCAGGTCTCCTGACTTGAGGATCATGATTTGCCCAACGCCTTCCCAGTCTGTCTCGACCAGTGGCCAAAAGTTGGGCAAACTCCCCTCATACAGTGGCGGGACCGTGTCGGATTCTCACCGACTTCCCTTTTCATCCTTGCGCCGATTTTCATCGCCAAGGAACCTGTTCCCACTCCTATGAAATTGTCAGAGAAAGAGCATGTGTCCCAAACACATGCGGGACACACCTTTCTTCATACAGTACCACGTAAACCAGTTTTTGTCATGCTAAACTATTTCCATTTCCCAAAATGATGCTAAAGTTCAGGCTGCTTCCGCGCAACGCGCTTCGCCCTCCCTATTGCTTGGTCAGGCGAAGCTCCCGCGCACGCAGCGAAGGCTTGCGGATCAGGTAAACGATGTAGCCGCCAACGCCACCGACCAGCGCGGGAAGCAGCCATCCCAGCCCGATCGTGTACATCGGCAAGTAACGTGTAAAGAGATCGTTAATCACCGCGAGCTGAACCCCGGCAGCATTCAGCCCGTCAAACAGGCTGACGAAAAACGTAGCGAGCAGGCTGCCTTGATACACCTCTGGCCGCCCGCCGAACCCTTGATGCAAAAACGTCAAAAAGATCAGCGAAATGGCGATCGGGTACATCGTGGTCAAGATCGGAACGGACACCTTGATGAGCGTGGTCAATCCGATATTGGCGACAAGGGTACTGAAAATAGCCAGAATCACGGCAAACTGCTTATGGGAAATACGCGGAAACAAGGTGTGGAAATACGACGAGCACGCCGTAATCAGTCCGACGCTGGTCGTCAGGCACGCCGCCGTAATCATCAGACCGAGCAGCAGACCGCCGTAAGAACCGAAATAATAATTCGACACTTTGGCCAAAATTTGCGCGCCGTTTTCCAGATGACCCAGCTTGGCCACACTGGACGCGCCCATGTAGGAAAGCACCGTGTAGAAAAACGCCAGGAGTACGCCTGCAATCAGCGTTGCTTTGGCGCACGTCAGCAAAATTTCCTTTTTGGCCGTAACTCCTTTTCCCTTGATCGCATTGACGACGATGATCCCAAACACAAACGCGCCGAGAGCGTCCAAGGTCAAATACCCGTCCTGGAAGCCTTTGAAAAACGCCTTGGTCTGGTAATCCCCCACCGGCGCTTGCAACTCGCCAATCGGGTTCACCATCGCCGTCAGGACGATAATCCCGATAAAAGTCAGCTTCATCGGTGTCAAGACTTTTCCGACTACATTGATAATTTTTCCAGGATTGAGCGACAACAGGCAAGCGAGCGTAAAGAACAAAACGGTGAAGACCATCAGCGGCACAGGACCGGCCTGTTCCGATAGAAACGGCTTGATCCCGATCTCAAACGAAACATTCCCGGAACGCGGGATCGCGAAAAACGGCCCGATCGCCAGGTAAAGCAAAATCGTGAAAACGAGGCCGAACAGCGGATGAACACGGCTGGCAAGCGAACGCAAATCGTCTTTGCCTGAATACACCAACGCTGTAATAGCCAAAAGCGGCAGCCCGACCCCTGTCACGAGAAAGCCTGCGTTGGCTTCCCAGACATTGGTTCCCGCCATTTGCCCCAGCATCGGGGGAAAAATCAGATTGCCTGCGCCGAAAAACAGCGCAAACAGCATGAACCCGATGATGAGGATAAACGAATACGAAACTTTTTGCTGCATGACAAAAACCTCCTGTGATGAAAAACAAAGGGTTATTTCAACAACCCTCAGATTAGTGAAAAAATTCACGAAGTCTACGGGCTTGTCCAAGTTCCAGCTAAACTGGATATCCTTGGATCTATTGTCAGATAAATCAGTCGGACAAGCACATGACTTCATGACCTGGGACTCTCGCCGTTGCGTTTGGCCGTTCCCGCCGAAACCTCTCTCTCTTTGACCCGTTAGCAACGAAAAGAGCCGACACATCATTTATATATAACATAAATAAGAGGGAAAAGGTATTTCAAAATGAAGAATTCTTTCGTTTTTTTCAGTAAAATAATATTTACCGAAAAATTTTCCGCAGAGCAAAAAAGACTGCCGTCGCTAGACAGCAGCCTTTTGAAACGATCGTTTACCTGGTTTCATCGAAACGAAAATCGTCATCAGTCAGCGGCTCGACGTTGATCGTGCGGACGTAGCCATTTCCTTTTTTCGAGAAGAAATCGTGCTGCTTGGTGTGCGTCCGGATTCCGTTCAGGACGATCGGATTGACGTCCTCCTCCGGGAAGAACGGCTCCAGTCCCAAATTCATCAGCGCCTTGTTCGCATTGTAGCGCACGTAGGCCAATACCTCATCGGCCAGCCCGATCTCCGTGTACAGGGAGACGGTATACGCTTCTTCATTTTCGTGCAGCTCATGCAAGAGCGCGTACAGCTCTTCTTTGACCGCTGCCTGCTCTACGACGCTGAGGCGATGGTACACCTCCTGCGCGAGTACGCCGACGTACAGGCCGTGAATGCTCTCGTCCCGCACGATCAGGTCGATAATCTCGCCGCTGCTCGTCATCTTGCCCTGCCCGGCCAAAAAGAGCGGGTAGAAAAAGCCGCTGTAAAACAGGTAGCTTTCCAGGAAAACGGAGGCGACCATGGCCATGTACAAATCTTTTGGCGTCTCGATCTCCTGGTAGCGCTTGGCGATCAGCGCCGCTTTCTTTTGCAGATGCGGACTCTGCTCCACCCAGGCAAAAATTTCATCAATTTCCTCCGTAGCCGCGAGCGTGGTGAAAATGCTGCTGTACGATTTGGCGTGGATTTGCTCCATCATGCCCATGAAGGCCAGGACGGCTTTGCGCTGCAGCCCGTCCACATGCTCCATGATTTTCGGCATCCCGACACCGCCCTGCACCGTATCGAGCAAGGTCAATCCGCCCAGCACTTTTTTATAGGTATCCCGTTCCGCATCGCTCAGCTCCATCCAGGACATTTTGTCATCCGAGAGCGGAATCTCGTCATCGGTCCAGAACTGCATAATGTTCTGGTTCCAAAACGTCATCGTAAAATCGTCGTCCGGCCTGTTCCAATTGACAGCTTTCATAGGGCGCTCCTCTTCTCTGAAAAAACTTGTTCCATCCGGGATCGTTCACTCACATTAAACAGCGCAGCTGATGCACTCTTCTACCGTCAGATGCTTGGTGCGTGTGTAGTAGAGCGACTTCAACCCTTTTTTCGCTGCGTAAATGTAGTAGCGCGCCAGCTCTCTGGTCGAGATGTTGCTGTTGACGTGCAGCACGGTGGAAATGCCTTGGTCCACATGCTCCTGAATCTCCGCAATCAAATCGATCACCTTGAACTGGTCGATCACGTAGGCAGATTTGTAGTAAAAATAGTTCTCCTGCGACAAGTACGGCATCGGATAGTAGGTCGTCGAGTTCGCGTACGTCCGCGTCTCGATGTGCTCCACGATCGGCATGACGCTCGACGTTGCATTCTGTATGTAAGAAATGCTCTGTGTCGGGGCAATCGCCAGACGGTAGGCGTGATACAGCCCGTGCTCCTGCACCTTTTGCTTGAGAGCGGCCCAATCCTCCGGCGTCGGGATGTGCATGCCCGCAAACAGCTCCTGGCCTTTTTCCGTGCGCGGACGGTAGTCGTTTGCGAGATATTTGTCAAAATACGTGCCTTTGGCGTACTCCGACTGCTCGAAGCCCATGAAGGTTTCCCCTTTGGCCTTGGCAATCTCCATACTCATTTCCAGCGAGTAATAGTTCATCATCATGAAGAACGTGCGGACAAAATCTTTGGCTTCCTCGCTCTCGTACATGATCTTGTTTTTCGCCAGATAGCCGTTGAGATTCATCGCGCCCAACCCGACCGAGTGCAGTTCGCGGTTGGCCTTTTGCACGCCGGGCGCATTTTCCACACGGGTCATATCGCTCACGGCGGTAATCGCCTCGATGCCCTCGCGCACGGATTCGCGCACTTTTTTGTGCTCCATCACGTTGACGATGTTGAGCGAAGCCAGATTACAGCTGATGTCGCGTCGGATGATATCCGGCTCGCCGTAGTTGGTGATCGTGGATGTCTCCTGGAGCTGGAAAATTTCCGTGCACAGATTGGACATTTTCACAGAGCCGATGTCCTTCAGCGCGTGGTTTTTGTTCGCGTTCGTCTTGTTCATGATGTACGGATAGCCCGATTCCATCTGGATCATCGCGATCTTGGTGAGCATGTCGCGGGCGCTCATGACCACCTTTTTCTTGACGCGCTCGTTTGCCACCAGCTCGTCGTACATTTCGTCGAGATCCATATCATCCAGATGGACACCGTATTCCTTGTAGACGGAGTACGGAGCAAATACAGTCAGCGGTTTGTTTTCCTCTGCCAGCTTGTAGAACACATTTGGCACGATCAGGCCGATCGACAGCGTCTTGATCCGCGATTTTTCATCGGCATTGATCTTTTTGCAATCGAGAAATTCGTTGATATCCCAGCCGAAGATGTTGTAGTACGCTGCCCCGGAGCCTTTGCGCTGCCCCATCTGATCGGCGTAGGAAAACGCGTCCTCCAGCAGCTTGAGCACAGGCATGACGCCCTTGGCCGCCCCCTCGACGCCTTTGATCGGCTCACCGCGTCCGCGCAGCTTGGACAGGTTGACGGCTACGCCGCCGCCGATTTTCGAGAGCTGCATGCAGGTGCCGAGCACGTAGTTGATCGAGTTCAGGGAGTCGTCCATCTCCAGAAGGAAGCAGGACACCATTTCGCCCCGACGGCTTTTCCCCGCATTGAGGAACGTCGGCGTCGCCGGCTGGAGTCGCTGTTCCATCATCGACACCGTCAGCCGCTTCGCCAGCTCGAAGTCCCCTCGTCCGAGCGAAAGCGCCACAATCGCCACCCGATCCGGGTACTGCTCCAGATACATCGATTTGTCGTCTGTTTTCAAGGCATAGTCTTTGTAGAACTTGGAGATGGCCATGTACGAAGCGAATTGAAAACCAACCTCATGCGCCAGGCGAAAAATCTCATCGACCTGTTCAACGGTGTAGTTTTCGTACACATTTTCATAAAAATCATGTTCGATCAAATAGTCCATGCGTTCTTTCACACTGCGGAAGGTCATGGTCTTCGCCTGTACTTCTTCCATGAAGACAGCGACAGCCTCTCTGTCTTTTTCCAATTGGTAAAATCCGTCGCTTCCTCGCTGCATCAGTTGGTTGTTCAATTCAATGTGTCGCAATTGCTGCCACCCCACTCGTAAATTGTTCCACGTCACGGCCGGTTCCGGACAGTTCGAATTTGGAAATGACCGGAACGCCATATTGGCTCGCGATGGTGTCTGCGCTTTTGGCAAAGCTGGCTCCCCAGTTGCGGTTGCCGCTCGCCGACACCCCGCGCAAATAGACATGATTCCGCTTCAGGAAACGGTCCACCTTCTCCGGCACCTGGCCAAAGCCTGTCGTGTACGTGACCAGAATGAACGGCTCGTCGATCACCATGTCCGGATCAATCTCCACGTGCGGCAGATCGAGCTTGCTGACGAATCTTCGTACGTTTCCTGTTTTTGAATCAAAAGCGATTAGCATGTCCCTCATCCTTTACTGCAAATGTATACGTTTCAGCCAAAGGAAAAGCGCATCCGACGCCAAAATGTCGAATGCGCATGATGATCCCCATCGTATCCATCCGTCCAAATCGAATGGAGCGCTCGAACACTTCCCTATCTCCCGTAGGTTTTCCAGTGCCGACGGTCAGGCAGGTCTCCTGGCTCGGGGTCATCGCTCCATTTTCGCCTTCCCGATTGGCTGAATCAGTGGCGTACAAACAAAATGGAACTCTCTCATCACAGTGGCGGGACCGCGTCGGAATTTCACCGACTTCCCTATTAAGTCTACCAACATCTAGCGTGGTAAACACCTGTCCGCATCAATATATAGTTGGTAAAACTTACTTTACCTCAATATATCGTAGTAGTCAAGCTCAGCGTGCGCGATTTTGGCCAATGGGTTCCCTCTCTATTTCTCTATTGCCAGTCTCGAATTTTCGTTCCTATAATGAATAGGTTCCCTGCACAAAAGTTGACGCCACAAGCGAATGGAGAGTGATCCATGATGGAAAGCACGATGTATGAAGCCGTTACCATTCCTCGTTCCCACATCAGAAAAATGGCCTACCGCGATCGCACGTTCCACCTCTACGTCAGCATCCCCGACGTGACTCCGCCGCCATCCGGCTTCCCGGTCATCTATTTGCTGGATGCAAACTCGGTGTTTGGCACCATGACCGAAGCGATCCGCTTGCAATCCCGGGCACCTGAAAAGACGGGCGTGAATCCGGCAATCGTCGTCGGTATCGGTTATCCGACAGAAGCGCCGTTCCATCCATCGCGCTATTACGATTTCACCCACGCCGTCCCTGTATCCGAGCTGCCCGCTCATCCGCGCGGCGGCGAATGGCCGGAAATGGGCGGGGCAGAAGACTTCCTCACCTTTATCGAAGACACGGTGAAACCCGCCATCGAACAGGACTTGCCTGTCGATCGCACGCGACAAACGATTTTCGGACATTCGCTCGGCGGTCTGCTCGTGCTGCATGCCTTGCTGACCCGCCCGCACGCCTACCAGTGCTATATCGCCGGCAGCCCGTCCATCCACTGGAACGAGAGCGTCCTCTTGGAAGAGGAACGCCGCCTGCCGTCCTTGCTCACAGACGATTTGCGGGTTCGGGCGCTGCTTGCTATCGGGGAGCTGGAAAACGACGGACGCTTCCAGGTCCATGAGAAAGCACAGGCCATGGCCAAGCGATTGTCCGCCATGGGCGATGGCCAGATCGAAGCGGCTTTTCGCCAGTTCCCGGACGAAAATCATACATCCGTCCTGCCTGTCCTCATCAGTCACGCCATTCGGTTTGCTTCGAAGACAGCTGCCCGGTAGTCCGGGCAGCTTTTTTGATCCCGCGTTACGGAAACCAGGCAGTCGGCGCACACGAAAAAGCCGCCCATACGAAAAGATGAGCGGCCATGCGTGCCCTCCTGCTCTTTTTCGCCTATTGCAGAGACCTCACCTTGTCGATCTGCGGCAACTCCTCGATGGCAGCTACGACGCCCGGTGTAATCTCTTCGTCGGTCACGCAGATCAGGAGAGCGTGTTTCCCCTTTTGCTCGCGCGACACATTCAACTTGGAAATATTGATCTCATGCTCAGCCAGCTTGCGGGAAACGTCGTAAATGACGCCGGGATAGTCGGTATGGTGAACCAAAAGACCGTGAGCGCCCGGAGGGATCCGACAGGCGCAGAAATTGATCTCGCTGATGTACACCTCGCGCCAGTCCTGGGCAAACGTGTACTTGTTCGCGCCCACGCGCAAAACCGCCAGATGATTGGCGTATTCTCCGGAGCTGTTTTGAACCGCGACGCCGTCGCCGAGACCTTCTACCAGAAGCGAAGCGATTTCTTCTTTATGTTCGTGGGCCAGAATGCTCAGGGATGCCCCTGCGAGCTGCGGCTCCAGTCTGCGAATCAATTGGGCCAAATCACGAAGTCCGGCATAGTGGGTCATGTCGTACCCTCACCCTCCCTGTCAGGTTTATGCTTACTGCGGAAGAATCCACTCTTCCGGTTCCTTGATAATCGAGGAATGGTTTTCCGAGCGATACCAGGCTGTCAGGCTTTGTCCATCCTTCGTATACTGGATGCGATAGATGGTGTTGCCTTTTCCGCTCCTCTCGAAAGGACTCTCCTCAAGCGGAACCGCTGTCACGCCATCCGGCACAATGACGCCGCCCTGCTGCTTGATGACGCTCCGGATAATGGCCATGTGCTCGTTGCTCGCGGCCGACATCCCCATGTAAGCCAGCACGCTAAGCAGCAGCGCCCCCGCCAAAAACGAAACGATAATCACCTTGGACTTTTTCGTTGCATCCACCAAGCGCTTCCCCCGTTATCCATTCTGTTTGTCGATCACACGCACCTTGTCAATCGTTGCTCCCCCCAGGCACACTTCCCCATCGTAAAAGACGACGGCTTGCCCGGGAGTCACCGCTTTTTGCGGCTCGGCGAAAACGACTTCGACGGTGTTGCCCTCGCGTATGTGCACCGTCACTTGCTGATCCGGCTGGCGATAGCGGAATTTCGCCGTGCAGGTAAACGATTCGGTCGGCTTGTTCGCGCTCACCCAGCTCACGTCGGTAGCCAGCAAGCTGCTCGAATACAGGCGGGGATGGTTGGAGCCTTCGCCGACGATCAGGACATTGCGCTCCAGATCCTTGTCCACGACAAACCACGGCTGGCCGCTCTTGCCGTGCCCACCGCCGATCCCCAGGCCCTGGCGCTGACCGAGCGTGTAATACATCAGCCCGTCATGCTGCCCGATCCCAACGCCGTCTACCGTTTCGATGATGCCCGGCTTGGCTGGCAAGTAGTTTTGCAAAAACTCGCGGAAGTTGCGTTCGCCAATGAAGCAGATTCCTGTGCTGTCCTTCTTTTTGGCCGTATACAGCCCGGCCTCCTCGGCAATTTTACGCACCTCGGGCTTCGGCAAATGGCCGATCGGGAACATCGTTTTCGCCAGCTGCTCCTGACCCAGCACATGGAGGAAGTAGGTTTGGTCTTTGTTATTGTCCGCGCCGCGGATCAGCTTGTACTCTCCGTCGATGAGCTTCACTTGGGCGTAATGGCCGGTGGCGATGTAATCGGCGCCCAGGTCCATGACCTTGGCAAGCAGCTCGCCGAACTTGATTTCGCGGTTGCACATCACATCGGGATTCGGGGTGCGCCCGCGTTTATATTCATCCAAAAAATACTGGAAGACTTTGTCCATGTATTCTTTTTCAAAATTCACCGTGTAGTACGGAATGCCAATCTGTTCACAGACGCGCCGGACATCCTGGAAGTCTTCTTCCGCCGTGCAATGGCCGAATTCATCGGTATCGTCCCAGTTTTTCATGAAGATGCCGATGACGTCATATCCCTGTTGCTTGAGCAGGTAAGCCGTCACGGAGGAGTCGACCCCGCCGGACATGCCGACAACGACGCGTGTCTCTTCTGGTCGCTTCATAGTCTTTCTCCTCTTGATTCAATTTGTCCATCTACAGATTACCATGTTTCGCCCGACAAATCATGTCTTGTTGCACTTTTGTCGGCTCCATGTGAAAAACGCCTGCCGCAATGGACAGCGACAGGCGTTGACAAACGCGGCTCTCAGCGGATGGACGGCCCGATGTGCCAGTGCCCGTCCGTTTTCAGCATCCGTCTCACATCGACGATCGCCTCGCGATGGAGCGGCCCATACAGATGCGGATAAAAAAGCCCGTCCTTGGCCTGCTCGTATTTCACCGGCGAAGGCGATTTTGTCTCGTCCACGACGAGCACGTACAACTCCTCGTCGAATGTGCCGTACACCCGGTCGGCTACCTTGCCGAGCAGCTCTTCGCCTTTTGTGGCGTGGATGAAGCCTTCCTGCTCGTAGTCGCGGGGCAGATAGTGGTCTTTATCCGCCCATTGCTCCCAGTAGGCTTTGGGGGACAGACAATAAATGATCGATGGCTGCATGTTGTGTTCTCTCCCTTGTCGTACCGCTTATTTTTTCCCCATCGCCTTGTTGAGATGGCGCATGGCTTTATCGAAAAACATCTGGTCAAAGACGCCCTGATCGAACTTCCATTCAATGAAATTTTTCAGCGAATGCAAATCTACCCACGCATCCTTAGCTTGCGGGTTGCGGTCAGGCACTTCGCCCGTGATTTCTCCTTCGTAAACAAGCTTGGCCATCTCTGCCGGGTGCATCCCGATTTGATAGGCAATCTGGTGTAGCGCTATTTTCATGGAATCTCCCTGCCCGTCCATTCTGGTTTCGATTATGCATCTATTTTGCCAGTCTTTTTTCTCCGTGCCAACCCCTGCTCTCTCCCGCGAGAAAGCATTTCCTCCCGCGTTCGTCTTTTGCTAAAATGAACGCACACAACGTCACGACGCTGGAGGATGGCAAGTCATGTCTACTTCCGATACCGGATCGGGCAAGAACAAAAAATGGTACCGTAAAAAACGGGTCTGGATTCTGCTGTTCTTTGTTGCCTACGTCTTTTTCGTCAACAGCTCCTACCTGGCTCGGCCGCCTGCCGGCTCTCCCTTTTTGCTCGCGCACCGCGGAATGGCGCAGACGTTTCACATGGAGGGGCTGACGAATGAGACGTGTACAGCCGAACGAATATACCCGCCGGAGCATCCGTATCTGGAAAATACGTTGCCTTCCATGAAAGCCGCCTTTCGAGCAGGTGCCGACGTCGTGGAATTGGACGTCCACTGGACGAAAGACGGACAATTTGCCGTGTTCCACGATTGGACGCTCGGCTGTCGCACGAACGGCGACGGTGTCACCCGAGATTTTACCCTGGCTGATCTGCAAAAGCTCGATATCGGCTACAACTATACAGCAGACGGAGGACGCACCTATCCGTTCCGCGGAAAAGGCATCGGGCTGATGCCGTCGTTACCCGATGTGCTCACAGCGTTCCCCGACGAGTCTCTGCTCATCCATATCAAGAGCAATGATCCAGACGAAGGACAGGCACTCGCAAACGCCTTGCAGTCTCTGCCGAAAGAGCGGCTGGAAAAGCTGACGGTATATGGAGGAGACGAGCCGGTCGCCGCCCTGAAAAGCCAAATCCCCGAGCTGCGCGTCATGTCCATGGCTACGATGAAAAGCTGTCTGATCCCGTACATCGCGGCGGGCTGGTCCGGCTACGTTCCCGACGCCTGCGCCCGCACCCAGCTTCACATTCCCGATCAAATCGCGCCATGGCTGTGGGGTTGGCCGAACCGTTTCCTGGCGAGAATGGAAGCCATCGATACGCGCGTCATTCTCGTGGGCGGAAGCGGCGATTTTTCCGAAGGCTTCGACACGCCTGCTGACCTCGACCGGGTGCCTGCCACGTTTACGGGCGGAATCTGGACGAACCGGATTGACCGGATCGGACCTGTTTTCCAGGAAAAATTCGAAGGAAACTGAAACAATTGCCAAGCACATTCGTACATACGAATATAACGCGATCCTACATGACGACTGGGAGTGATGAAGATGTTCAAAAAGCTATTGAATAAACTGCTGGGTAATCACTCAACTTCTTCCCACAAATACCGGAAATACAGCAGCAGCGATTACAAATATCGCAAAGGCTACGGTTCCAGTAACGGGCACGGGCATGGGCACTCCCATTACGGCAGCTCCCACTACAAGCGGAAGCACGCCAGCAGGAGTTTTTTCAGCAGCTAGGCAGTCCCGTCCCTTGCATGAGCACGAGCAAAAACACTCTGTTTGCCTGACAGCAGAGTGTTTTTTGTCGCGCGGACGGTCATTTAGTTAACATAACAAATATTATGTTGCATTCAAACGGACGCCTTCCTATGCTACAATAAAGAAAAGGAGCGTGTACAAATGAACCCTTCCAAATCGTTTTATTATACAGTGGATCACACCATGGTGGATGAGTACAAAAAAATGCTCGACTTGATGAAAATTCCTTACACAATCGAGGCTCCGGTCGCTTTGCTGCAAGAAGGAGCCAATCAGTATTCGTTCGTGTTCCCGCATATGCCGGGCCGTCTGTACCAGATGGTGAGCAAGCTGTTCAAGTGCGAGGGCAAACCCTATCCGCAATAGGCAAGCCATCCGGGCAAAAAAAAGGACCCTTTTCCGGGTCAAAGATAGGAAGTGGAGAGAATGCATGCTATGTAATATATACTAACATATCACAGTCGATTGTCAACGTACTTTCGCAATTTTCTTAGTTTTTGTGTTAGGTTTTCTTACATATCTCTTTTTCTTCCTCCTTCCAATGAAAAAGGAGGGCATGTTCGCCCTCCTTCTTTTGTGCCTGTCGCCAGTTACCTGCTTCCTACCGCGCAGCTTCTTGAACGATGGTTTTCGGGGTTTTCTCCACGACGTCCAAAAACTTGCCAAAGGTGGAAGCAAGCGTCTGCTGGAACAGCATCCCGAGCACGACAGGCAGCGCGACCGTCGCCGGAAAATACGTAATCGCCATGACCGCTCCGGCACTGATGTTGCGCATCCCGCTGGTAAAGGTCAAGGTCACGATCACATCGCGCTCCCAGCCGAACAGCCTGGAGATCCACCACCCGAGCAGGTAGCCCAAAATCGCGAGGAAGAGGACGACCAGCGCCATGCCCAGCAGCTTGGCATCTATCGCATGGAAATAGCCCGCGACCATCGAGCTGTTAATGGCAACGACGACACCCATGCCCAGCTTGGAAAACGGAGCGAGCTTGGGAGCCAACGTCTTTTTGACCCTCCCCTGCGAAACATGATGCAAAAGCATCCCGGCAAGCGACGGCAGCACAATCATGTAAAACAGCCCTTGCATCATGTCCCACGCGTCCATCTCCACCTTTGCCCCGAGCAAAACGTACATGCCAAACGGAACGACCAGCGGCGAAATCATCGTATCCAGCAAAATAATCGAAAGCGTCAGGGCAATATTGCCCATGTAAATCGACGACCAGAGAAAGCTGGAAATCCCCGTCGGTATCAGTGCCGCCAGCAAAAAGCCTGTGACGACATGCACGTCGTCCGGGTAGAGCAGATGCACCACTCCCCAGGCGATAAACGGCATCAGCGCATGCAAAATCAGCAAATTGACGACGAGCGGCAGCGGCCGCGTCAATACTTGGGCCAATTCCTTGAACCCCGCTCCCAAGCTCCCGGCAAAGGTCATAAAGGCAAACACCCACGGCGACAAAAAGGCATAGGGCTGAAGATGCGTCCCGGCCGCCACGCCAATTGCCACGCTGCTCGGGGTCAATAGCGGCATTATTTTTTCCAATGACTTGTTTAGTCTTGCGAAACCATCCACACTCTCCACCTCATTCACTTGCGAACACGATCCACGGCTCACGCCAAATCCCATCCTCTTATAGTACCCACTAGACAAGTTTATTTCCATAGCCAAAATCGCTGCATACTTCTCCGGCATCGGGTAAAGCCTAAGCAAGGAAAGGAGGTATTTTTATGAACGGAATGGATTGGGTAGAATTTATCCGCAAAACCGAAGATAAAATGTACCACCTCCATCGGGCCATCGACGGGATTTGTAACGAGCCGGATTACAAAGAATCCGTTGCGGCTCTGACCGAAGTGGTAAGGGATTATCAAGTGCTGGTCGAGAAAGCAAAAGATGAGCTTCGCGGCGTGGACTTGCGCCGTGATCGCGAGAACCGCGAGCGCTAGTAGCGAATGCAACTCCCCTTGCCGGGAGTTTTTTCTTTTGCCCGTGAGGCGTTGCATCGTCGCTCCTTCGCCTCGCCCTCTCGTCCCCGACCACAAAAAGCCTCGACTACCCTGTTGGCAAGCCGAGGCACAAGACCGCTATTACCCTTTCATTTTCTTTTCCAGCTCTTTGCTGGCTTTCTTTTTGCGGCATGCTTCCTTGATATCAGTCGGCCACGGAGCGCCGCTCATTGCTTGCAGGTCCCAAAGCAGCTTCTTGTCAGAAGTGACGTGAATACGGGAATCCGGAAACGCGTCCTTCAGCTTGCCGGCCACCTCTTTTTCAATCGACTCCAGCCGAAAGCGATTGAAATTTCTCACCTTGATCGCCAGGTTCAAGTCATTGTCAATGTGGACGGCTGCCACTTCGTCGATACCATCCACCCTGCCTGCAATCGCCTTTGCCTGCTCCTCCCATTCGAGATGGCGGACTGGCGCCGGACTGCACAACGGCTCCGCATCGTTTTTCTGCTGCGTTTGCGCGTTGTTCTTGCCTGTGCAACCCGTAATCGCCAAGACCAGTGCCAATAGAGCAAGGATCGTTCGCATACGAAACACCTCCAGACCAATTTTCCCTTTCTTTAGGATGACCGGAATGGGAGCATGTATGAATGCGCGATCCTTCCAAAAGCGACAGAGGGCCATGCATAAAAAAAAGCGATGGCTCCTCTGCCTTATTGAGCCACCGCGGACCCCAAGAACATTGCGAGTCCTCGTATAGCATATACCAAAAACGCGTCCAAACGCGATAGGAGATCATTGGATGCCGGACGGCAAAAAAGGCAAAAAAATAGCGTCGACCTGTCTGCATCCATTCAGTCGAACGCCTCGAATCCCCAATTCCCCAAGTTGGATTATACTAGCTAGCTTGGATTCCTTTTCTATTATCGCGAGGATCAAACGATCATGCCACGCGAAAATAATGGTAGTAGAAGAAACAAATTCCATCATTCCTTCCAATATCCAGTTGTGTTACCATATACATGGTGATGATGATGCTCATGTTGGTTCGCTTTTTTTTGGAAATCATGCGAATCTTGATTTGCATGGCCCTTTTTTTGATGGTGACAAGTCCGGTGGTCACCTTGCTTTTTCCAGAGCAAGCACCCGGGGAAAGCCTGATTTTGGCGCACGTTGCCTTGTTTCTTCTTCTGCTCCTGGTTTACCGCAATCGGTTGCAGCGATCTAGCTGGTTTCCAAGCAGGCACAACCACCCGCTGTCCAGGAAGGCTACCGCGCTGATCTTGCTCAGTACCGCCATCTGCTTTTTCGCAGCCATCTACATGGCGTACCTCCCATCCTTGTCGTTGACAGAAAGTGAGTGCCAAATCCATTGACCGCAAAACTTGCCTATACGCTCAGCACACTTTTATTTCTAGCCAGCGGGTTGCTCTACACGCTCGAAAGAATACTGGCCTACTACATCTGGATCGGGCAAATGCAAGCTGCATCTGCCACCGGGCAGTTTCCCACACAGCCGGAGCTTCCCTCCCTGTTCACCAACGGCTTCGTGGCCTTTTTCCTGGCGGCAAGCCTCTTTCTCTTGATCGTCGGGATCGTCTTTTCGATGCCCAAGCAGCCAACCGTTCGTTCCGGTCACGAGTCGGGCGTCCCGAATCCTGCCGAGGAGAACACTTTGTCCATGGGCGCGCGCGAGCACGACGCTGACGCAGCGAAGCCAGGCTTTGCCAAGCTGCCGACGTATTTGGTCTACGGAATCATCGCGTTTCTGGGCTTTCTCATCGTCGTTGGCGTTCTCAATTTCGTGCGCTGACCATTGTCTTGCCTTTTCCACTATTTCGACGATACCGCTTTTGTGCTATGCTGATTTTGCCAGATCCGGACGCTCTTTTCGCCAGGATGGTTGTAGCCTTGTCATATAAAGGAGGGAACCCATGAACAGCGAACAATGGACAGCCGTAGACGCGTATTTTACGCAGAAATTCGTTCCAGCCGATCCCTTTCTGGAAGCTGCGCTGGAAAACAACGCTTCCGCTGGCCTTCCGTCGATCGACGTCACGCCCAATCAAGGAAAATTTCTCCATCTGCTGGCGCGCATCCAGGGAGCCCGGACGATTTTGGAGATCGGGACACTCGGCGGCTACAGTACGATTTGGCTGGCCCGCGCCTTGCCTGCCGACGGTCGGCTCATCACGCTGGAAGTGGCCCCGAAGCATGCCGAGGTGGCCCAAGCCAACATCGCTCGCGCCGGGCTTGAGTCGGTGGTCGAGATCAGACTTGGAGACGCCTTGGACAGCCTCTCCGCGCTCGCGGATGAAAAACAGGGGCCGTTTGACCTCATCTTCATCGACGCCGACAAGAAAAACAATCCGGACTACTTCCGCTGGGCGCTGAAGCTCTCGCGAAAAGGCAGCATCATCATCACCGATAACGTGGTACGCAATGGGGCCGTCCTCGACGAAGCCAGCAGCGATCCGAACGTTCTCGGCATCCGGCAATTTGCCGATCTGGTCGAAAACGAGCCGACGGTGAGCGCGACTGCCATTCAAACGGTGGGCAGCAAAGGCTACGACGGCTTTGCCATTGTACTGGTGACGGAAGATCCGCGTTGATGAACGTTCCCGACCATCTGTGAAGAACCCCCGTCGTTTGCGCTTGCTGCAAAGACGGGGTTGGTTTATTTCCTCTTCCGCAACCAAAAACTACCGACACGAACACTAGACATACAAAGAAGGAAGGCGCTGCCCACATTTCCAGGAGGTGTCTGCCGGATGGAACCGCTCATTGGCTTTGGCTTGCTTGCTTGTTTGTCCATCACGCTTTTTCTCGCACTCGAAAGGCTGATCGAGCGCAGCCTGCCCACCGACAGCTTGTTGGCAGGCGTGATGCTCAAAACGATGCTGTTTCTTCTCGTCTGTGCGTTCGTCTATTTGACGTTGCCCTGGTTTAGCAGTCTGTTTGTCTAAACGGTGCCGTTCGAAAAAACGTGCACGCCGAAGGAGACGGCGCTGGATGGGACGGTCGCAGCAGCCTGTGCAGCTCTGCTACGGTGCTGTTGTTGCTGTTGCGCCTATGTCGTTTTCTTCCAATGCTCCTGAATGTACGCATCGCGCCCTGATTTTTCGCGGTCTTCCTTGTAATGCTTCGGATTTTTCTTGTGATAGTTCTGGTGGTATTCCTCTGCCGGATAAAAAGGGGCCGCAGGCAAAATTTCCGTGACAATCGGCTTGGAGAATCGGCCGCTCGCTTCCAGCGCTTTTTTGGACTGGACGGCCAGCTCGTACTGCTTTTCATTGTGCGTAAAAATCGCCGTCCGATACTGGCTGCCGCGATCATGAAACTGCCCGTCAGGATCAGTCGGATCAATTTGCTGCCAGTACAGCTCCAGCAGTCTTTCGTAAGGAAACAGCTCCGGGTCGAACGTAATTTGGACCGCTTCCCAATGTCCGGTTTGCCCTGTTTTCACTTGTTCGTAGGTGGGATTCTCGACCGATCCCCCTGTATACCCCGAGACGATGCCCCCGATCCCGGGCAATTCTTCGAACGGAGTAACCATGCACCAGAAGCATCCTCCGGCAAATGTCGCTTTTTCCATGTTGTCTCTTGCCTCCTATCCCTGCCTTGCTTGCGACGAAAAGAGTGTCGTCGTCTTTCTTCATTGTACAAGAGCCTCCTGTCTGCTTCTAGCAAAACTTGGGAGCATCCGCACACTCCCGGTGAATTTGTCAGAGCCAATTCCCACGCAAATGCTTTATAATGGCGGAGTAGACCAACAGACGATCAGCGTGGGGAGGAAGCTTTCATGTTCAAAGTCGAAAAGTTTCAAGGAAAAAGAGAAGACCAGTACGAATTGGTCATCAAACAACTAGAGGCGCTGCTGGAAGGCGAATCCAACCAAATCGCCAATTTGGCAAACGCCGCCGCTTTGCTGAACCAATTTTTCGAGGAAGTCAACTGGGTCGGTTTTTACCTCAACGACGGGAATGAGCTGGTGCTTGGACCGTTCCAGGGGCTGCCTGCGTGCGTACGCATCCCGTTTGGTAAAGGCGTGTGCGGTACCGCAGCAGAGAAGCGGGAAACCGTTCGTGTCGCAGATGTGCACCTGTTCCCCGGCCATATCGCTTGCGACGCCGCATCCGAATCGGAGATCGTCGTGCCGATCATAAAAGACGGCCAGCTTCTCGGCGTGCTCGATATCGACAGCCCGCGCAAAAACCGTTTTGACGAAGTGGATCAGCTTTATCTGGAAAAGTTCGTGCAGGTGCTGGTGCGCTTTTTGTAGGGATGCGGAATGTGTATCCTTTTTTGGCTACGAAAAAAGAGCAGGTTTTCTCTGCTCTTTTTTTGCTTCGCCGGAATCGGCTCCTGGTAGCGATAATCGTTGCTGTCCCAATCGTTTACTTTTGTGCGCGTCTTTGGCTCTCCAGCAGCTCATCGAGCTTTTGATTGCGCTCGCGGTCAAGCTGTATTTTTGCTTTCATGAAGCTAAGCGTTTTCCCGATCGCATAAATCACAAACGCGTAAAACAGCAGCACCGGGAGGAAAACGATCAATTGAACCAGCGTTGTGCCCCATTCCAAAGAGACAGCGCCAAAATCCAGCACAGTTCCAGCCCCCTTTCTCTCTCCTTTTGCCAGACTGGATATTTCCAGAAGACAGAATTCTTTTTTATATTACCACTATCTGACAAATGCGCAAACTGTGCGTCGCTCTTTCCCTTCGGACTGCCAAAAGCCAAACTATCTCCCTTTTTATTCCATTCCCTTCCGGAACATAATACCCTATCTACTAGAAGGCAGAGAGGAGACTTTTTATGAAATGACTGGCTTATTTAGGGGCAGGGTTGTTGACAAAAAGCTACAAAGGGTGATGTTCGTGTTGCACATTCGCAAGGTCCATATGGACGATCTGCCGCAGCTTGTCGCCATAGAGCAGCTCTGTTTTTCGGAAGAAGAGGCGGCAACGAAAGCGGCGTTTGAAAAACGGATTCAGATGATTCCGGACAGTTTTTATGTGGCCGAAGAAAACGGGGACATCGTAGGGTTCATAAACGGCCCCGTCATCGAAACTGCCTACATAACGGACGATTTGTTTACGCACATCAAGAAAAATCCGGCAACCGGCGGGCATCAAAGCATCTTGGGACTGGCGGTCCACCCGCATTTTCAAAAGCGCGGTATCGCCGCAAAGCTGCTGCTGCACCTGGAACAAGAAGCAAGACAGAAACAGCGGGAAACGATCACCCTAACCTGCAAAGAAGGTTTGATCGGCTATTACGAAAAGCATGGGTACGCCAACAAGGGCCTCTCCGATTCTGAACATGCCGGAAAGAAGTGGTACAATCTGGTAAAGGTTTTATCGTCATGTTTCGCGTAGGATTGTGATGATAAAGCGAGCGGATGCGCTCGCAAGCTTTTGACAAGCTTGTAACAGCATTTACCCCACCATCATCGTTTGGAGGGGTTCATTTTGCTTGCCTAAAGGAGGACTGACTCCATGAAAAGGTTCTCGGATTTTACCCAATTCATCTTATTGCTACTCTTCTTTATTCTCCTCTCTATCCTCTTCCCCTATTTGAAAGGACCTGCTCCCACACCAGTTGAAAGCGCGGCCAGTGGTTCACGCCAAGTTTGGGAGTGTGGCTTTGGCCCACAATCTACTGAAGGCGTGAAGGCGGCGAGTATCCGCCTCGCCACTTTCCGGCAAAAGCAAAAGAACCAAAAAAGTTGGACGGAAAGCATTACGTTTTCCCGCCCAACTTTTTTGGTTTGAGACGTAGTAGATAGCCCCTTTTTCAAGAGCGTTCGTATGGAGCGGGTGATGGGAATCGAACCCACGCCGCTAGCTTGGGAAGCTGAAATCTAGTGCTTATTATGTCCGAGTAAATCTTAAAAACCCTTGAAAATCAAGGGTTTTTCTTGTTCGTATCCGTTCGTAACCGTGTGAATTTTCGAGAGTCCGAGTAAAGATCGTCCCCAATTCGTCCCCCTGTTCATGCGTTTTTTGAAGGCCAAAACGACTCGATGGTTATTGTCGGGTCGATCCTTTTTAACACAGCAACAATCTTCACCATGTTTGAGTAGGTCGGCATGTGCCCTGGCTTTGATGCAGCGTTACTGATGGTGCTATTTGTTACCCCACTTTCCCGGGCAAGCCACTCTTGTTTGATGCCGCGTTTATCTAACCACTCACCAAGAAGTGATCGTGTTTTCCCCAATCCGCTCATTCCTTGCCCCCTTTTCCAACACATTGTATTTTTACTAAATTCAATGGAATAATGGACAATCCCTGCTGCATCCCTTAGTAACACAAGATGATTCGCAACGATGTTCGCTTTACCATTCGCTTTGCTGGCGTATCCCTGGAACACCGAAACGAACGGGAAAACGCGGTAGCCACAATGGATCTGCGCCAGAGTACGAGTTCGTTTTTACCGCAACTGTTTCTAACGAAACAACAGTGAGGTGGTGCAGTTTGCTTTTGGAAATCGTGTCATCCGCATTGATGGGAGGGATAGCCCTTTATGCACAGACAAAAAAATCTGGCGCCACAAATGACAGCGCCAAGCTTAACAAGATTTTTTCGCTGACCGGCCTGAACATCCGAGATGGAGATAAAACCTGCACGGCGCAGCTCGTCAAAAAAGTGAACCACGCATGGGGAACAGAGTACAGGTACAGGATTCCCCTCGGTCGCAGTTTCGAGGACTACCAGGCGAAGCTGAACCACATCCAAGACGGTCTGAATAACCGCAAGACAACGTTGCAGTTTACCTGGTCAGACGTCAAGGCATTGGATCGCGCGCGGCCCCTGCTCCCCCAGATCAAAGCCCTAGTCACAAAGAAAAAGGCTGCGAAAAAGGAAGTTGAACTGAGTTATGACGGTCTGCTCAAGGTTAAGGTTTACAACCATCCCCTCCCCACGCTGGTCAAGTATGAGGACGTTTACGCTCCTGGAGGATGGTCCGTGCCAGTTGGGCAGATCCGCGAAGGCAACACCATCGTCCATCATGACTTTGAACAGATCCCGCATATGGTTATCGGCGGCGCTACCCGGTACGGCAAGAGCAACTTTTTAAACATGGTCATCACAACCTTACTGGCGCAGCAGCCGGAAAACGTGCGCTTTACGTTGATCGACCTCAAGGGCGGCGTGGAGTTTGCGGGCTACCGCGATATGAAGCAGGTCGTCCACTATGCAGAGGAACCGGAGGAGGCAGAGGCGGCGCTACAGGCCATCGTAGAGGAAATGAGAGGGAAACAGTCTGCCCTCAAACAAAAGGGCGTCAGAAACGTCCAGGAAGCAAAAGACCCGAACCGACATTTTATCATCGTTGACGAGGTCGGCGAACTCAATCCAGACGAGGCCGTGACCAAGGAAGAACGCCAGCTCAAAGAGCGCTGCCAAACCTACATGAGCCAGATCGCGCGGCTTGGTGCCGGGCTAGGCTACAGGCTCATCCTTGCCACGCAATACCCAACCGGGGACGTGATACCTCGCGCATGCAAGCAAAACGCTGACGCGAAGCTGTGCTTTCGGGTGCAGACGGCCACCGCATCCCGCGTCGTCCTGGATGAAACCGGAGCCGAGCTGCTGCCGGAGATACGAGGTCGTGCCATATACCAGACTGCCGGCAAGCGGCAAATCGTGCAGACGCCTTTCATAGACACGCAAGCTATCCAGCGGATCGTCAAGCCTCATATCGCCATTAAGCAGAGAAAGGAGCAGAACGATGCGGGCCACAATCAGCAGAGTCGAACGGCAGGAGCAAATCCTCCGCAGCCTGGACAGATTCGTTTTTTTGAGTAGACAACAACTGCAGCGCCTCCACCGACTGGGCGGTGATCGCAATGCACAGAAGGTGCTCAAGCGAATGGAAGAGTGCCTGTACAGCTTTCGGGAGGAAGGTTATGGCGCTGTTTACTATCTCAACCAGATCGGCCGGCAGATGATTGGATCACAGAAAGTTGTCCGCCGCACCCTCCAGACTAGGCACACGCTTATGCGCAACGACTTCTTTTTCTATGCTGGTTGTCCGGCCAGCTGGAAAAACGAAATGAAGGTCACAGACGGAAAAGCAACTCTTGTTACGGACGCGCTATTCATCAAGGATAAAAGGTATCACTTTTTGGAAGTCGACAATACGCAGAGCATGGCGGAGAACGGTTTGAAGGTCAAGAAGTACAGGGAAATGTTCGAGCGAGGGGTTTTCCAGCTGGAGTTTGGTTACTTCCCTGCCCTCCACGTTGTCACAGTCAGCAGGAGCAGGGTAAAACGGTTTGTGGAGATGTGCCAGGGCATGCCTGCCCGGGTTTACTGCATCGAAGATATACGCTAAGGAGTGATCGGCATGGCAAGGACAGAAGTGATTAAATTTCGTGACTTCATGGACGGGACGTGGAAGGACCCAGGCAAAAAGAACGATTTGAAAAAGGTCACAGACGCGCTCATAAAAGCAGGGGCCATGATTCCGTTAGCACTCGCTTCTGCAGTACACGTAAGCGCCGCAGAGAGCCTTACAGCGTCTGCTACGCAGGTTGTAGCTGGCACAACGCTCCAGGTACTAGCTCATGCGCTTGATCCACTGACGCAGATACTTGTTGCCATTTCACTGCCTGTTGCATCTGTGGTCATGATCGGGGGTTGCTTCTTCTTCATGTTTGGGCAGGCCGATCGGGCTTGGTCAACCATCCAAAACGCCGGACTTGGATACATCCTGATCCAATTGTCTCCCCTGTTTATCAAGGTATTAGAGCAGGTTGGCAAGAGCATATAATCAGAAACCCGCCTCTGCTTAGTGCGGAGCCGGGTCATCTTTCTTTTTCCGGATGCGAAGCCTGTTCAGACAGGCTAAACCCCTATAAGCTGATCGATGGGTATCCACCAAAAGTCTTCGTCTCGCAAAAGTTTAATTTGTCGGTACTGCATATCGATGCGCTTCACGACGCCCCATTCCGTAAAAATCCGCCCGAGCTCCCCCACCCCAAATAGAAACGTATTGAAATTAAAATTGACAATTAAAATTTTCACTAAATCCTTCCTAGCAGAAGCGTTTTTCAAGTATACTGAGGTCGAAGCTACTGGAAAGGTGGTGTAATATTTGAGAAAATACCTTCCATACGGGATCGTTCTACTGGGCGTTGTAATTTTTGTGTACGCAGGAATTAGAGGCTCAACTCCGTTGCCCGAATCTAACTGGGATCCAGTCGCTTTTCTTTTAGGTGTGTGCGGTTTAGCAGCTGCTATTTCAGGTCTCGGCTTTGCTTTGTATGGTTATTTCAATACACATCATGCCGAAAAAATAATTGATGAGAAGTTAGAGTCAAAACTTTCCGAGCGACTTGAAGCTCTAGACAAAGAAAATTTGAAGATGCAAGAAGCTATGCAAAAGTTGATGACTGCCTATAGTTTTCAGTTCAGTGAAAATCAACATGATAAAGAACTGGCTATTTCCTTGTTTGAACAGGCTGTAGAGACTTACCCTAAACTATTCAATGGTTACACGTCGTTAGCTTATGCGTATTGGTACTCTAAGCAAGATATTATCAAGGCAAAAGAGTACTTTCATAAGGCAATCGAGACGTTTCCTGAATCTTATGCCTGCATCAATGACATGGCCCGTTTTTCTGCCCATATTAGGGAATATACTGACACATATCTATACCTTAAAAAGTTATTGGATATGAAACCTGATGAGTACAAAAACATCGAAAGTGACCAGGAGTTTGAAGGGTTTAAGAAAGCGCATAAGGAAAAATTCGAGGATTTAATAAACGGAGCTATTGAAAAGGTTAGAATACAAAGCCGTATCTAAAACAAAAGCCCTCTGGTAGTTGATACCAGAAGGGCTTTTGCAGTTTACAGGTATTGTTTGAGCCAGTCAGCCACGACAGGATGAGCAACGTTTATCGCGTTGGCTGCGGCGCTGGCGGCGCTGCGGCGCTGGCGGCGCTGTATCGCCTTTGCGCAGCCGATTGAGCAGCGCAAACAGCATCCATTGCGGCACCGGATCATCCAAGCTGGCCGTATGGTCCGACGTCAGCAGCCCCGCGGCCAGCAACTCGTCGTGGTCCTGCCGTTTCCATTCGGGTATTTCCGGAGGATTGGCGGCGGGCTTGCCCACAGGTTTTTCCACCACCTGTGGGCGAGTATCCCACCATCCCTCACCGCCGTAAGATTCATTCAGATCGACCGAGTGCCCGGCCAACGTCTGGCCGTTCTTGTACTGATAGATGTTCGCTCGCGCTGACTTCTTCCCCGCGCTCCACGCGTACGTTTGCCAAAAGTGTTTGGCCGCGCCGCGCTTTGCCATCTCTTCGATTACATCATATTCGGCGTAGACCCCCATCTCGTAGCCCGGTATCTTGGTCGCCGCTGCGCGCAGGTACGCCTCAATCGCAGGGTAGTCCTTCGCTGTAGCATCAAAGTCCACAGCAAAATAAATGGCGCTGCCGATCGGTTGCCCGATGAGCTGCGCCTCTTTGTATGCTTCGGCTCCATCCTCCAGCCCGGCTACAGCCCCACCTGCCGGCCGATTGGCAGTTGTCTCAAACACGGATACTACTCTCATCCCGGCCGCCGTGATCACCTCTGCTTCTGCCCGCGTCAGACGCTTCCAGGCCAGCCGCTCCGGCACCAGGTAGCGCACCGCGAACTTGTAGCCTGCTGCGGCGATCGCTTTTGCTTTATCGGCTGTAAGTGGAGCTGCGCAATCGATTCCTTTAGTTGTTGCTGGCATCTTGACCACCCTTTCCTTTTAACACTTCGACAGCCTTTTTGATCGGCGTCGGAACAGGGAGCCCCACTCGTCCGGCATTCTCGATGATGCTCAACAATTCGTTCGCCAGGTAGAAAAATATCGTCGCGTCGCGCAATACGTGCTGGTCGCCGAGGGCTGTGTCGATCAAGTGAGCAATTGCGACCATCGCGAAAATGAAGACCTTTCGCGCGATTCCTGCCAGCCCGACTCGGCTTGCAAGCTTACCCTCGACTCCTGCAGCCATGACCCCAGTAATGTAATCGATGATGACAAAGGTCAGCAAGACGGCGAGAAGTGGCGACCATCCACCCCACAAGAACGATACGGCTGCACCGCCTACTGCTATTGCTGATTTAAAGATGTTTTCCATGCTCTCTCTTCCTCTCTCCCTCGGCGGGCAATAAAAGTAGCCACGCTAGGCACGAGGCTGGCTGTCAGTCTTGGTGTCACGAAAAAACGCCCTCTCCACTAGGAAAGAGCGTTATGCCAAAGGCTTTCCGTCTGTACCCAGACCCAATGCCTCCAGATCAGTTTGTACGGCTGGTTGCAGGCCCGTCGGCACGCTCTCAAACGTGCGACGCCCCGCGACAATCAGAGCAACGTAGATCGCTACCATGGTTTCCTCACCTCCTCCCAAGGCAATCAGCCAGAGGCCGAGATTAACCAGCGCTGCTGTCAGCATCAAGCATCGCCTGCACTTCCTCCCGCAGATTTTCCGGTACCTGGTCGATCGTTCGGCGTCCGGCCTTTACGAGGTTGTAGTAGATTTGAGTCATTACGACGCTTCTCCCTTCAGCGCCAGCAGCTCTTCGTATACCTCGGCGAGCGCCTCCATAACCATGAGGGTCTCTTCTTTGGATGCTGCGAGCTCGTTTTCCAGTTGGGCAATTCTGGCCTTGTCGTCCACCAATTGCTCCTGCCTGATCTGAGAGATTGGTTTGACGTTTTTCACCTTCAAACTCAATCGAATGCACCTCCGTAGCCGTTGAGCAGCACTCGCTCAGCCGCCGTTCCTTTCGCCAAGACAACCCAAATATTAATGCCCCAATCTGCAGCCGTTTTGACCGTATTGGTGAAAAGATACCCGCGGCCGCCACGCACTGCGCTAGTGGCATCCTCCCACGTCGGACTTGCGTCGAAGGCATTGTTACATACCTTCACACTCTCGATCTCCGCTCCTGTAGGGAGATACTTTTCAAGCGTCACCAGCACGCGCTCCGGCATGCCATCCAGCGTAAAATGCGCGGCTACGTCCGGATTGTCAAAGTCCAGCATAAACTCAATGTGTGTCTCTGTGCGGACAAAGGTGTATGTCCTCGTCGACATCAACCCTTTACTGTCCGTTGCCTCCACGGTCAATGTGTGCGGCGTGTCCAGGTCCAGCCTGATCCACTTGTCATGAGGTATGGTCACCGTTTCTTGGCGCCCGGCGCCCCCAGCAAACGTGCGGATGAGTTGACCATTGATCTTCTCGGTGACGGTAAAGCCGTCCCCCTCCGGCTCTGTGACGGTGTAGGTCTGGCTCGGCGGCGTGCTGATCGTCCCGAGGTTTGTGTTTGATCCGCTGATCGTTGGCGGCCGGTTGTGTATGACGGTAAACGTCCGCGTCACCTGGCTGGATACCCCGCCCGGTTGATCGTCCTCCGCCCACACGGCCAGCGTGTGATTGGTGCCCTCCGCGAGATCCGCTCCTACCACGTCCGTCGCGCCGTCCCACAGACGCTTGTTGCTGTAGGTCAGCGTCTTGGCAAAAGAAATAGGCGTGCTGCCGTTGGATACCCCGGATTGCAACGCCCTTGCCGTGCCGTTATTGACTTTGTACTTGATGGTCACCACGTTGCCGCTGTCCGAGTCGGTTGCCGAGCCTCCGATCTGCAGCGTGTTACCTTCTGATAATACGAGATTATTGGAAGGTGACGTGAGCGTGAGTGTTGGTGGGTTGTTGGTGATTGGTTCGAGGACAAACACCCCAGCCACACCGTTCGATGCTGCGTTTAATGTCGTTGTCATATCGCTTACTGTTTGCGTGCGCAGTGTGTGCAAGTAGCGTATCGACATCTCAAATCCGCCTCTTGCGTTTTGAAAATCCTCTTTTTCTGCGTAACTTAATGGTGGAGTGGCTGTGTATCCAATTGCGTTCCAATTGCTTAAAACGAACAATGCCTTGTCGACAGAAACGTTAATTGGAGCAGGTGGCATGTATGCAGTCACTGTGCCCGTATTTGCTTGGCTAGTGTTCAAAACGCTTTTAACATTACGGAAGGCATATAGAACAATGGTTGTGTACTTTGCAGCAGACGTGATTTGAAAAGTAGGCGCTGTCTCCCCGGTCTGCATCTTCTTATACGCAATTACGTAGCGCCAAGCTTGCCCTGTTCCATTGCTAAGAAGCGACCACCCAGGAGGGAGTGCAAATGTACTTGTTTCGGAATAAATGATCCAATGAGCAATTAAATAATCACCTGAAACCGCCCCAGTTGGGATTGTAGGAGTAATGCTAGAAACTTCAGCAGATGAGTAACTGTTACTTTGTCCCACATACTCCACCTGTTTTTTGCCTGTTGTCGGGATGGTGTAGTCGATCTCCAAAATAGGACGGTTGGTATTGGTCGTGTGATCAAATGAGTCGAATTCAACATAATGGACAACAGACTCATCTTGCCTTTTAATTAACAGACCGTTATTCGTAGCGCCATTTACCCAGTCTTGCACAAGGTTCTTTATATCAACGGTATACAGTCCGTTTGCTGCAACTGTAAAACTGGCGGATGGAGTAGTGTCGAATGGAGGTTGAGTGTTCCAATTTGTTGAGTTATCCCAAATTCCGGTGATTTTATGGATGTCTAGTTGTCCACCTGCCCCATTATTAGTATACGACTGCTTTAATTTCAGTGTCGCGCTGTTAATGATTGCGTCATTAGGCACTAGACCCAAATCGAATTTAAGCAGACCGCGAATGTTACCTGGTGAACTAGAATGACCAACACGAATTACGGTTGATGTTCCTTGTGTGTTAGTAGGGGCGAATGATTCTACGAATGTATCCTGCGTGACAGAATTTAATTTGCTTAGAGTAACTACAGGCATGTTTCTCCCCCTTTCCTCGTGCAAAAGAAAAAGCCGCTCGGGTGAGCAGCTTAGGTAATGTATTTTTTGTATACTATCATTACAACCGTAGAATAAACATCGTTGTGCTCACTAGGATTTGGCGAAGACACGCCGTGACTCATCTTAATATCGATTATGTCTTCAGGCTTTAAATGGTGAAGGAAATCATTTACTTTATCTTGAAGCTTTGATTCCATATGATGTTGAAATATTTCCGTTTGAACAATTTGTCTAAGCACTTTCACTTCTATCCCCCCTCTCCATCCCTATTTTCCAACAATTAGCAATAATTGTCCATCCCCCTACCAATGGCCGTTATCGGCAGGTTTCCAGATCATAGCATCATACCTCCAGGCGGCTTTGCGCCTCGTTGTAGTAGCCGCGGATCACTTTGATCGAGTCGATTGATGCAAGGTCATCGTTAAAGTTATTGAGGGTGAAATTGTCGGGTAACGTGGCCTCCAGCGTGTTTACTCGCGTTTTTAGGTTGGACACATCCGCCTGCAGCTGCGCCAACTGGACGTGAGCGTTATTGATCCCATTTTCCCATCGGTTGATGTCCTGTTCCGTGACATCATCATCGTATTTCCAGTCCAGTTTTGGATCATAACTACTCATCTTGCCTCCCCCCTGACCTCAAACTCAAAACGGAATGCTAGTCGTTGCTGGTCTGCAACGGTGATATTGGCTGCCCTCTCGGTGATCAGGTTTCCATTATCGTCGTACAATTTGATGGATGTGACTTCTGTGATTCCCTGCTGGCTCAATGTTTGCACGATGATCGATCGGCCATCTCGGGTGACGCTTTGAATCGGCACCGTGTGATTGTTTACAACAAGAGAGCCAACCCGGTTTTTCAGGTCTTCAGCGGCTCGCCCCAGGTAGGCATTGTCGATCATAATGTCACCTCGCTTTGATACCTCAATGGCTTCATCCCGACTCGGAACTCGGACACCTTGTGGTATCGCCGATGGTGAACGATCACCTTATCCGATATCACCAGGGCGGAGTTATTTTTTAGGTCATACTCCACATCGATATGTGCCGGCTTGACGTCCTCCAGCGCGGCAGCAACAACCGCCAAGTCTAGGTCTGTCAGTTCGTCAAATTGGATTTTGATTCTGCCAGTAAAGGTTACGCGGCTGACTCTATCCGTAAAAGCGCTCACGATGGCATGGGCAAGGGGAGCCGTAAACTTCCCTGCTCCCCGCATCTTGGCGATGACGGACGACCTGCGAGCTTCCAGGGTTTTTGACGGATCGGTCTTGATCCCGTACTCGTACTCATAGATAACGAGAGCCCATGTAGCCGTGCTAACGTCCATCTGGGCACGCAGATCTGTTATCGCCTCTTCTCTGCTGACATACTGCGGCAATTCGGCGTCAAAGATCGCCTGGTAAAGCTTTGATTTGCGCTGAAACGGTTGCAGCCGTTTGAGCATTTCGTCGGCCCTAGACATTCACTGTCACCGTCCCTAATACTGCTACTTCTTCAGTTCCGACTGAAACATTTGCTGCCCCGCCGTTGATCGTCAACCCAGAGTAGTCCTCTACGCCATCGCTTTCCAGAATAGTCGCCCCCACTTTCGCATAGCTGACGATCGACTCTGCGAAGGCGATCCCTTTGAGGTACTGTGTCAAACTCATTGAGATATTTTCTGTTGCCTGTTGCAGCGTATATCCGGCTGATAACGTAATGGTGACGGACACATTGATATTTACTCCAGCGGCGCTGACTACCGTTGCAAAAGCTCCGAGTGGAGCCGCCCCCTCGCCTGTTCCCGTTACTCCTGGGTCAATGTACTCCTGAACGTCCGCTACGATTGCCGGACTTGCAGGCTTTTTGTCACTGTCGATGATGACTACCTTGACCGTGTTGTCACCAGCCCAGAGTGGTATGACGCGGGCGTCGCCTACACCAGGTACTTCCTTTGCCCAGTTTTTGTAGTGGGCTTTATTGCCGCTCGTGGCGGGTGTACGAATGCGCTCGTAGTAGCGCTGCAGTAGATCGTCGTCAGATTCAGCGTCAAACCCATCGGCAGTAGGACTAGGGTTAGTAACAGCCGTTAACCCGGCCAGCGTAACTGGAAACAGCGTGATGGTGTTTGCCGGTACGTTGCCGTCGGCTCCAGCCACGACTGCCTCGATGCTTACCGTGCCACTGCCCGAGATTGCCTTTGTCTCTGTCACCCGGAACTGGATTCCACCTGGCGTCTCTACCAAATCGCCTATGCGCACCATCCCTGTCCCCGCCAGCGTCGCCGTACCAATGGCATGTGTTGCTGGTTTGCGCCCAATTCCTGTGCGCTCATATATACGCTGTTCCAGTTCTTCTCCTGTCAAGGTGCGTATATCCAGCTTCTTCTTAGCTGCTTCGATAGCAGCATCTACTTTTTCAAACTGCTCTGCAGCTGGCGCAAGTGCATCATAAAAAAAGTTGCCTGGCCGTTTGTCATGCTCATCAGAAACAGAGGTAAGCATGTCCATCAATATGGCATCTTTATTTGCCACTACACCGTCACCTCTCCGCTCGTTACTCCGTAAATACTGGTCACGTCGAATTCAACTGATAGCCGTTCGCCATCCTGCGTAAACTTGAAATTGGCTACTTGCGTAATAGCATCGTTTTGTAGCAAAGCCTCACGAATCATCCGCTCGTACTCAGCGCGAGAAAAGTCCGGATGGAAGTTCTGCCCGATCAACGAGTGGTGTTCGCTGCCGTATCCCGTTCCTGCGTAAATCAGACTATCCTTTACCGTTCGCAGCGCCTTTTCGATCCAGACTTTGATGTACTCGATTCCAGTTACCTCAACCAGCTTGCCATCCCGCAAAACAAAATCACCCGCCTGGAAATCCCACAAAAACGTTTTGTGAACGGTTTGGGATCTCGCTTGACGGGTGATCTCTGTAGCTGGCATTTCCAGCTGAGCAATCTGTGGTAGGCTCATGTCACGGCCTCCTTCCAGACTTTATCCATGACGAACCATAGCTGCAGCGACTCATCCGGTTGAATGATTACCTCGTCGCCTTCCTTCAGTCCATCAACGAAAGTGATTGTTGCATTTAGCTTATTTTCGTGGCTTTCCGGTACGGTCGGAGGAACGTCTATGCCGATGATTCGCTCGGTAACGTTTCCGCCGGGATTGTAGAATGTTATGCGCGCGGGATATTCCGGGTTGTTTCCCGATAACTTGAGGTCAGTCAACTCGACTTTCCGGCAGTAACCCGCCATCAGGCTTTCGCTAATAATTAAGTGCCGTTGCTCCAAGATGATACTCTCTCCATACTGGATGCGTAACGGACTTGCGGAAATAACCTTACCAACTCGCGGAGCTGTGCTCACTGGGTTACGGTTCTCCTTGTGCATGGCTACTATCAACTGAGCAAGTCTATCGAGGCTGTCCATTACTTCACATCCTCCGGCAAAGCCAAAGTTAGCTCCATCGTATGCACTTGATTTTTCACCTCATGCTTGGCGGCAATAATCATAAATCGGCCTTTCATGCCCGTTACTGGTTCGGTCACATCCCAAAGCCTACCTGCCTTAAAGGCGACATCGCCCATGACTTTCAAACTGTTCGTCTCGTGTATCCGATTAAGTCGTTGCAAAAGAATACGCGCAACTTCGCGACCTTTTGCTGCATCTTCCGCCTCGATTTTGAACGTTTCTTCGAGAAGACCATACTTCATGATGGCCGACTCATCCTGCGCTACGGCAACCACTTCATATTTCGGCTTCGTTTTTTCTTTGTCATCCCGCTCGATCAGGATTTTTACTCGATTTCGCATTTCTTCGATGGAACGAGAGCGATCGGCGCCCAAAGGATTGGCCAGGATATCAACTGGCGCAATATTATCCGCCAGTTTGAAGGTTCCTTTGATAACTAGCTCTTTCATTTCCTCAAAAAATATTTTGCCTTCGCGCATTTCTACGTTGTATCGTTTGCCAGTGGCTTTCTCGTGGCGCTTATAGATCGTTTCGATGATCTCTGCCGGACTTTTCTCCAAAAAAATGTCGTCGATGATCGTATTCATATCAGGCACCTTACCGACAAGCATGCCGAAGTCTTTCAAGATTTTCAGTATGGCCTGCGAGGCTGATATCTTGTTGAACTGGTAGACGCTTTTAGACCTGCCAAGATACCAAGCGTAGTCATAGACTCGATATTTGATCGCTTGCCTTCCGCTCCTACCTTCGCTGATGATGACTCCCCGGTAAACCTCTTTTCCATCTTTGGAAAGCAGCACAACGTCGCCCAGTTCACATGGGTTCACTGGAAAAAGCTTGGCATCTGTCCAACTGATGTCAAATTCCAGTGCCGACATTAGCGACAGGTTCGAGTCCCACGACATGCTTCCGACCAGCGGTGTAATATCGTAACTTTTATCGCCAGCATTTTTTATCAGTGTCAGTGCAAACAAATCTGTCACCTCCGCGCCGTTGAAACGAATGTGAATTCAGTCATCTGCAGGGTGTAGTCGATATCGCCACTCCTTCCCACGCCCCACTCGAACTCATCGATAGTGACAGGCATGTTTAGTGACTTGCTTCCCCCTGAGTCCACAATCACCAAGCGAATCGGTACTCGAAGCTCACGCCATCGCTCGATGGTGTCAACATAGGCCATCCCCCACATGCTGCGGTTTCGCAAGAACGGATAGTCGCGGATTGGAAAGAAGCTCTTGATCTCCACGGTTCGGAGCCCTTTTAGCCCGATCAGATTCAACGACTGCTGCAGCCCTTCCACTTTCTCGTTGTTCCACGGAGACGGCACATTGTAACTTGCTGGAGGGACGGGTAGTTGCATGATCTCTTTGTTGTTGGAGTGCGATAGAAACACGTTAATCAAGATAGCTCCCCCCCCCCTTTAACTAACGTTACGTGGACCACATATGACGCTCAATGCGCCCAAGCAGGCTGTCTGCCAAGTCTAACGGTGAGAGATTCTCGCGCAGTTGGGCCTTCGTGTTTTTGTCGGTCGCTTTTGTGTTTTGGGCGAGTGCAGCTGTATTGGCGCTTAGTGCGTCCTCAAGCTTTTTGTTACGAGTTGAAGCGGCAGCGCGGGCTTCTTGCTGCTCACGCCGCGCCTGATTGATGTCATCCTGTACCCCGGAGCCACTACGCATGGATCGGTTACACTAAGTTGGACAGAAAAAATAAGGGCTTGTAGAATAAACCTATTATGTTAAGGAGCGGATCTCT
>NZ_JBQCKK010000007.1:0-154233 GCF_051967035.1 Brevibacillus sp. SAFN-007a | reverse complement strand
CTGTTGAATTCAGACGTCAGCTGTCGGCCTAACGGCCGGGGTTTTTCTTACTGTCTACAAATTGGGGTCTTGACCAACCATGGGAGAGGTTTTTTTGCATGCTACCAGGCTCGGTCACGCCATTGTCTGTAGACGAGCATCACCAGGAACAAGAGGACGAACTGGCCAAACAACGGGTACAAAAAGCGCAGCAGCGAACTGAAACCGATAAAGCTGACCAGATAGCAGATGACGAGGATGCCGAGAATGATCGTGGCGCCGCGCAGCCGCGTCACCTGACCGATCTGCTGCGCCAAGCCGAAGACATTGGCTACGAGCGTCGAGAAAATTTCCGCGTACACCAGCAAGGAGAACAAAAACGGGATGCTCCGTCCCAGCCCTTGCAGCAGGGCGATCATCGGCATTTCCGCCTCCTGAATACCCGGCATTTTTACCGTCAGCGAGGAAAAGGCCAAAAGCAGGAGCAGCCCGATTCCCAGTCCGCCGATGATCCCCCCGACGATCAGCGGCTTTTCGCTCGTGCTGTGCCGACCGATCGGCACAAGAACCGCTTGTGTCAGCGTGACATTTAAGGCAACATAGTAGAGAGGGGAGCTGAGCCAGGCCCAGGGGCGCAACGCTTCCACGGTCACGCCTGTATCCAGCCACGGTTTCGAATACAGAAACACGAGCAGGGTAAACGCGATGAGCAAAGGCACAAAAATGCTGTTCACTTGGTGAATGGCAAACAGTCCTTTGCGCGTGACGAAAAAAATGAGAATCATGCTGAGCCAAATGCCGATTTGCGGGGACAAATGAAAGGACTCCCAAAAAATAGCGCCGGTAGCCGCTAGCATCACGGATGTTGTTCCTAGCAAAACGGTTAACAGCAGCATATGAAAAACCGTGCCAAATGGATGTCCGAACAAATACGTGCTGACCTCTTGATAGGAATTGGCCTGAATCCGGTAGGAGATGAGCATGACCCGGATTCCAGCCCACACGAATAAACTGGTGGCAATTCCAATGCCAATCAAGCCTTGTGTTCCATATTGCACAAAGAACTCAACAATTTCCTTGCCTGATGCAAAGCCGGCTCCTACGACTGTTCCGATATACGTAAAAGCGATTTGCCATGAGGCTCTCCATGTTCCTTGCATCTCAGACCTCCTGTCCCACCTTATTCCATCCTATGAGCGGGAGTGAACCGAATATGCGCGTAACCGTGCTTGGCTATCAATCTCCATATCCAGGTCCAGGGGGAGCGACTCCAGGGTACTGGGTCGAGACAAACGAGGGAAAACTGCTTTTGGATTGCGGCAGCGGCGTGCTTTCCCGGCTTGGTGTCTACTTGCCCCTTTACGACCTGGATGCGCTGCTGTTGTCTCATTATCATCACGACCATGTGGCAGATGTGGGCGTGCTTCAGTATGGACTGATGGTGCATCAGCTGTTCGGGCAACGGCCCGCCGACAAGCCGCTTCCTGTCTATGCGCCAGCGTTTCCGGAGCAGCAGGCGAAATCGTTGACCTACCGGGAGGCAACCCGCTTTTTCCCGGTGGATGAACGAAGCAAGCTCTCGATCGGAGATGTGCATGTCTCCTTCCTGCGCACAGATCACGGGGACGGGGACCCTTGCTATGCCGTGCGGCTGGAAGCAAACGGGAAAACGCTTGTCTACGGCGCAGACAGCGGACCCGGGACCCAGTGGCGAGGCTTTGTCGATCAGGCAGACTTGTTTATCTGTGAAGGGACGTATTTGGATCAGAATCGCCCAGCGAAGCCGAACGGGCATTTGTCCGTCCGACAGGCGGCAGAGCTGGCGCAGGCGCACGATTGCCGTTCGCTTCTGATCACCCATTTGTTCCACGGGTATGAAGAGAGCAACGTGCTCAGTCAGGCGGAGGCGTTTGTCGCAGGTCCGGTGCATGTGGCCCGTATCGGTTGGCAAATCGAGCTGTAGCGGCATGGATAGAAAGAGAGGAGAGAAAGAAAGAATGTTTCCCAATGTATTGGAGGTAGCACGAAAACTGATTCGCGAGCGCGTACAACCGGGAGAGACGGTGATCGACGCCACGATGGGCAACGGCAATGACACGCTGTTTCTCGCCCAACTCGTTCAGGAGACGGGAAAGGTCATCGCCTTCGACATTCAGCCGCAGGCGATCGCCAAGACCAAAGACCGACTGGAGCGGGAAGGCTTGGCAGAGCGGGTGGAGCTGAAGCTGGCAAGCCACGAGGAAATTGAGAGCCTGAACGTGCAAGCCGCCGCCATCATGTTCAACCTGGGTTATCTGCCCGGAGGTGACAAAGAGATTACGACCCAGGCGAGCAGCACCATCCGCGCCATCGAGTCCGGCCTTCGCGTACTGCGGCCGGGAGGGATCATGACGGTGATGATCTACTGGGGTCATGCCGCAGGCGAAGTAGAAAAGGAAGCGGTGGAGGCATTTTGCCACGAGCTTAGCCAGTTGGAGTTTCTCGTGCTGAAATACCAGTACATCAACCAGCAAAACCAGGCGCCGTTCCTCTTGGCGATCGAGCGTCGGGCCCAGTAGCGCATGTCCCCCTTTCCCGGGCAAGCGCAGATTCCGACAGGCTTGGCAAAAATTTTGTCAGCAGGCGGATTAGGCTTGGCGTCTGCAAAATAGGCACGCCCTTGCCGTTTTTGGCACATACCCTATGGTGAGGAATGGAGCAAGGGGGATCTTTGTGGACAGAATCGGCATTATGTTAGATTGGGCCATTATGCAGAAAGGGATCAAAGGAGACAAGTCGTATGAGCGCCTGCCGTACTATGTGGAAATCGGCAAAGAGCTGGGGCTGGAGCCTGTCTTTTTTCATCCAAGGCATGTCCTTGCGGGCGACGAGCGGGTGCAAGGCTATTTTTGGAATGGCAGCAGGCTCGTTTCCCGACTGGTCCCGATCCCGCGGGTCATCCACAACCGCGTCCTGACCGGGGACCCAAAAGCCCGCGCTGTCATTTCCCGGCTCAGCAAAAAGAAGACGGTCTTCAACGGTTTGGTGGTGCGTGACAAGCGCAAGGTGCACCAGATGCTGTGGAAGAACGAGCGCATTCGCCCATACTTGCCCCACACCGTTCCCTATTCAGGCGAACAGCTTCGCCAGTTTCTCGATAAATACCAGGTAGTCTATGTCAAGCCGTCGATCGGCTCAGTAGGCATCGGTGTGGCAAGGATCGAACGTCACGGGAGCGACTATCACTTCATCGCCTCGAAAAAGCGAAACGTGATGTCGCGCCCCGAACTGTTGGCCGCCGTCCGGCGCTGGGTCGGCAACAAGCGCTTTCTCATCCAGCGAGGAATTCCGCTCGCCCGTTATGGCGGAAAAACGTTTGACATCCGCGTGTCCGTGCAAAAAAACCGGGATCGCGACTGGACGGTCAGCGGAATGGTGGCCAAAGTCGCCAACAGCAAAAACAAGCTGAGCAACCTTTCGCGCGGGGGCAGGGCCGTGCCGTTCACAGAAGCGGTGGCAGCGCTGTTTACGCCGGAGCAGCAAGCAGAGACCATCCGGCGAATCAGCGAAGCGGCTGTTGCCATCGCGAAGCAGTATGGTCGTCATTTTTCCTCGCTGGCGGATCTCGGGATGGATATGGGCATCGACGAGAAAGGCAACCCGTACTTGATCGAGGTCAATGTGCGGGATCAGCGGTATTCCTTTTTCAAGGCAGGGGAAAAGGCGATGTTCAAGCAGACGTACCGCCATCCGCTGGAGTACGCCCTGACCTTGCTGGAGGAGCAAAAGCTGCGCAAAAAGCAAGCGGCTCAATTTTTGCGGCTGCACGGATAAACAGCGGGACGGCTGGAAAGTGATCGGAAGCACGATCATCGCAACGAGTAAGCGAACATGCGAGAAAGCGGAGCGTTAAAAAGAAAAGGACGGTGGCGCGGGCCTCCGTCTTTTTGTATGCTCGATTACGCTTTTTCCTGGGGCTGCTGAGTCTCGGACAAGGGATAAGGCAGGTTGCGAAAATGGCGGTAAGCCAGCGCCAAAATCGATTTGCGCGTCAAAATTCCTTGGAAGTAATGGTCGGCATCTTCAATACAGACAAACGGATGGTTAATGGACACTTCCAACGCCTTCAAAAATTCATCCGTATCGTGCAAGCGCGGCATCTTTGTGTCCATGACATCGTCGACGATGTACTCAGAGATTTTTTCCAGTTCAAAGCGTTCAAGTCCCAGCGATTTGTTGATAATCATGTTCGTGCTGATCAATCCGTGCAAACGGTAGTGGTGATCCAGTACCGGGACGGCCGAGTAACCCGATTTGATCAGAACAAGCAGAGCGTGCTCAAGCGAATTTCCTAATTGCACATGAGCAACTTTTGTGGACGCGATAATAAGCTCTTTGATGGGTGTATGTAACAATGGGATATCCTGATTCATCCGATCGACCACCTTTTCTGTCGTCTACGGCAGCGACGCGCTGCCAGTGATCCTCCTCTATGATACCGTAAGTACGGTGCCAGCGGTAGAGCTACATGAGAAAACTTGCTGCGCCAAGCCATTGGCGCAAGCCTTGATTGCACGTATACGGGATCTTCTGATCGGGACAAAAAAAGCCCGGCAGGTTGCCAGGCAATGAAGCGAGGGGCGGTTACGCCTTGTATACTTCCGTTTTGTAGACCGGCGTGGACTTCGGTTTTCCTTTTCCGCCCGTCCAGTACGACAGCAGCGTGTGCTCATACAAGAAGATACAGAGCGGTGGCGTAATCACGAGCATGGCCAGCATGATGAACGGCGTCGACCAATCCAGCCGGAAAATGACGTAGCTCTCCAGGAGAAACAGAATCAGCGGGTGGACGATGTAGATCGCCATGTTTTGCCGGGCCATGCGCGATAGCCAGGAGCCGAGCTTGGGCAGCCTCCCGAGGTAGCGGGAAAGCGAGTAGAAGCTGGCAAGAAAAGCGACGGTGTAGAGCAAGTAGAGCGGCCGGAATATGTTCAGGCTCTCATAATACGATACGGCGCCGCTCAAGTAATCGTTTGCCATCCAGATGGCTGTCACCCCTGCAAGCACACAGGCAGGGACTTGCAGCCGCCAGGTCCACATGCGCCATTTTTCCAGATTCATGCCCGCATAGGCCCCGAGCGCAAAGGTAAACAGGTACATGTGCACGTAATTTTGTCCGGATACATACGTGTGCTGGACGAAGCGGAGAAGAGACGACGCCGTCCAGTCGATTTCCCAGAGCGGGTTGATGAACAAGACCTGGTACAGGGCGTACAGACCGATCTGTCCGACAAACAGCACCACCAGGACGCGAAAGCTTAAAAACCGCTCCACCCATGGTTTGACCAGGCAAAACAGCAAATTCAGCTGCAAATAGAGCGGGATGTAATACAGATGGTAAAACGCACTGCCCGTAAACAGGCTCTCGAAAAACGGGCCAGCCAATACGCGGGGATCCATACTTTGCAGCTTGAAACCGGTAAAAACCGCCGTCCAGATCATATAGGGCAAAACGATGACGCGCCACCGCTTTTTCCAGAAGGCAGCCCAGTCCATCTCCCGCTTTTGGTACCAGTAAAACAGCAGCATCCCTGTAGCAAAAATAAACAGGGAGCGTCCGAAGCGCAGCAAAATAAGCAGGACGGCTTCCACTTCGCCGTTCCACGGGTAGTCCTGTTGATTCTCAATGAAAAAACCGAGAATGTGAATCGCAAGTACCGTGAGCGCGCCAAAAACAAAAAGGGCATTCAGATCCTGAAACGTCCCCTTTCGATCGCTATTCATAAACCCTCCCAAAGTCTCACCGGTCGCACCGCCTGACAGACAGACAAACCCCCATTACCTGGGTAAACGCCATTGCGGTGCAGCCAGTTCTTTTGCGGTAAAGGAAAACAGCTGCAAACGATTAGCCAAATGGTGCTTGGACTCCGCCAGCAGTTCTTCCTGTACAGAAAAAGGAACGGGAAGTGCAGGCCACTGGGAGCGAATCGCCGCGAACAGACGTGCTTTCACATCGTCGACAGTGGCGGGCTGTCCTGTCAATCCCGCGATGCTTCCTACTGTCGAGCCAACGATGGTCGGAATCGGCTTGTGGTTCTTCATTTCCTCCAGCCCGGCGATGGCGTAAAAGCGCTCCATCCATTCTCCGCGCGGCCTTTCGTCTATATTGATGCAAATCTGCAAAATGGATCCGAAGCGGGTACGACGCTGCGCCATGCCGCCAATTTTTTTTCCGTGCAGGGAAAAATCGTACTCTCCGGCACAGTAGGACCCGAGAACTTCGCCAAATTCCAGTACGCCGTAGTCGCGAAGTCCAACCCGCAGCATCTCGGCCACAAAGGAAAAAAACGAATCGATGGAAATCGTCGTATCGGGCAAGAGCCAGGCTACGTTGAGAACGCCGGCATCCAGCGGGACACAGGCGCCGCCGGAAGAACGCAGCACACATCCGAAGCCGTCCTGGCCAAATTGGCGCAACGCTTCCTCCAAATAAGGCAGCCTCGCGTCTCTGCGGCCCAAATACAGGGCCTGATCGTAGACCCAAAGGTGGATGATCGGTACAGCCGACTCGGCCTGCATACCGGCTGCCAATGCTTCGTCGCGGGCCAAAGGTTCCAGCGGTTGGCCCCGATATACGCCCGAATCCATCCAGTGGAAAGGCTGATTGACAGAAAATGACATAAAAAAGGCTCCTTCACTGCACAAGAGTAGCTATCATTATACAACTGAACTGCGTACATTTCTAGGTTTTTGGCCGCCTTTTTTCTCGTTGGGAAAAGCTTGCAGAGGAGCGAAGTGAAAAAACACCCGACATGCCATCACGTGCGCGCCGGGTGTGAGAACGGATTTTACTTGATTTCTTTCAGCGTGAAATTGTCCAGAGAGGTCATGTTGCGAGGGGCTTCTTTGGTTGCATCCTCCTGAATGTACAGGCCGAGCTTGGTTCCTTCCTGCTTGACCTGCTGTTGTCCGAACAAATAGCGATCGTTGACGTAGATGGAAACGGTGTTGCCTTTGACCGCGACCTTCAGTTTATTGCTTGCTTTCAGCTTGTAGGAGCCGGATGCGATGACTTCGATGTCGTCTTTTTTCGCATCGGTGACCTTGCCGAGAACAACGCGGTCCTTTTGCACGAAGACGACATGGGCATGCCCGTCTTTGCCGTTGAAGTACAGACCTGCGAGTCCGTCGGTACCGGAGACGTTGACATCGACGCTCAACTCGTACTGTTCCGGTTTGGCCGATTCGTTCCAGAGGAGCGGCAGGAAGTAATGATCGACATCATCATCGGTGGAGACGGCCGTTACTTGCTTGTTGAGGACGCCCCAGCTGCCGGTCGCCTTTTTCGTATCCCAGTTTTTCAGGTCAGCCGTGGAAAAAGCGTCACTGATGCTGATTGGCGCAGGCTTGGGCGGTTCCGGATTCGGGAAGACGACTTTGGTTTCGTCATCTTTGCGCTCCAGAATCGCGCGGTACAGCAAGGAAGCCGCTTCCGCACGCGTGATCGGGTCCTGCGGGCGGAAATAGCTGTTATACCCTTTCATCAGGTCCGTTTGCAGCGCGATGGCGATGTACGGACGCAGGGCTGGCGAGATTTCGCCTTGGTCGCGGAACTTTTTCAGCTGCTCCAGATCGGCTTTGTGCTTGTTGTCGTAGCCAAGCAGGCGAACGAGCGCTACCGCAATATCTTCGCGGACGGCTGGTCGATCCGGTTTGTAGGTGTAGGTCGATCCGGATTTGTAGCCCGTCAGGTACGGCTTGGCGTATTCGACGTAGGAAAATGCCCAGTGGGAACGCGGGACATCTTGAAACGTCTGGTTGACGGAGCTTTTCTGGATGTTGACATCTGCTGCCGCGATCATGATTTTGGCAAACTCGGCGCGGGTCACCTGGTTGTTCGGACGGAAGGTGCGGTTGTCGTATCCGGTAATGATCCCTTTTTCGGCCATCTCCGTAATTTCCTTATACGCCCAGTGGCTTCGCGGAACGTCCGAGAACGACGGAGTCGAAGCGGCACTGACGAACGGAATGGCCGTCAGGAACATCAACACCGACACAAGGAAGGCGAATGCTCGTTTCATGCGGACCTCCTCCATATGATTCGTAGTAGTGGGTAGTTGCTTCTTACGACGACGTCTGGGTTTGGAATGTTGCACGGGACCGAGCGAAAAAAGCAAAATAGGAAAAAAGATGGAGGTTGTCTGAAAAAGGACGGGCGTATTTTTGCCTGTACAGGGGGCGGGGTGTTTCGTACACATTTTGCCTCATTCTGCATTAGCATTTGTATCCTGCAAAATGCTATAATTCTTTATTGGTAATTCATGAATGTAGATGACTAGCTGAGGTGATACATGATGACGGAAACGAAAGTGGCGACTCCGGACTTAAAATCCGCCAAGTCTCCGAAAACAACGGCGGACTATGCGAAATACTTCCAGCCGCCATCCTTGAAGGATGCGAAGAAGCGGGGAAAAGAAGAAGTGCAGGTGCACTACGATTTTGCGATTCCGGAGGACATGCGCGAGATCGGAAAAGGAAAGCGTTATCACGTCCGTACGTACGGCTGCCAGATGAATGAGCACGACTCCGAGACGATTTCCGGCATTTTGCAGCAGATGGGGTACACGTCGACAGACGATGTAGAGGCGGCCGATGTCGTTTTGTTCAATACCTGTGCGATCCGCGAAAATGCGGAGGACAAAGTGTTTGGCGAGCTTGGCCATATGAAGCGGCTGAAAAACAACAACCCGAACCTGATTTTGGGCGTCTGCGGCTGTATGTCGCAGGAGGAGAAGGTCGTCAACAAAATTTTGAAGAGCTATCAGCAGGTGGATTTGATTTTTGGGACGCACAACATTCACCGCCTGCCGCAGCTGATGCGCGATGCGATGTTCAGCAAGGAAATGGTGATCGAGGTTTGGTCCAAGGAAGGCGACATCGTGGAGAACATGCCGAAGCTGCGGGAAGGCAACACCAAGGCATGGGTCAACATCATGTACGGCTGTGACAAGTTCTGTACGTATTGCATCGTGCCGTATACGCGCGGAAAAGAGCGGAGCCGCCGTCCGGAAGACGTCATCGCCGAAGTGCGCGATCTCGCCCGCCAAGGCTTCAAGGAAATCATGCTGCTCGGTCAAAACGTCAACGCGTACGGAAAAGACTTCGTCGACATCAAGTACGGCTTTGGCGACCTTTTGGACGAGATTCGCAAGATCGACATTCCGCGCATTCGCTTTACGACGAGCCATCCGCGTGACTTCGACGATCATCTGATTGAGGTGCTGGCAAAAGGCGGCAACCTGGTGGAACAAATCCACTTGCCCGTTCAGTCCGGCTCCACGGAAATTTTGAAGCGCATGGCCCGCAAATACACGCGGGAGCACTATCTGGAGCTGGTGCGCAAAATCAAGGCCGCGATTCCGAATGTCTCTCTTTCTACAGATATTATTGTAGGCTTCCCGGGCGAAACCGACGAGCAGTTTGAAGAGACGATTTCCCTGGTCGAAGAGGTTCGATACGACTCCGCTTATACTTTCATTTATTCCCCACGGGAAGGGACGCCGGCTGCCGTCATGGAAGACAATGTACCGATGGAAGTGAAAAAAGCGCGTCTCTACCGCTTGAATGAAGTGCTGGCCCGCATCGGCCTGGAGCAAAACCAAAAGCTCCAGGGGCAGGTGCTGGAAGTGCTGATCGAGGGCGAATCGAAAAACAACCCGGATGTACTCGCCGGCCGTACGCGGACGAACAAGCTGGTTCACTTTACCGCCGACAAGTCCTTGATCGGTCAGTATGTGCACGTCAAAATTACGGATGCCAAAACGTGGACGCTTCATGGCGAACTCGTTACCAAAGTCGAGGTGTAGAAGATGGAACAAACAAACCTGTACACACAAAAAGAGATTCTGGACAAAGCGCGGGAGCTGGCTGCCATGATCTCGCGCACGAACGAGGTCGATTTTTTCAAGCGTGCGGAGCAGCAAATCAAACAGAACGAGCGCGTTCAGGATCTGATCGTGCAATTGAAGCAAAAGCAAAAGCAGATGGTGATGTTCGAATCCATCAATAAGCCCGAACTGGTAAAAAAAGTCGAAGCGGAGTACAACCAGCTGCACGAGGAGCTGGATTCGATTCCGATCGTTACCGAATTCAAGCAATCCCAGGTAGATGTGAACGATCTGTTGCAAATGGTGACGAATGTCATCACGAACACCGTATCCGAGCGTATTATTTTGGATACGGGCGGAAATCCGCTGACGGGCGAAACCGGCGGCGGCCCGGAAAAGAAACAGAACGGCAGCTGCTGCTCGTAAAAAACGCGAAAGTCGCTGGCGCTACGATGCTTTGCAAACAAGATACCCAATTTCGGCTGGGTGTTTGCACCCTAGCCGAATGCCCTGCATACAAATGTACAGAAACGTTGTATGGAGGAGGTAACGAAATGTCGGGTACAGACAAAGATCTACAGTGCCGGGAACTCATCGCGAAAGCTGTCTGCGGTAAAGGCCATAAATTCTCTACTACCACCCACACCATCATACCGTCGCAAACTCCTTCGACGATCCTCGGATGCTGGATTATAAACACGAACTTCCAGGCAGAGAAAGTCGGAGACGCGGTTGAAGTATCTGGTACGTATGACGTCAACCTGTGGTTCTCGTTTGCAAATAACACGCAAACCGAAGTCAAGCGGGAAACTGTCAAGTTCTCCGTACTCGTTCCGCTTACGTTCTTCGACAAAAACTGCAGAGGCGATCTGGAAATTGTCGCTCGCGCCGTGGAACAGCCGAAGTGCGTAAAAGCCGAGTTGAGTGCTGGGGGCACCATCACAGTCAGAGTGGAAAGCGAATTTGCCGTAGAAATCATCGGAGAAACCAAAGTCTGCGTAGTCGTCTGCAACAACTGCGACGACAAAGACTTCCACTTGATCGGTGACTATGAAGAAAACAGTGACGAATTCGACGACTTTGATTCCGCCACCTTGCTCGACGAGCTTGACTAAAGAGGAGAGATTTTTTCTCCTCTTTTTTTCTTTGGGTCGCGACGGCTAAACGGCAAGCGTCCTCTGCTCTCACTTTTCCCTGGGCGCCAACATAGGATAACGAAGAACACAGCATGGGAGTGTGGAGAGATGATACGCACGCGGGGAAAGGCCCACGAAGGGTTGCAGGAGGACGTTGTATCGCAGCCAATGACAGCCAACGCCAAAGAAGCGGTCGCTTTTTTGCACCGCCCCCAGGTCGGACGCTGGCTGTTGAAGCTTGGCGGGCTGCCTGTGGCTGCAGGGCGAACAGCGCCTCCCGGATGGCGAACCTACAAGCTTTGCCTCTATCAGGATCTGGTGCTGGACGTGGTGCGGAGCATGGAGCATCCGCAATGGCTGCTGCATCGTCTGGAGCAATCGGACTACGAGCCTATCCCGTACCCGTCCCCCGATCCGGAGGTTCAGATGGTAAAAGCGCTGGCTGTTCGAAGCCTCTACGCGGTCGGAGCGGAAGCGGGGCAAGTCACGGTTATGGCGGCGTCTGCGCATCGGGCGAAGGTGGTTTCGGTGGAGCCGGATTGGCCGGCGGAGAAGGCGGATCGGTACATGGATCGTGCGCGCGAGTGGTGGCAAGAGCGCATGGGCAAGCAGCCGCAGGAACTGAACAGAATGGGAGCCGACCCGGAGTTTTCGCTGCGCAGGGCAACGGGAGAAATGGCGCTCGCCTCTGATTTTCTCAAAATAAACGGAACGGTTGGCTGCGATACGACCCGCTATCGTGAGGACCTGGCCCTGCATCAGCATCCTGTCGCCGAACTTCGTCCCGCCCCGTCGGAAGACCCTGATGAGCTGTTTCTTCATATTTATGAAGCGCTGATGTTGGCCATGAAAAAAATCGCCAACAAAGAGATCGAGTGGCTGGCGGGCGGGATGCCGTTTCCCGGTTATCCGATTGGCGGGCACATTCACTTTGGCGGCGTGTCGCCGACGTTTTCCTTGCGGCGGAAGCTGGATGCCTACCTCGCCTTGCCGCTCGTGCTGATCGAGGACGTAGGCTGCGTGCAGCGCAGACAGCGCTACGGCTTTTTGGGGGACGTGCGGGAAAAGTCGTACGGCTTTGAGTATCGGACATTGCCCAGTTGGTTGGTGCATCCGGTCGTGGCGCGGGGGGTATTGCATCTGGCCAGGCTGGTCATCACGAGCCACGCCAGGCTGAAAGCGACTCCGCATTTGCAGCTGCCGCTGGTCAAGGCGTACTATCGCGGCGACAAGGAAACGCTGGAGCCATACGTCAGACAGGTGCGCGAGGAACTGCGGGAATTGCCGGGCTATTCGCTCTCGCGGATTCATCTGGAGTCGTATTTTTCCTTTCTGTTGCGCGGGGAAGTGTGGCTTTCTGATTTGGATTTCAGGAGCGCGTGGAACCTGCATTGAATTTTTCATCAGGACGAAAACATCAATATGCCGTGCGATCATGGTATAATAGCGTCGAGATTGGAAGGCTAGGAGTAGAAAAAAATGGCGCAATATACCCCGATGATTCAGCAGTATCTGGCTATCAAGAAAGAGTATCCGGATACTTTCTTATTTTTTCGCTTAGGCGACTTTTACGAACTGTTTTTTGACGATGCGATCCTCGCGTCCCGCGAGCTGGAGATTACGCTCACAGGACGCGACGGTGGCGGGGATGAACGAATCCCGATGTGTGGCGTCCCGCATCATTCGGCAGATGGCTACATCGCCGAGTTGTTGAAAAAAGGATACAAGGTCGCGGTGTGCGAGCAGGTGGAAGACCCGAAAGAGGCAAAAGGGGTCGTCCGCCGCGAAGTGACCCGCGTCATTACGCCCGGCACGATGATGGAGGGCAAATGGCTGACCGACAAGGAAAACAACTACATGGTGGCGCTGGCAGTCCTCGACGGTCGCACCGGAATCGCAGCCTGCGACATGAGTACAGGGGAAATGTACGTCACCTCCCTGCTCGGGCAGAGGGAGGCCGCGCTGGAAGAGGCCATGCAGTACCGGCCGAAAGAACTGGTGTTCTTCGGCTTCGATTCGTTGCCGAAGACGTCTTTGCCGTCTACGGTCGTGGACAGTGGGCAGCTGGATGCATTCGCGGTGGACAGCCAGTACCCGGAAGCGGGAAAAGAGCTGGACGTCGCCATGCGCGCTGCCGTCAATGCGCTGCTCTATTACATCGGTACGACGCAGAAGCGCAGTCTCGCGCACATGCGGCTCTTGAAACGCTACGACAGCAAGCAATATTTGCAAATGGACGGCTTTTCCCGACGTAATCTGGAGCTGACGGAAACCATTCGCGACAAGACGAAAAAAGGCTCCTTGCTGTGGCTGCTGGATCGGACGCAAACCGCTATGGGCGGACGGCTTTTGCGCAGATGGATCGAGCGGCCGTTGCTCGGACGCGCGGAACTGGATGCCCGCCTGGATGCCGTTGAAGCGCTCAAAGGCGATTTGCTGCTGCGCTCCGACCTGCGAACCTGCCTGGACAACGTGTACGACCTGGAGCGGCTGGCAGGGCGTATCTCGTACGGAAATGCCAATGCCCGCGACCTGATCCAGCTGCGTTTGTCGCTGGAAGCGGTGCCGGAGCTGAAAAGGCACTTGAGCCAGACGAATGCCCCGGTGTTGCAGGAGCTGGCCCAGGGCATGGACGAGTGCGCGGACCTGGTCAGCTTTTTGCGGGCGGCGCTCGTGGACGATCCGCCGATCTCCGTGCGCGAAGGCGGGATGATTCGCACAGGCTACGACGAATATTTGGACAAGCTGCATGCCGCGAGCCGCGACGGAAAGACGTGGATTGCCCAGCTGGAGCAAAGCGAGCGGGAAGCGACGGGTATTCGTTCGCTGAAGGTCGGCTTCAACAAGGTATTCGGCTATTATATCGAGGTGTCCAAGGCGAACATCGCCAACGTGCCGCAGGGACGCTACGAGCGCAAGCAAACGCTCGCCAACGCGGAGCGTTACATTACTCCTGAATTGAAGGAACGCGAAGCGCTCATCCTCGAAGCCGAAGAGAAGATGGTCGAGCTGGAGTACCAGCTGTTTACCGCTGTGCGCAGCGAGATCGCCAAGCATATTCCCCGCTTGCAGAGCCTTGCCGAGCGGATCGCATCCGTGGACGTGCTTCAGGCGTTTGCCACGGTCAGCGACGAGCGCGGCTTTGTGCGGCCGCAGCTGTCCGATGACGGCGAATACGTCATTGTCGAGGGGCGCCATCCTGTCGTGGAAGCTGTGCTGGAGCGGGAGAAGTATGTAGCCAATGACGTGTGGATGAACCAGTCCAATCGTCAGGTTTTGCTCATCACCGGACCGAATATGGCGGGGAAAAGCACCTATATGCGTCAAATCGCGCTGATTACCGTCATGGCGCAAATCGGCTGCTTCGTACCGGCGAAAGAAGCGAAGCTGTCAATCGTGGACCAGATTTTTACGCGAATTGGCGCTGCTGACGACCTCGTTGGCGGACACAGCACGTTCATGGTGGAAATGCTGGAAACGAGACACGCGCTGCAAAAGGCGACCGCAAAAAGCTTGATCTTGCTCGATGAGATCGGGCGGGGGACATCGACGTACGACGGGATGGCACTGGCGCAGGCGGTCATCGAGTACATCTGCGAGCGCATCGGGGCGAAGACGCTGTTTTCTACGCATTACCACGAACTGACGGGCCTCGCCGAGACGATGAAGGGCGTCGTCAATGTGAACGCCCGCTGCGAGGAGCGGGACGGCAAGCTGTTGTTCCTGCACAAGATCGAGGAAGGGCGGGCCGATAAAAGTTACGGCATCCACGTAGCGGAATTGGCGAACATGCCCGCTTGGGTGATTGAGCGTGCGAGGAGCATTCTGGCGGGCTTGGAAGCGAGCAGCTCTGTAACAGCGGATAGGCAGATGTCGCTGGAAGCGTTCTGGGCGGCACCGGTTGCCGCCGTTCGCGAGGAGCCTGCGACGCTGTTGTCTGCGGAGGAAGAAGAGATTTTACAAGATCTGCGTGAGCTGGATTTGAACGCGATGACGCCGATGGATGCGATGATGAAGCTGTTTGCGTGGAAGCAACAGCTGAAGAAACGATAAGACGCAGGCAGAGGGGAAGAGCCATGGGAAACATTCGAGTGCTAGATGAGCAGCTCGCCAATATGATTGCGGCAGGCGAGGTAGTGGAACGTCCGGCCTCTGTGGTGAAGGAGCTGGTGGAAAACGCCATTGACGCCAGCGCTACCTCGATCGAGATTCAGGTGGAGGAAGGCGGTCTGGAACTGATCCGTATTGTCGACAACGGACACGGGATGGATCGGGACGATTGCCTGCTGGCTTTGGAGCGGCATGCGACGAGCAAAATCAAGAGCCCGCGGGACTTGTTCCGGATTCGCACGCTTGGCTTTCGTGGCGAGGCGCTGCCGAGTATCGCGGCTGTCTCGCGGATGGAGCTAACCAGCAACCGATCGAGTCGGGAAATTGGCACCAGGGTGGTGGTGGAAGGCGGCGCAGTCTGTGAGGTGGCGGATGCGGCGGCGGTGCAAGGGACGGAGATTTGCGTTCGAAGCCTGTTTTTCAATACGCCTGCCCGATTGAAGTACATGAAGTCGATCGCGACAGAGATCGGCCACATATCCGACTACGTCAATCGACTGGCGTTGACGCACCCCGGGATTTCGTTTACGCTGACCCACAACGGCAAAACGCTGTTGCAAACGACGGGAGACGGCAAGCTGCTGCATGTCATGGCGGCGATTTACGGCGTCCAGGTGGCCAAGCTGCTCCTGCCGATTTCGGGGGAGACGCTCGATTTTCGCTGGAACGGCTTTTTGTCCAGGACGGAAGTGACGCGGGCAAACCGCTCCTACCTATCGACGCTCGTCAACGGTCGCTACATTCGCAGCTATGCGCTCAACAACGCAATCATGCGGGGCTACCACACGCTGCTGCCGATCGGTCGCTTTCCGATTGTCGCTTTGCACATCGAGATGGACCCGTCCCTGGTGGACGTCAACGTGCATCCCGCCAAGCTGGAGGCGCGCTTTAGCAAGGAAGACGAGTTGTGCGCCGCGATTGAGCAGTCCGTGAAAGCGACGCTGCGCCAAGGCTTGGAGATTGTCCGGCCGATGGCATCGCAGCCAAAGGCAAAAATCTCCACGCAGGTCGTTCAGCCGCAGTTTGAGTTGACGTTTGCCAAGCCAGCAATCGAGAGAAGCTCGCTTTTGGAAGCCAGCCCGCGCTTGCAGGAATGGATCGCCAAGCAAGAGAGCAGCCAGATGCCGCCGACGTATGCCGCCGCTGACCAGGCCCCATCTGCCAGCCAGTCATTACAGGCGGCAGAAGCGAAAACCGTACACGAGCCTGCTGCGTCCTACCCAGGCCAAGAGCAAGCATGGCATTCTGCCGGGGGCGTGGAAGCGGCAGGGCCAGCGGAGACGGAGGAGACTGCGTCTGCGGAGCGGGAAGCGTCTGCGACTGTCGGCCACACTCCAGTCGAAGCGTTGTCCCCAGCGGTCCCCGAAGCGAACGCTGGGTCGGCAGTTCCCGTCATGTACCCGGTCGGACAGGTGCATGGAACGTATATCGTGGCGCAAAATGACACCGGCATGTATTTGATTGACCAGCACGCGGCACAGGAGCGTATTTTTTACGAATACTTCATGGCCAAGCTGGCCGAAGAAGGCGTCGCCAGTCAGATCATGCTGTTCCCGCATACGGTCGAGGTGACGGCGGCAGAGGCAGCTCGACTGGAAAAACGGTTGCCGCTGTTGCAGTCGTTTGGCCTGGAGGTGGAAGCTTTCGGCGGGCGGACGTTTATCGTGCGGGCGCATCCGCATTGGTTCCCGGAAGGCGCTGAGTTGGAGGTCATTGAGGAGTTGATCCAGTTCGTACTGGAAGCAGGTGAGCAGGGGCAGGCCCAGGTCGTGCAGATGCGGGAAAAGGCGGCGATCATGATGTCGTGCAAAGCTGCGATCAAAGCCAATCGCTATTTGACGCATGCGGAGATGGAAAGCCTGCTGAACCAGCTGCGCGAGACGAGCAGTCCGTTTACGTGTCCGCACGGCAGGCCGATCGTCATTCATTTTAGCAGCTATGATTTGGAGAAAATGTTCAAGCGCGTCATGTAGCCCATACCCTCTGCGAAAAAGCAGGCGCCCCCTAAGACAATCTCATGCACAAGCCCGCCACCGGGCAAGGAAAATAGATAGGATAGCAGGTAGCGGACAGCTGTCGGGTACAGATTCTATTTGACCGCTACATGCATCCTGCTTACAATAAAAGAGTTTCCGTCCACCGGGACGAAAACACATAGAAAGGAATACAGATACGTGATTGTAACGACGGGACTTGAGCCTGCCGAGGACACCTTGCGCCATGCTGCGAAACTGGCGGACACGTTTGGCGTACCCGTAGTGAAGCGCGGCGATCTGTCCCTCCATCAGCTGCGAAAACGGCATGGCGACGACGAAGTATTGGTCGTTTCTGCGCAAGGAGCGCGCCTGGAGGTGCCGGGCAAAAAGCCATTCTTTTTTCACCCGAACACCGCTGCTTTTCGTATAAAGCGGCTGATGCGCGGCGATACTGATGCTATGCTTGTTGCTTGCCAAATTCAACCAGGGGATAAAGTGTTGGACGCCACGCTCGGTTTGGGTGCGGATGCGATTGTGTTTTCCTATGCGACTGGAGCAAACGGGAAGGTAGTCGGCATCGAATCTGAACGAGTGCTAGCCGTCATGGTCGAAGATGGACTCAAGCACTGGTCATCGGACTCGAAACCGCTGGAGAGTGCCATGCGTCGGATTGAAGTGCGGTGCGGCAACCATCTGGAGGTTTTGCAGGGATTGCCGAGCCGCTCTTTTGACGTCGTTTATTTCGACCCCATGTTTGAAAGGACGGTTCACAGCTCGTCAGGAATTGCGGGAGTGCGGGAGTTTGCCAACCCGGCACCCTTGACGGAAGAGGCCATTTCAGAAGCGCTGCGCGTAGCGAGAAGACGTGTAGTCATGAAGGAAGGAAAAACAGGCAAAATCCACGAGCGTTTTGGCTTCGTTCCATTTCGCTCCCGCGGCCAACAGGTCGTGTACAGCTACAAAGAGACAGGTGGAGGGGAGTGACCTTGCAAGAGAGAGAAAAGCTAGTTGTCATTGTCGGCCCGACAGCCGTCGGCAAAACCCGGCTGAGTCTGGAGTTGGCCCAGCAGTTCAACGGTGAAATCATTTCCGGGGATTCCATGCAGGTATACCGCGGGATGGACATCGGGACGGCCAAGGCAGAGCCTGCCGAGCTGGCGCTGGTGCCGCATCATCTCATTGATATCAAAAATCCGGACGAAGAATATTCTGTCGCCTTGTTTCAGGAAAGCGCCACCCGGCTGATTACGGAGATCAACCAACGGGAACGCCTTCCGTTTATCGTAGGCGGTACGGGTCTCTACATAGAATCGGTTACCCATCGGTTTCAGTTTGCGCAAGCGACCCAAGATCCCGAACTGCGCGAACGACTGCAGCGTCTGGCTGCTGCGGAAGGCGTGGAAGCGCTGCACGCACGGCTGGCCGACGTTGACCCGATTACAGCGCAACGCTTGCATCCGAATGATGTCAAGCGGGTGATTCGCGCCCTGGAGATCTATGAAAGCACGGGCTACAAAATGTCGGACTTTCAACTGCGGGCGCAGCACTCTCCGTACGATCTGGTCATGATCGGGCTTACGATGGAGCGTGCCGTGCTGTACGAACGAATCAACCGCCGTGTCGAGCTGATGATCGAAGCGGGGCTGGTCGACGAAGTGCGGAGACTACTGGACAAAGGCTACGACGCGTCGATGGTGTCGATGCAGGGGTTGGGATACAAGGAGCTGATCCCGTACCTGTACGGAGAAGTGACGCTGGAAAAGGCGATCAACGACATTCAGCAACGGACGCGGCATTTTGCCAAGCGGCAGCTGTCCTGGTTCCGCCGCATGCCGGAAGTGCAGTGGTTTGACATGACCGACCCGGCTTCTCAAGCGAAGTCCGTGGCAACTATCAAGCAGATATTGGCAGGAAAGTTTCAACAATTGCCGAATATATAACATACAAGTCCTTTTAGGGGGTAGTGTACATGAAACAGACGATCAACATTCAAGATACGTTCTTGAACCATTTGCGGAAAGAAAACGTGGCCGTTACGATTTTCCTTGTGAACGGATATCAATTGCGCGGGTATATTAAAGCGTTCGATAATTTCACGATTGTGATTGATAGCGAAGGCAAGCAACAGTTGGTATACAAGCATGCCATCTCCACCTTCACACCGCAACGCCCAGTATCGCTCATGTCTCAGGAAAACAACCAGCAATAAACGAAAAACGCTCTGCCCACCACCAGCCAGGACTTTTACGTCCTGGTTTTTTCTTTGGTTTACACAACAGCAACTGGCACGCCAACAAGGCTTTCAGCGTCTGTGCTGAAAGCCTTGTTTCTGTAGTCATGTGGCGCTACTTTCGCCTCTGCGCTTCTTCTCCATGACGAGGGGGAGCAGCAGAGCCGCACCGACGAGAATGAGCCCTCCGCTTGCGGCATAGACCGCGCCAAGGGAGAACGTATCTTTGAGAGAACCGGATACGGACATGCCGACGACCATCATTCCCATGAAAACGGGCGTGATCGTGCCGGATACCCGGCCAATCAAGGCGCCTTCTGTGTTGCGGATCAGCAATGTCTGAATCCCACTCTGAATGCAGGGAAAAAAGAAGCCGCTGATTGCCAAAAGAACAAGCGTCAGCCCCATCGCGGTCGAACTCCCCAAGCCAATCGTACATACAGCAGTGACAAGCAGGCCAACCATGAGCAAAAGCTGGGGCTGCACCTTTTTGGCGATACCGATGAGGACAGCTCCGCCAATCAGCATGGCTGCTCCGTTGGTCATTACGAGCCATTGCAAAAAGGATTGATCTTGCCGCAAATTTTCTACCACGAGGAACATTTGGAGCGGCTGCGTCAGTCCAGATGCCAACCCGACGACTGAAAACGTCAGGCAAAGGGTTCGCAACGCTCGATGGGAGCCGATATAGCGCAGTCCGGCCTGTAACTCGGCGAGAAAGCCGCTGGCGTCTCCTGGCTTCGTTTCCGCCAAATCGCGGGGGAGTGTCAGCAAAATGAGCGAAGAACCTAGAAACAGGACGGCCGTCAGCAGGAGAGAGACTGTTATGCCAAACTGCAAGTAAAGAAACGTGCCGATGACCGGGCCAACAACCATGAAAATCGCGACTAACGTCTGCGATAGTGCCATGACCCCTTGCAGCTGCGCTGCCGGAACGTGTCGCTTGTACAGCTTCATCGCCGAGGGCTGGGAAAATTGAGAGAGACTGGCAGAAACGAATGTTCCGATGAACAGAGCCATCCATCCGCCGTTCATCAGCACGAGCAGGACAACTCCTGCGGACAAGCCAGACAAGAGATCGCTCCAAACCATCGTCCGCTTGGGCGGCCAGCGATCGGCAAACGTTCCGCCAATCAGTCCAAACAGAAAGATCGGAGCGAATTCCGCAACGGAAATCAGTGATAAATAGACCGGATCATTGTTCGTCCGTTCACTGACGAAGAGAAGCACGGCGAAATTCCGGGTCCAGATGCCCAGATGCAACAGCACCCGGGACAGGATGATGGTTTTTACATACCGATTCTGAAACACGTTAATACCCCATATCAATTAAGATTTTGGCTAACGAGCGCAAACGTTCGCCAATGAGTTCATCGTCGTCGCTCCACATGCGGCTGAACGGCTGGATACCTTCATGAAGCGTCTCGTTTTCCGTACAGAGCGCACCGCTGTGTTTCGGGCAGAGCGGCCGTCCACTCGATCGTGGTTGTCTGACACCACAACAGGCTTGTGTGGTGAGGTAGCAGGTTTCATTTTCTTTCCCTCTTTCCTTTTCGAAATTACTGCAAAGTGTAGCGGAGATTTTTGCGCGAGGCAAGACTTTTTTGTTGGATTTGACAAACATTTTTATTTTATGTTTATTATTTTATAAACAAAACGTTAATTTGTTTTGTTTTAATTCCTGATTTCCTGGAGCGAAGCGGAGTGGCGAAAGTCGGGCAGGAAGCTATAGCAGCAGGTGGCAGGGGGCTTTGTCGCGAACCGCGATGGCGCGCAAAAAGAAACGAGGGCCAGTCCAAGCACGGTTTCGCGCGTTTGGACTGGCCTTCTGTCTGGCACGTTATGATCGACAAGCCAAGGAGCACTTATTCCTGTTTGCCTTCCGTAAAAATCTGGAAGGTAATGCCGAACTTGTCGCGCACACTGCCATAGGCAGGGCTGAAAAATGTCTCTTGCAGAGGCATTTGTACGTGCCCGTCCTCCTGGAGTGTGGCGAAGATGCGTTCCGCATCCGCTTTGTCCCCGATGGAAATGCAAATGGTCACCTGATCGCCTGCCTGGTGAGGCTGTCCTGGGAACGTATCGGAAAGCATCAGATGGCTCTCTCCCACTTGGAGAGTGGCGTGTCCCACGAGATTTTTCGCTTCCGCAGGTAAAGGGTACGCAGGGTTTTCCGGCATCTCGCCAAAGGTCTGCTGGTACAGCACTTTGGCACCCAATGCTTGCTCGTAAAAGGCGATTGCTTCCCTTGCCGTTCCATTCAGGACGAGATACGGGATCAAATGCAATGTCATTGCGGAATCATCTCCTTGGCATATAGGCTTGGTTATGGAGGAGCAAAAGCGGGGGCAGTTCCGTAACCCATAACCAGATTGTACCACAGAGAACGTTTGTTCGCAAATAAGGGATGAAAAAACGAGGACCCGGCAAAGCGTCCTCGTCTGACAGGAAAATCGTTGTTTATGCCACCGTCTTCCTGCGGATCATCAGGAGGTAGCAGAAGATGGCGCCGAGCGTGGCGAGCGCGATGACAATTCCCATCGGAACGGCCGTGCCTTCTCCGCCAATCCCGACCAATGGCGCGACGATGCCGCCGCTGATGAACGACAGCAGACCTTGCAGGGCAGAAGCGCTACCTGCCGCCTTGCTCTGGTTTTGCATCGCCAGCGAGAAGCCTGTCGCTCCGACGATCCCCACGCTCGATACGACGAAGAACAGCGGAACGAGCACAGCGACCAGCCCCGCCTGTAGCAAGATCATGGCGAGCAGAGCGACGCCGCCGACTCCTGCCAGCGAGATGCCGGTGACAAACAGCTTCGTTTCCTTGACTTTTCCGGCGAGCCTTCCGGTGATTTGACTGGCGATGATAATGCCCAGCCCGTTCATGGCAAAAATCATGCTGAAACCTTGCGGAGACACGCCGAAAATTTTCTGGAAGACAAACGGCGAGCCAGCGATGTAGGCGAACATCGCGGCCGTGACCAAGCCTTGCGACAAGGCGTAGCCCATGAATACCCGGTCTTTCAAAAGTCCGCCAAAAGTCGTGAGCGTGTTGCCGATCCCGGCTTGGGAGCGGCGATGGACGGGCAACGTCTCCGGCAGGCCGAGAATGACGACGAGCAGCATGGCGGCGCCGATCAGTCCAAGCGCGACAAAGACGCCGTGCCAGGTGCTGAATGCCAGCAGCTGTCCGCCGATAATCGGCGCGGCGATCGGGGCAATTCCGTTGACGAGCATCAGCAGGGCAAAAAACTTGGTCAGCTCCGTTCCGGAATACAGGTCGCGGACAGTTGCGCGGGCGATGACAATCCCCGCCGAGCCAGCCAGCCCCTGCACAAAGCGCAGAAAGACAAACGTGTAAATCGAAGGCGCAACGGCGCATAAAAAGGAAGACAAGGCGTACAAAACCAGGCCGATCAAAAGCGGCGTTCTCCGCCCGCGCACATCGCTGATCGGTCCCGCGAAAAGCTGACCGACCGAAAGCCCGATCAAACAAGCGGTGAGACTAAGCTGGGCCAGCGAAGTGCTGGTACGCAGGTCGTCTGCGAGCAGCGGCAATGCCGGCAAATACATGTCCAGCGATAACGGACCGAATGCCGACAGGGAGCCTAAAATGGCAGCGATCCACAAACGGCGCCACTTGCTGCCGGCAAGCGACGATGAATCTAGTTCTTTGGCTACATGGTTCAATGGAATGTTCAAACCTTTCGAATGGAATGGAGAGAGACGCTAGCTGCCCAAAACCACTGTCTGTTAGCTTGCTAATGAAATGGCAACGCAAAAAATTCGCAATCCACAGGCAATCGTGATCTATTATACAAAACCGCAGCGCATTCGTCATGCGGCAGCGAAACATTTGGCAGAGGCAGGAAGGAGAGAAGGCGAGGGGTGGAGAAAGGAAGCATGCCGAAACAGGAAAGGATCAGGTGACAAACGATGATTGTGAACGAAAAAATAAAAGCGGCAGAAGTCAGTCTGACAGGCGTAAACGGAGAGGACCTCGGGATTGTCGACACGAAAGTTGCGCTGCAAATGGCAAAGGAACTGGGAGTAGACCTGGTGTGCCTTTCGCTCGCCGCAAGCCCGCCGCCGTGCCAGTTGGTTGGCCGCACAAGCTACAAAGACCAGCTCAACCGCGAAAAGGCCAAGCAGCGCAAAGCGGAAAAAGGCAGAAAAGGCAAAGAACTTCGCTTGAGCGCCTATATCGAGGAGCACGACTACGATACGAAAAAGCGGCAGGCGGAAAAAATTCTCACGGCAGGGGACACGGTGCAATTGACCGTGCGCCTGGAGAAAAAAGAAAGCCAGGAAGCGAAACAAATGATCGAGCAGCTCATCAAAGAGCTTGCGCATTGCGGCGTGCTGGAAAAAGGCATTCAAGTAAGCGGCAAGCAGGTTGTGGCTGTCCTGCTTCCGAAGTAGCGTCAGATCAAACAGAAAAGCGAGTGATTTCATGCCGTTTACCTTTTCGCACCCGGCGATTGTCCTGCCGCTGCGCAGGCAGGGCTGGGTGTCTTTTCCAGCTCTCGTCTGGGGCAGCATGGCACCGGATTTAGAATATTTTTTGCGTATGCAGCCGTACAGCGTCTACAGTCACACGCTTCCTGGCCTGTTTTGCGTGGATCTTCCGCTCGTGATCGCCCTGTATGTTGTGTACCGATACGTCGTCGCCAAAGGACTGCTCGCCGTCTTCTGGCATGCTTTCTTCGTGAAAGGGGTGTCTCCCTTGATTCATCCGTTGCGGCAGGTCGTTCCTTTTCTCTCCGGAAGCCTGCTCGGGATTTGTCTGCTTGCCCCCCTGGTGAATGGGCCGGGAGTGAAAAAATAGGGCAGGTTTGCCCCGCTCCTGAGTATACTACTGTATGGCTGAAAAAGCCTTCATGCCAGCAAGATGGCCCAAACAGGATGACACTTTTGAACATAAAGCAGGAATGCGCGGCTGTACGCACATGACAGGCAGGGACGAACGTTTCGAGCGATGCATAAAGGCAGGTGACCGAACATGAGACCTTCGGAAAGCAGTCTCTCTATGGATTCCAGCTCTGCTTCCTCCGCTTCCCATTCCAATCGGATTCAAGTCGTATTCAAGCGCAATGATTTATCCATCAAGAAGCCTGAAACGCTATCGGAATATGTCAATGCATCCGCACCTAGTGAATTGGCCTCCTTGTTTGATGAACTGGAACATTTAATCGGTCTGCAGGAAGCGAAGAAGACGATGTATGAGATTTATGCGCTGATCAAAATCAACAAGGAACGGGAAAAGCATCAGCTGAAAATTGAAAAGCAAGTGTTTCATATGGTATTTAAGGGAAACCCGGGCACGGGCAAGACGACGGTTGCCCGTTTGTTCGGCAAAATGTTCCGCGAAATGGGCATTTTGAGCAAAGGTCATCTGATCGAGGTGGAACGCGCCGATCTGGTCGGCGAGTTCATCGGTCATACCGCGCAAAAAACGCGCGAACTGGTCAAAAAGGCACTCGGCGGGATTTTGTTTATTGACGAAGCGTATTCCTTGGCCAGAGGGGGCGAAAAAGATTTCGGCAAAGAGGCGGTTGACTGCCTGACAAAAGCTCTTGAGGATTCGGGCAAGGACTTTATTTGTATTATTGCCGGGTACAACGAAGAGATGGAGCAGTTTCTGGAACTGAATCCCGGCCTGCCTTCCCGGTTTCCTGTTCACATCAACTTTTCCGATTATAGTGTGGACGAACTTTTGGACATCGCCCAGCTCATGGCACGCGAAAAGGACTTTGAGCTGACGAGAGAGGCGAAAGAGAAAATCCGCCGTCTGCTGACCGGGATCGTCAATGATCCGTTTCAGCAAAATTTCAGCAACGCCAGGTTTGTGCGAAATTGCATCGAGAAAGCGATCAGGGTGCAGGCGGTCCGGCTGATAAAATCCAACGAGCTGACGCGTGAGGAGCTGCGGCGGCTAAGAGCCGAAGACTTTCAGGTGTGACGGTTCCGCCGTCGTTTCGGTCCCTCCCGCTTGCGAGGGACTGTTGTTTTGTCCAGTGGCGAACATCGGGTGACCAGACTGGCAGTGCCATCGCAACGAAAGGGGCAAATTGTGGTATGATAGGGAGAAGAAAGGGCGTGAATCGGTGAACGAATGGATCAAGACAAAAGAAACCGCCATCTTGGTTGGTTGCTACCTGGATAACCGCGATGAAGAGCGAACCCGTCTCTCCATGGAAGAATTGCATGAGCTGGCGGAAACGGCTGGCGTCGAAGTGCTCGATGTCGTGACGCAAAACAGAGATCGAATCGACGCCGCCTGGTATTTGGGGACGGGCAAGATTGACGAAATTGCCGAAAAGGCCCGCGAGCTGGACGTAGACGTCATCATTTTCAATGATGAGCTGTCCCCCAGTCAGACGCGCAATCTGGATAAGATTTTTGACTGCAAGGTCATTGACCGGACGCAGCTTATTCTCGATATTTTCGCGGGGCGAGCGCAGTCGCGCGAAGGGAAGATTCAGGTGGAGCTTGCCCAGTACAACTATTTGCTGCCGCGTCTTGCGGGTCAGGGCAAGCAGCTCTCCCGGCTGGGGGGCGGCATCGGGACGCGCGGTCCGGGGGAATCCAAGCTGGAAAGCGACCGCCGCCACATTCGCAAGCGAATCAGCGAGTTGAAGCAGCAGCTGGACGACACGATTCGGACGCGACAGCTCCATCGGGAACGGCGCAAGAAAAACAATGTGTTCCAAATTGCGCTGGTCGGCTATACGAACGCGGGCAAGTCGACGATCCTCAATCAACTGACCCAAGCCAACACCTTGCAGGAAGATAAGCTGTTTGCTACGCTGGACCCGACGACCCGACAGCTCGTGCTGCCGAGCGGTCTGGAAGTGCTCTTGACGGATACGGTCGGCTTCATTCAGGATTTGCCCACAAGCCTGGTCGCTGCTTTTCGCTCCACATTGGAGGGAGTGAAGGAAGCCGATCTGATTTTGCACGTCGTCGACAGCCACCATCCGGATTTGCGGGTGCATATGGAGGTCGTGGACAAAATTTTGCGCGAGCTGAAAGCGGAGGAAATCCCGCAGCTCGTCGTATTCAACAAGGCAGATTTGCTGACCGAAGGCGCCTATCTGCCGCATGCCGACGAGTCGATTCTCATCTCCGCCATGCGCCCGGAGGATCAGCAAAAGCTGCTTGCGCGGATTGAGCGGTTCGTGCTCACCTCCTTCCAGGAAATGAAGCTGCGTGTCCCGGTAGAACGCGGGGACATCCTGTCGCTTCTGCATCGCGAAGGCGTGGAGATGGAGCAGCAATTCAGCGAAGAGGAAGAATCGTACCTGGTCACCGTGCGCGTCAATCGCGACAATCCGATCTACGGAAAGATCGCCCCGTTTCTCCTGGACAAACCAGAGACTGTTGAAGAGAGTTGGTAAGATCACAGATGTTTCACTACTTTTCCCATGGAGAAAAGCTTCGGCCTCTCGTGCTGGAGGTCGAAGCGATGATCTCCGAAAGACATCGTCAAATTTCTGCGTTAGTAGACACCAATCAATTGAAAGTGCTGCGTTCGTTTCAAAAGCACGAAGTAAACGAGTTTCATTTTTCACCGTCAACCGGCTACGGCTACGACGATTCCGGGCGGGCTACGCTGGAATCGATCTACGCAGACGTTTTCGGCGGAGAGGCGGCGCTGGTGCGGCCGCATATCATCTCCGGCACGCATGCGATTGCCATTTGCCTGTTCGGCATCCTCCGGCCTGGCGACGACTTGCTTTACATCACGGGCAAACCGTACGACACCCTGGAGGAGGTCGTGGGAGTGCGCGGCGAAGGGCAAGGCTCGCTCAAGGACTACGGCATCGGGTACAGCTACGTTCCGCTTACGCCGGAGGGCGAGATTGATTTTGCAGCGGTCGTACAGGCGATCACGCCGAAGACCAAAGTGATCGGCATTCAGCGCTCGCGAGGCTATGCGGATCGCCCGTCCTTCCCCATCGCCAAAATCAAGGAAATGATTCGCGTTGTCAAAGAAAGGAAGCCGGATGTGGTCGTCTTTGTGGACAACTGCTACGGCGAATTTACGGAAGAGCAGGAGCCGCTGCATGTGGGCGCAGACATCATGGCCGGCTCCCTGATTAAAAATCCGGGCGGCGGACTGGTCAAAACAGGCGGCTATATCGTCGGCCGGGAAGACCTCGTCAAGCTGGCCTCCTACCGGATGGCGGCTCCGGGAATCGGTGCAGAGGGCGGGGCTTCGCTGTACTCGCTCCTGGAAATGTACCAGGGCTTTTTCCTGGCGCCGCACGTCGTGGGCGAAGCGCTCAAAGGCGCGGTGTTCTCCTCGGCTCTTCTGGAGCGTCTCGGCTTTCGGACAAACCCGCTCTGGCATGAGCCGCGGACAGACCTGATCCAGTCTGTCGCTTTTGGCAGCGCCGAGCGACTGATCGCCTTTTGCCAAGGGATTCAAAAAGCCGCTCCCGTCGATTCGCACGTGACGCCGTACCCGAGCGAGATGCCGGGTTACGCCGATCCGGTCATTATGGCTGCGGGAACGTTCATCCAAGGGGCGAGCATCGAGTTTTCCGCAGATGGTCCCATTCGTCCGCCATACCTCGGCTTTGTGCAGGGCGGTTTGACGTATTCTCACGTCAAAGTCGGGATTTTAACCGCATTGAACGGCATGCTGGAAAAAGGGCTGCTTGAGCTGCCTGAAACATAAACCGGAGACAAGAAACACAAGCAGAGGCGCGGATATAGCGCGGATATAGACGGCATTCTCGCGGAGAGGATGCCGTTTTTTTGGCGGACGTTGGGACTGGCATCGCAGGACGAACGCGGATTTTTCTCGACACGGGTCACTTTTCTGCGTAATATTTTCTGACATCCGTTGACAGTGTTTGTGCTTTTGCATAAAATAGGGCATAAGGAAAACGATAGAGGAGGGACAAGTCATGAGTGATGACCTTCGCCGGAATATGGCCCTCTTTCCCATTGGGATCGTCATGAAGCTGACCGATCTCACTGCGAGACAGATTCGCTACTACGAGCAAAACGACCTGATTCAGCCGGCTCGCACGGAAGGGAAGCAGCGGCTCTTCTCCTTCAATGATGTCGACCGACTGCTGGAGATCAAGGAATTGATTGAAAAAGGACTCAACATTGCCGGCATCAAGCAAGTGCTGAAGATGCAAGAGCCTGTCACGGAGCCGACGAAGATTTCGCCCACCTCCGAGGTGAAGCGCAAGGACATGTCTGACAAGGAACTGCATCAGTTGCTCAGACAACAGATTATGTATCGCAATGCTGCCCGCCCAGGCGAGGACGCATTGATTCGTGGAGAGCTATCCCGCTTCTTCCACTAATACAAAGTTGTGAGAGAGACAGGAGGAGAGAATGTGAGCAAGTACACAAGAGAAGACATTATGCGATTGGCCCAGGAAGAGGACGTAAGATACATCCGTCTGCAGTTTACTGACCTGCTGGGGATTATCAAAAACGTGGAAATTCCTCTGTCCCAACTGCCAAAAGCGTTGGACAACAAACTGATGTTTGACGGTTCTTCCATCGAAGGCTTTGTCCGCATCGAGGAATCGGATATGTACCTGGTACCGGACCTGGATACCTGGGTTGTATTCCCATGGGGCAACGAGCATGGGAAAGTGGCGCGTCTGATCTGTGATATCTACATGCCGGATGGCTCTCCGTTCGAGGGTGACCCTCGCTACATTTTGAAGCGCGCGCTGAAAGAAGCAGAAGAAATGGGCTTCTCGGCGTTCAACGTGGGGCCAGAACCTGAATTCTTCCTGTTCAAGCTCAACGAAAAAGGCGAACCTACGCTTGACCTGAACGACCAGGGTGGCTATTTTGACTTCGCTCCACTCGACACTGGCGAAAACTGCCGTCGTGACATCGTCTTGACGCTGGAAAAAATGGGCTTTGAAATCGAAGCGTCCCACCACGAAGTAGCGCCAGGCCAACACGAAATCGACTTCAAATACGCAAACGCGCTGCAAGCGGCCGACCAGATTTTGACGTTCAAGCTGGTAGTCAAAACCATCGCGCAAAAGCACGGCCTGCACGCAACCTTCATGCCAAAACCGCTGTATGGAGTGGCAGGCTCCGGTATGCACGCGAACCAATCCCTGTTCCGCGGTAACGAAAATGCGTTCTACGACGAGACAGACGAGATGGGCCTGAGCCAAACTGCGAAGCATTACCTTGCCGGTATTTTGCATCACGCTCGCGGCTTCACAGCGATCACCAACCCGCTCGTGAACTCCTACAAACGTCTGGTGCCGGGCTATGAAGCTCCTTGCTACGTGGCATGGTCCGCGAAAAACCGCTCGCCGCTGATCCGGATTCCAGCCTCTCGCGGCATGGGAACCCGTATCGAAGTGCGCAGCCCGGATCCAGCCACAAACCCGTACCTCGCATTGGCAGTCATGCTGAAAGCCGGCCTGGACGGAATCAAAAACAAACTGGAAGTACCGCCAGCCATCGACCGCAACATCTACGTGATGACGGAAGAAGAGCGCGAAGCAAACGGCATCGTCAACCTGCCAGCTACGCTCAAGGAAGCGATCGAGTGCCTGAAAGCCGATCCCGTGATCTGCGAAGCACTGGGCGAGCACGCGCTGGTACACTTCATCGAAGCAAAAGAAATCGAGTGGGATATGTTCCGCACACGCGTCCACGATTGGGAGCGCGAGCAGTACATGAGCACGTACTAAGAAGCGAGACCCCTTGTGCCTGTTGGGCGCGAGGGGGTTTCTTTTTGTGGGGGAGGTCAAAAAAGGAGTGGGCGTTTTCGCGGCACCCACAAAACGCCCACATGTACGCGTAGATTCCCTGTATGTACGCCTTGAACGTACTCATACGATCGCTTTCCAGCTTCTTCGTGTCAGGGGTGTTCCCATCGCGTGTGTCTTAACGGTTGGCATATGCCAGAAATTTGTAGAGCCACTCCACGTCCCACTGTTTTGAGCGACAAACAGTTTCCCAATGGCTTTTAAAATGATCCATTTCGGCTTGCCAGTCTGGATAGTTAGTTTTACATGCTTGTATAAACTCCTGGGAACCCCCGATAACAGCATGATCTTCTGATGAAAGGAAAGCACCCCACGTATTGCTTTTCGAATACATGGCGTTTTCCAATATGAGTAGCGTATCGCGGTAGTCTGCATAAGGGGTAGTGACAGTAACCTCCCAGTGCACGACTCGGTCAGGATCGTACACGGTTTCGAAGCTATCCTTTCTCTCGATTTCGGATACGAAAAAGGAATGATCGCCGATTGACTGTGCCGCTTTCGTTAAGGCTTTATACTGATTTTCAGTTAAATGAAAACCATCAATCGGAAAAAGAATCATTCTCGCTATGATTGTATCTGCGTACATTTCCCCGAATGAATCTGTGCTTGTAAAGACGCTATGGAAACTTCGGGCGAGTTCAGCCCTGGATTCACTATCAGTAATCGGCTTCCTCAATCTCCTTTTCCTCTCCTTATTGCTTGAGATTGCCCTAACGGTAGTGTAGACATATTCTTTGTTCCCCCATAAAATCCTTTATCAGGAATTTCTTTGTAGAAGAAAATGCTCCTTTTCTACTAGGATGATAGGAATAGAAGCCACAGCACGATTGAATGGTATCAATCGGGAATGTCCGTGAAAAAAGCCCTCCGGCAGAGGGCTTTAATGAAAATCAACATCGATGCGCTTTTTTGTGTTAGGCTGGACCTTCGGCAAACGAATTTCGAGAACCCCATTTTTGTAAGACGCTTTAATCCCTTCTTCCGCAACACGGGTGGGCAACGTGACGGATCGTTGAAAGCGGCCGACGAAACGTTCTTGTTTGTGGATTTGTTCCTGTTTCGTTTCATGGGTACGGTTGATACTGCCACTGATCGTTAAGATGTTCTGGTCTACGTCTATATGTACGTCTTCCTTCTTTTCCAAACCGGGAATATCGCAAGTAGCAATCATTTCCGTTTCTGTTTCATGCAAGTCAATACGGGGCATCCCAAACCGATTCCCAACATTTCCGATAGCTGGAATGCCGGCTTCAAAAAACCGATCCAAATCTTTTCTCATGTTTTCGAGCAGGCGAAAAGGCTCGTAAGGTACTAAAGACATGATAGAGTCCTCCTTTCATCGCAATCTTGAGGTAGTATGACACTCACCGGAGACGTTTATGCATACGGATTCTGCCCACAAGAGCGCGAAGCTGTTCATCCGTCCACTTTTCCACATCCAATAGCGCCTGGTATGGATCGTCTCCCGAAATGTTAAAATAGGAGGCAAAAGCAGGTTCGGTTTTCAGGCCGTTTTGCTTGAACTGCCGAATACCGCGGAGGGCGTCCGCGCCACCGAGCAGCAGCAAGCGGTGCTCGACGACCATGTGCCGATACGCATTTTGCTGTTCGATCGGGCGCGGCTGGGCAAACAGCTCAAACCAGAAGCCGTAGGCAAAAAACGCAATCAGGCAGGTAGGCACGTCCTGCACGAGCAGACGAGCTTCCTTGTAGCCTTCATGCGTGGCATAGGAAGCGCGGGCGGCTTCGGCAAACTGATCGAGGTCGTGGCTTTCGCAAATGATATCCAGATCGCTGGTTGCGATGTCGATATCGAGGGGAATCGTGCCTGTGAGCACGGGATCAAAGGCTTGTAGCCGCTGCATGATCGCGGACTGCTCGATGGCCCGGCCCGCTGCTTTTTGTTTGGGTGTCCCGCTATGCAAATAGGATAGATCGCGCCAGTTTCGCGTCATGGATAGCCCTCGTTTCCTTGTCATTTACAGCTCCTCCCCAACGCCTCAACGACTTCACGCATTCACGGAAAGAAACGTGCAACTTGAATCGGCTGTTTCTCGTAATACGTATGTGAGAGGAGTGCATGGAGATGGATATTTTCCTTTGGATCATCGTGTTGTTGCTTTTCGCGCTGAGTATCGCCGGTATATTCTTGCCGGTCTTACCGGATACGATTTTGCTGTGGGCAGGCTTTTTGCTCTACCACTTTTTCATAGCCGATCCGGGAGCGGGGCTGCCAGCGTCTTTCTGGTGGGGGATGGTGGTGCTCAGTATCCTGCTGTACGGGGCCGACCTGCTGACCAACATGTTTTTCGTGAAAAAATACGGGGGCTCCAAATGGTCTTCGGTGGCTGCGGCCGCAGGGATTTTTCTCGGGATCTTTGTGTTTCCGCCGTTCGGGATGCTGCTTTTGCCGTTTGTGCTGGTGGTGTTGGTAGAACTGTTCGGGCAAAAGCAGCCGCTGGAAAAAGCGGTCAAGGCAGGCTTCGGCTCGCTGATCGGCTTTTTGGGCAGCGCGGTCGTCAAAGCCGTATTGCAGGTGGGCATGATCGTCTGGTTTTTCCTCGCCAGATAAAAAAGAGAGACGAAAAAGGACAGCGAGGGCTGTCCTTTTTTCATGTGATCCCGTATCGATGCAACGAAGGCTGCGCCAAGCGATTGGGAGCAGCCGGGTTTTCGAAAGCGCATGGGCGAGAACGATTAGTGGATGAGACGATAGACGCCAATGACTTTACCGAGAATGGTGACGTTGTCCAAAATGATCGGTTCCATCGTGGCGTTTTCCGGCTGGAGGCGGAAGTGGTTTTTCTCCTTGAAGAAGCGCTTGACGGTCGCTTCGTCTTCTTCTGTCATGGCGACAACGATGTCGCCGTTGTTGGCGACGTGCTGCTGGCGCACGATCACGTAGTCGCCGTCCAGAATGCCGGCGTCGATCATGCTGTTCCCGGAAACCCGCAGCATGTACACCTTGTCTGAAGTCACGATATTTTCTGGAAGCGGGAAGTACTCCTCGACATCCTCGATCGCGGTAATCGGTTGTCCGGCGGTTACTTTCCCGATGACAGGGACGCGAACGACAGCGTCCTCGAAGTTGTCCTGAAAGCGGTCTTCCTCAGACAATAGTTCAATGGCGCGCGGCTTGGTCGGGTCGCGGCGGATCAGCCCCTTCTTTTCCAGACGCGCCAGATGGCCGTGCACAGTGGAGCTGGAGGCAAGTCCGACAGCTTCGCCAATCTCGCGGACGGATGGCGGATAGCCTTTATCCCGGACTTCCTTACGAATGAATTCGATGATGGCTTGTTGTCTGCTGGATAGTTTTGACATTGAGAGACACCCCTGATTTCTCGAACATATTTTCCTATATTATACCATGGGAGCCTGCGTTCGACAAACATAAGTTCGATTCGGAGGCGAACAGGATTTTTTGATCGGGTGGAGGCAGGCGATTCGACATCGCTTGCGAATTGTGGCGGATGGGCGAGTAGCGGTCGCCGCAAGCACCTTCAGCACCGTACTGCCGGGTGCCATCCCGACGTGAGCCGACTGCATACAGCCGCTAAAGAAGCAAAGGGGGAAGGCGGACGGTTTGGGGATTGACATGAACGTATGTTCCCCTATAAGATAGGAGTACGAACAAACAGAACGTACGTTTGCAGGAGGTCATCGTTTATGAAGGCAATGTCGATCCCGAACGGTTTGGAGAAAAAACAGCCGCGTCGTGCCCGTCTTGGTATTACGAGAGGACAAGCCCTTTTGTTTTTGCTTACGTTTTCTCTCTTTTTTTACTTGCTGACCGAACTGGTGTTTGCTTCCTCTGCGCAAAAGGAGCCGCCCAAAGGAAAAGAAGTGACGGTTCGTTCCGGCGACAGTCTTTGGACGATCGCCGTGCGCCATCAGCGGTCAGAAAAGGTCGATGTGCGCGATCTGGTTCTCGATATTAAAAGCGCGAACAACCTCGACAGCAATCTGATTTACCCGGGGCAGACCTTGTTCATTCCGGAAACCGACTGATTCGGGTGCTTCCTAAGCGCCCGCCATCTTGCCAGTTCTGCCTGATATGATATAATAGAGCGGCATTACTACAGAGTGGGAGGAGCCGGAACGTGGTATCTGACGCGGAAATTAAACGAATCAACGAGCTGGTCAAGAAATCTCGCGAGATCGGCTTGACCGAAGAGGAAAAGCAGGAGCAGAAGGCTCTGCGCCAAAAGTACATCGAAGCGGTCAAAACATCGCTTCGAGCGAATCTGGATTCCATCCGCTATGTGGAAGACCTTGAGGAAAATCGTCCCAAGCACTAAAGTTACTTGTATTGACCAGACAGACATCCTTGCTTGACGCTCGGGTGTCTTTATTATTCCTTGGGACGGTCTGCCAGTCTCGCAAATGAGGAGGGAGAAGCCATTGGCATGGGTAGCTGTAGCTGTTGGCGGGGCAGTCGGTTCGCTGCTTCGCTATGGGTTGGCGCTGGTTGCCAACCTGCCGGGCTGGCCTGTAGGCACGTGGCTGGCCAACGTCATCGGCTCGTTTGCCATCGGTGTTTTGTTTGTGTTCGGCAAGGAGCAGGGAAGCTTTTCCCCTGAGCTGTATCTTTTGTTCACGACGGGCGTGATGGGCGGATTCACGACGTTTTCCACGTTCTCGCTGGAAGTCGTGTCCTTCTGGGGAGAGGGAGAGTGGCTGCGCGGGCTCGCTTATGTCCTGCTCAGTATCGGAGTGGGTCTGCTGTCTTGTGCGGCGGGAATCTGGCTCGCCCGGCAGGTATCCTAGCGACAACCACAAAGAAGCACGGGAATGAACGATGAGAGGGGGGATGGGTGTGAGTACCCAACACCGCGATTACGAAGCAGAACAGAACAAGCTGGATGAAACGATTGCCTTGATCGACGGAGAGATTACTCGACTGCGCGAAGAGATTCGGGAAGCGACAGATGATTACGTGAAACAGGTCGTGAACGCGGCGAAGGCAAAAGATTTGCGCTATCTGGAAGATCACGGCCGCGACAAGCCGTACTTCGGCCGCGTCGATTTTCTCAAGGACGAGGTGTACGAGCTGGATCAGGTGTACATCGGAAAACGAGGAATTGTCCGCAGTGATACATTCGATTCGATCGTTGTGGATTGGCGGGCGCCCATTGCCAGCCTGTATTACTCCGGAGAGAGCAAGGACGCCTTTTACCGGATGGGGCGCGAGATCGTGCGTGGCGAGGTGCGATTGAAGCGCAACTTCGCGATTGAGGACGGAAAAATCGTCGGCATCTACGACGGGGCCGTCAAAGAGACGATCAACCGCGAGATGGGTCACCCGGACGAGTTTTTACAGGAGGGCTTCATTGACGAATTTTTGAACGCCAACCTGAATCTGACGAATGACAGCCGTTTGAAAGATATTGTCGCGACGATCCAGTCGGAGCAAAATGACATCATCCGGGCGGAAAAAGATCGGCCGATCGTCGTGCAGGGGGTTGCAGGCAGCGGAAAGACGACGATTGCGCTGCATCGGCTGTCGTACCTGATCTACAACTACCAGGATACGATGATGTCGAAAAAATTCATGGTGTTCGCTCCGAACCGGATGTTTCTGACTTACATAGCAGAGGTGCTTCCCGAGCTTGGCGTCGACGATGTTCAGCAATCGACGTTTGTGGACTGGGCGGCGCGACTCGTGAAGCCGCTTATGCCCAAAGGCTGGCGGATCGTAAGCCCGGACAAACCGCTGCAACTGTTTTTCGAAGAAGGGCAGGACGAGCGGGAGCAGGAAATCACCCGGAACCGCCTCCGCTTCAAAGGGTCGCTGGCCTGCCGGGAAGCCATGGAAACGTACATACGCTACGTGATCGAGACGAGAATCCCGTTCAAGAATCTGCGTTTTCTGTACAACAAGACGAATCAGGTCTTCACGATCCCGGGAGAGACGATTCGGCAGCTTTTTCTGGAGCAATTCGGGTCCTTGCCGTATCAGCGGCGGGTCGATGCGCTGCGCAAACATGTGAAGCAGGAGATGAACAAGCAGCTGTTTTCGCATTTGCGCGAGCGAAAAGTCGACCTCGACAAGCAAGGGCTGGCGAAGTTTGAGAAAATGCTGGAGCACATTCTGGATACGTATCTCGCCTCCTTCCCGCAGTTGGATATTTTCACCTCGTACCGCGAGCTGATTGCGGATGAGGAGCTTTTGCGCAAGCTCACCCCTGCGGACATAGCAGACGAGGTGGTCCGGGATGTGAGCCAGTCTTCGGCGGCGCTGTTTGCCCAGGAGCGGCTGGAGGCGGAGGATATCGCGCCGCTTTTGTACTTGCAGCATATTATCGAAGGAATGAACAAGGCCGAGCATTTTGACCACACGGTCGTGGATGAAGCGCAAGACTTGAGCGCGTTGGAGATTGCTGTGATTGCGCTCGCGACGAAACGCCAATCGCTGACGATTGTCGGCGATATTGCCCAGGGGATTCACAGCTATCGCGGCATTCACGCTTGGGAAGAACTGACGAAGGGGATTTTCGCGCAGATGCATCCGGCGTATTATACGCTGGCGCAAAGCTATCGCTCGACGGTTGAGATTATGCTGTGCGCCAACGAAGTGCTACGCCGGATTGAGCTGCCGGAATCAGTCTTGGCGAAGCCCGTCTTGCGCCATGGCGAAAAGCCGGTCATGGTCGAGGCTGATTCGCGCGCCAAGCTGTGGGCGGATGTCAGCGTACGGGTTGCCGCTTGGCAAAGGGAAGGCTTGCAGACGATTGCGATCGTCACGAAAACGATTCAGGCGAGCAAGAAGGCGCACAAAGCGCTTTTGGAGAGTGTCCCCGATTTGACGCTGCTTGGCAGCAAGGACAACGAGTTCCCCGGCGGCGTCATCGTCATGCCGGCTTATTTGACGAAAGGCTTGCAGTTTGACGCGGTCATTGTGGTCGATGTGGATGCGTATCAAAACAACGAATGGGACGCGAAGCTGCTGTATGTGGCGATGACCAGGCCCGTGCACCGTCTCGTGCTGATGCAGATGTCGGGCGAGCAGGCCCCGCTGTTGGCGGAGCTTTCGCCCGAGCTGTACACGAAGGCGTGCCTCTAGCTCTAGCAGCTCGCAAAAATCCCCTCTGGCTGAACGGACAGCAGAGGGGATTTTTGTAACAGCTACGCGACGATTAATGGTCGCCTGTGTTTCCTTTGGACGGGTTGGTAATGACGAAGCCTTCTTGCGGCAGGTACAGGTAATCGACGATGATGCCGTCCAGAAGCGGCTCGTCTTTTTTCACGACAACGTCGATTTCCTTGTCAGTGGAGACTACTTCATCTTCTTCGGTCGGTTTGTCCAGCGCCAGGCCGTAGTGGGCATGATCGCCGTGCGCATGAGTAATATAGACACGCAGCTTCAGGTCTTTGTCTTCTTCCTGTTCCATGATTGTGGTCAGCTGCTTGGCTGCATTGCGAGTAATCTTTACTTTCATCGGTCCAGTCTCCTAACTGTATGTAAGTGGGTTTCTTCTTCATCTTAGCAAAGAGGGAATCGCACATGCAATGTGGAAAGTGTTCGAACGAATAGAGTTGCTAGACGAACAGGCGGAAGGGGAAGCTTGAATGAAAATCGATTTGCGCAGCGATACCGTCACCAAACCGACAGAAGCGATGCTTCGCGCGATGGCAGAAGCCGAGGTGGGAGATGACGTTTATCGCGAAGACCCGACAGTAAACCGGCTGGAACAGATTGCCGCGGAAAGACTCGGGAAGGAAGCGGCATTGTTTGTCACCAGCGGGACGCAGGGCAACCAGGTCGCCGTGCTGACCCATTGCGTCAACGGGGACGAGGTGATCGCGGAAGCCGATTCCCATATTTTTTACTACGAAGCGGGAGCGATGTCGGCTTTGGCTGGCGTGCAGACCCGGACACTCGCGGGAGAACGCGGCGCCCTGCGCCCGCAAGACGTGGAAAAGGCGATACGGGGCAACAACATTCATTTTCCGCGAACCAGATTGATCTGTCTGGAAAATACGCATAACCGGGCTGGAGGCGCTGTCATCACGGTCGAGCAGATGAAGGGCGTCTACGAGGTAGCGCAAAAGCACGGGATTCCTGTCCATCTGGACGGAGCGAGACTGTTCAATGCAGCGGTGGCCCAGGGAGTCGACGTTTCTGCGCTCTGCCAGTATGCCGACACCGTTCAGGTTTGTTTGTCCAAAGGACTGAGTGCGCCAGTAGGCTCCATTTTGGCTGGGGATCGCGCTTTTATCGAAGAAGCGAGATGGTGGCGAAAGAAGCTCGGCGGAGGCTTGCGGCAGGCGGGCTATTTGGCTGCGCCGGGAATCATCGCTCTGACCGAGATGACCGAGCGGCTAAAAGAGGATCACGAGCGGGCGCAGCAGCTCGCCGAAGGCTTGCGCAAGCTGTCGCTTGCCGTGGAGCCTGTCGAGACAAACATCGTGCTGGTCAGGACCGACTCGATTCGGGAGACGGCAGTTGCTTTCCTGAAGCGCCTTGCAGACAGAGGGGTGCTGGCGGTCGATTTCGACGAATACGTGATCCGCTTTACGACCCACCGTCACATTGATTCGCACAGCGTCGACAAAGTGCTGGAGGTAGTGGAGGAACTGCTGGGAGCCACACGGGTTTCGGGATCGTGATATCCGTAGACGAGGGCAAGTGTGCGCTCGTCCCGTCTCCGAAGTTCCCATGGCGACGAAAAGGCCGTTTTCCCGCCAACGCATGTCCCGACGTTTCTGCCGACAAACGTAAAGACATCCCCCGTGTGTCCAGGAGTGGCTCTTCCGGCATGACGGGGTTTTTCTCTCTCCCTTGCGTGTATTTCCTCACTCGCGAAGCAATACTATACCCATTGACTCGTAGACGCTTATGGGAAAAGAGGGATAAACATGATATCGGCCAAAGAGCGTGAGCGCCTGCAAAACCAGATGAAGCGCGACGAGAGCAAGATTGTCAACATCGTGCTTCACAATACGCAGCAGGTAGCAGGAGAAATTGAAAAAGCCACCCACCAAGGTATTTATCTGGTAGATGGCCATTACTACGGTTACGAGGAGATCCAGGAAATCAACGGCTCGCTGTAGCCGAAGCCGAAGACGCCATCGCCGGAAGCATACGCTACAGACGCGGCGGCGGGAAAAAGAAGCGCAAGGCATCCGGAAGCTCTTTTTGCCACAAGCCCCAGACGTGGTTGCCCGGCTTCTCGGAATAGGACAGGTGTGCCTGTTTGGCGTCGAGCAGCTTTTTGGCTTTCCGGTTCCAGTCGACAAAGTCAAACGTCCCGATGTGCGTCTCCACCGCTGTTTCCTCCAGCCCCACGACCATCCAGATGCGAAGCCAGGACAGGCTCTCGCGGCTTTGGAGGGCATCGAGCGTCGGCTGGAAAAAAGCTCCCGAGAGCGCAAGTACCTGCGAGAACAGCTCGGGATGGTCCAGGGCGAGGTGCAGCGCTACGGTTCCGCCGAGCGAATCGCCTGCGAGCACGCGGGACGATTTGTCGCGTCTTACGGGATAACGATCCTCGATGTAGGGCAGCAGCTCTTCGCAAAAAAAGCGTTTGTACGCTGCGTTTCTTTCGCCGACAGGGGAATATTCGCTCGTCCGCTTGCTCCGGTCAACCGAGACGCCGACGACGAGAAACGGCTCGATGCCTTCCTCCAGAATCAGCTGGTTGGCGATAGTAGCGATTCGGCCCATCGTAAAAAAGTCGTTCCCGTCCTGGCAGTACACGACAGGGTAGGACAGAAGTTCGTTGTAGCCCGGCGGGAGGTAAACTTTGACCGAGCGGGGAGTGTCCACATGAAGGCTGGGCACTTCTTCCTTGACGATCGTTCGTTTTACATATTCCGACATCGATTTACACTCCTGTTTGCTCAAATGTAAAACTAAGCCTTGAAAAAAACTGATACAGCTTTTATAGTAAATGATAACAGAGAGGAAATAAACCCTGTAGTATCAATACTATAACACATTAAACAGACAATTTGTCTGCAGTATAACAGGGTGGTGCAGACGGCGCTGTAAGCCCTTTCTTGCACGAGACAACTTTTCTTCTGCTTTTTCCATTATGGGGGACATTTCCGACAAGATTCGCACTCGCCGCCATCCATGGAGCAACGGCTCGATGAATGCGGCAGGACGAACAGCGGGAAGGAAGCCCTTTATTCTAGTGAAGAGGTGAATGAGATGAGCGTAACCACTGCTGTTGAACAAACAGAGAACAACGCCCCGCTGCAAATTCTTGCACCGGACGGTACGGTTGTTCGTCCTGACTTGATGCCTGAGCTCTCCGATGACGAGTTGCGTGAACTGATGCGCAGAATGGTCTTTACCCGCGTGTGGGACCAACGCGCCATCAGCCTGAACCGTCAAGGCCGCCTCGGCTTTTATGCGCCTGTAGCTGGTCAAGAAGCAAGCATGATCGGCTCCGAGGCAGCGCTTTCCAAAGAAGACTTCATCCTGCCAAGCTACCGCGACATTCCGCAAATGGTATGGCACGGATTCCCGCTGCACCAGGCTTTCCTCTACTCCCGCGGACACATCGAGGGTGGACGGATTCCGGAAGGCGTAAACGTATTGATGCCACAGATCATCATCGCGGCGCAATGTACACAAGCAGCAGGTGTTGCGATGGGCTACAAGCTGCGCGGTGAAAAACGCGTGGCCATCAACTACTTTGGTGACGGAGCAACCTCCCAGGGTGACTTCTACGAGGGCATGAACTTTGCGGGCGTTTATAAGCTGCCTGTGATTTTCTTCTCCCAAAATAACGGATATGCGATCTCTCTGCCGTTCGAAAAGCAAACGGCTTCCGAAAATATCGCAGTAAAAGCTGTGGCTGCCGGTATCGCCAGCGAGCGCGTGGACGGTATGGACATTCTCGCTGTTTACTACGCAGTGAAAAAAGCGAAAGAGCGCGGCGTGAACGGCGAAGGAGCGACGCTGATCGAGGCGCTGACCTACCGTTATGGTCCGCACACCATGGCCGGTGACGACCCAACCCGTTACCGCACAGGCGAAGAGCAAAGCGAGTGGGAGCTGCGCGATCCGCTGATCCGTTTCCGCAAATTCCTGGAAGGCAAAGGCCTCTGGAGCGAAAAAGACGAGGAAGCTGTGATTGAAGAAGCAAAAGCAGCGGTTGCGGACGCGATCAAAAAAGCGGACGAAACGCCGAAAATGAAAGTAACGGAACTGATCGATGTAATGTTTGAGACACTGCCGCCTGCACTCGAAGAGCAAAAGGCAGAATTCCTGGCGAAGGAGTCGAAGTAAGCCATGGCACAAATGACAATGGTTCAAGCCATTACGGATGCAATGCGCGTAGAATTGAAGCGCGATGAAACCGTACTTGTCTTCGGGGAAGACGTAGGGAAAAACGGTGGGGTATTCCGTGCGACAGAAGGTTTGCAAGCTGAATTCGGCGAGCAGCGTGTATTCGATACGCCGCTCGCTGAGTCCGGAATCGGTGGACTGGCTGTAGGCTTGTCTATCAACGGCTTCCGTCCTGTAGCGGAAATTCAGTTTTTTGGCTTCGTCTTTGAAACATTCGATGCGATCGCTTCGCAAGCGACTCGTATGCGTTACCGTTCCGGAGGCCGTTTCTCCAGCCCGGTTACTTTCCGCTCCCCGTTTGGCGGCGGCGTGAAAACACCTGAGTTGCACGCTGACTCTCTCGAAGGGTTGATGCTGCAAACGCCGGGTCTGAAAGTGGTCATCCCTTCCAACCCGTACGATGCAAAAGGTCTGCTGATCTCCGCGATTCGCGACAACGATCCGGTCGTGTTCCTGGAGCACATGAAGCTGTACCGTTCCTTCCGTCAAGAAGTGCCGGAGGGCGAGTACACCATTCCGCTGGGGAAAGCGAACGTGGTAAAAGAAGGCAGCGATGTTACCATCATCACCTATGGTGCCATGGTGCATACCAGCCTGAAAGCAGCCGAAGAGATCGAAAAGGCGCGTGGCGCGAAGGTAGAGGTTATCGACCTGCGCACCATCAGTCCGCTGGACATCGACACCATCGTCGCTTCCGTGAAGAAAACCAACCGGGCGATTGTCGTGCAGGAAGCGCAAAAAACTTCCGGCGTTGCTGCGGAAATCATCGCGCAAATCAACGAGCGCGCCATTCTCCACCTCGAAGCGCCTGTGCTGCGTATCACTGCGCCGGATACAGTCTATCCGTTTGCACAAGCAGAGGACATCTGGCTGCCTGACGTGAAACGCGTGGTAGACGGACTCACGCAAGTGCTCGATTATTAATCGAAAAACAAGCATAATGGCGGAAAAGTGGAAAGCTTTCCGCCTTCTTTCCGAAATTTGCAGGCTGTTCATTGAAGCGTAGTGTTCAAAAGGAGGAGATACTGTGAGTCGTTTTACATTCAGACTCCCGGAGCTCGGCGAAGGTATCCATGAAGGCGAAATCGTCAAATGGCACGTACAGCCCGGAGATTCCGTAGAAGAAGACCAAGTCATTATGGAAGTGCAAAATGACAAGGCGGTAGTAGAAGTTCCATCGCCTGTAAAAGGAAAAGTCGTCGAACTGAAAGTGACAGAGGGCACGGTTTCGGTTGTGGGCGATCCTCTGATCGAGTTCGAGGTCGAGGGCGAAGTTCCAAACCTGCCAGACCACGGTCACGGCGATACTGCCGCTGCGCCAGCACCGGCAACTGACAAAATGGAACCAGGCTGCGATATCGGCTCCCAAGTGAGCGCGAACGCAAACCAAGCGCTGGAAACGCCAATGGCGCAAGCGACAGCCACAGCGGTTGCGGCTCCAATTGACCGCAAGCACGTGCTGGCTACTCCTTCCGTGCGCAAATACGCGCGTGAAAAAGGCGTTCAGCTGACACTGGTACCTGGTACTGGCAAACTGGGTCGCATTACTCGCGAAGACGTAGATCGCTTCCTAGCTGGCGGTGCTGTTGCCTCTGCTCCAGCTGCACAAGCAGTGGAAACAGCGGCTCCGGCAGCAGAAGCGGCGCCAACAGGCGTAGCGCAAGCAGCTTCTGCGCCAACCGTTCACTACAGTGCGCAAGCGGGCGAACTGGAAGAGCGCGTTCCGCTGAAAGGCATCCGCAAAGCGATTGCCAAAGCAATGGTGAAATCCGCTTACACGGCGCCACACGTTACGATCTTCGACGAAGTGGACGTAACCGAACTGGTGGCGATGCGCAAAAACGCGAAGCCGCTCGCAGAAGAGCGCGGCGTGAAGCTGACCTACCTGCCAATGATCGTCAAGGCAGTCGTAGCGGGTCTGAAAAAGTTCCCAGAGCTGAATGCGTCCATTGATGATGAAAAACAAGAGATTGTGTACAAGAAGTATTACAACATCGGGATTGCCACTTCGACCGAAGACGGCCTGCTCGTTCCTGTCGTCAAAGCAGCCGACAGCAAGTCGATCTTCCAAATCGCTGGCGAGATCAGCGAACTGGCGAAAAAATCCCGCGAGCGCAAAGCGAGTGCCGATGAGCTGAAAGGCTCGACCTTCAGCATCACCAACATCGGTTCCGCCGGCGGCATGTTCTTTACGCCGATCATCAACTACCCGGAAGTAGCGATCTTGGGCGTAGGCCGCATCAGCGAAAAACCAGTGGTGAAAAACGGCGAGATCGTGGTTGCCCAAATGCTGCATCTGTCCTTGAGCTTTGACCACCGCTTGGTTGATGGCGAACCTGCACAGCGTTTCGTCAACTACGTGAAGCAGCTTTTGGAAAATCCGACGCTGCTCGTCATGGAGGGATAAGACACAATGGTAGTAGGTGAATTTACGACAGAAGTTGATGTGCTCGTGATCGGTGCGGGTCCAGGTGGCTATGTGGCGGCGATTCGCGCCGCCCAACTGGGAAAAAACGTAGCGGTTGTGGAAAAAGCGGAGCTGGGCGGCGTGTGCCTGAACGTAGGCTGCATCCCTTCCAAAGCGATGATCCATGCTGCACACACGTATGAGCATGCGCAACATACCGAATCCATGGGAATTACCATGGAAAACGTCAAGGTTGATTTCGCCAAAGTCCAGGAATGGAAAAGCGGCATCGTGAAGCAATTGACAGGTGGCGTTGCTTCCCTGTTCAAAGGAAACAAAATCCAGGTAATTCCAGGCGAAGCCCTGTTCGTCAGCGAAAACGAAGTGCGCGTCTTCAACGGCTATGACGTGAACCGCTATCGCTTCCAGCATTGCATCATCGCGACGGGGTCCCGTCCAATCGAGCTGCCGGCGTTCCCATTCGGCAAGCGCGTTCTGTCCTCGACAGAGGCGCTGTCGTTGACCGAGCTGCCGAAGAGCCTGGTTGTCATCGGCGGCGGTTACATCGGAATCGAGCTGGGTACGGTGTTCGCGAAATTCGGCACCAAAGTGACGATTCTCGAAGGCTCCGATCAAATTCTGCCTGGCTTCGAGCCGGATATGCCGCGTCTCGTGGAGCGCAAGCTGAAAAAGCTGGGCGTGACCATCCATACCAAAGCGCTGGCGCAAGGAATGGAAGAGACAGAAAACGGCGTGATTGTGAAAGCCGAAGTCAAAGGCGAGGCGCAACAAATCGAGGCAGAATACGTGCTCGTCACCGTTGGACGCCGTCCGAACACCGATGAGCTGGGCGTTCGCGATATCGGCATGAACGTGACCGACCGCGGTCTGATCGTGGTTGACAAACAAGGCCGCACGAACATTCCTAACGTGTACGCGATCGGGGATATCGTGGCAGGTCCTGCGCTGGCACACAAAGCTTCCTACGAAGGAAAAGTGGCTGCCGAAGCGATTGCCGGACATCCGGCAGAGGTGGACTACAAAGCGATTCCGGCGGTTGTTTTCTGCGATCCGGAAATCGCAAGCGTAGGCATCAACGAAAGAGAAGCAAAAGAAAAAGGGATCGATTATGTGGTAGGACGCTTCCCGTTCGCAGCAAACGGCCGCGCTCTGTCTGTCAATGCAGGCGAAGGCTACGTGAAGCTGATTGCGGAAAAAGGCTCCAACCTCGTCCTGGGGGCGCAAATCGTGGGTCCGGAAGCTTCCAACATCATCGCGGAAATCGGACTGGCGATCGAAATGGGCGCTACGCTTGAGGATATCGAGCTGACCATCCACGCTCACCCGACATTGGGTGAAGTGACGATGGAAGCGGCTGAACTGGCACTGGGTCGTCCGATCCACGTGATGAAATAACAGCTGCCCTTGTGAAAAAAGCCTTGTACCTTTGTGGTTACAAGGCTTTTTTCTTCCACATCTTACCCTTTCCACCTGTTCTTATATAATGTAAAATAGTGGGAGACTGACGTGGGTGGAGGCTTGGCAGCATGGAAACTACAAGTAAGATGATTGATGACTTGCGCCAAAAGCTGGAACGTGCAGCCAAAGAAGCAGGTTACAATTTTCTTGACCCAGAAATCGTGAAGATAAGTCAACAATTGGATAAACTGATCGTTGCGCATATGTTGCATCAAAAACGCCCTTCCTGACCCAAGGGCGTTTTTTAGTGGGAACGCTCAGGAGAAGGAGTACAGCAGGTGGGCATGGGCACCCTTTTTGCTGAGACAAGGCTCCTGGGCATAATAATAGCTGGGGTAGAGGATTAACTGCTCGGCATGATCGTCCGGGCCGTCGTACGGACACGTGAGACGGCGATTCTCTTCATCGAGAGAGAAGGCGGAACAGATCGATTGCAGGTAGGAGAGCAAGGCAGGCATGGTTTGCACCGAGGCGTAAATGCGCTCGGCCTCCTTCACAAACTGCGGGGCGATGCTCTCCCAGTTCTCTTCAAAATACAGTTGCCAGTAAGACGAAACAAACAGGCTGAAACGGCCTTTTACATAATCGGAATCCTCTTGCATATCCAAATACACTTGCGGGATGGCGTGCTGCTGCATCCAGTGGTCAAGCATCGGAGTCACGCTGCGGACAAATTGCTCGGTGGGCAGCATCACAAAGTATTCGTATTGCTCGTCCACGCCCATCACTCCTTTTGTCTGAACAGGATCGAAGGTGTCGGGGATGCCGTAGCGAAAGAGCGGGAGCAAATACGCCCATTCCTGCGTCAGGCGCGCGGATTCAAATTGTTCCAGCTGATCTTCTGACCATGAAAAGAAGCGTTCAGGGGGCGAAGGCTGGGCGAGCGTGTGCAGGCTGGCAGCCAGCTCGTACAAAGGGGAAACACTGTAGCTGATCGCGTTCGAAAGCGGGCCATGGCCCGGAAGTGGAATGGTCATCATAGTGGGCTAAACCTCCATTATGGATACTGCATCCATCATAGATCATCCTTGTGGGACAATTCAATCGTTTTATTGTAAGAAAAAGGAAAGCCCGAACGGATGGAGCCGTTTGGGCTTTGTTTGGCTAAAGCTTACCCTTCCCGCGTTTTGATGGAGCGGGAATGATTTTTTTGCTTCACTTTTTTGGAGCCGGCCAGTGGCTCGCCGGTTTGCGCCTCAGGCTTTGCCACGTTATTGTAAGCTTGGTGCGGATTTTCGTCCTGCCTATAATCCTGTTCCATCCAATCATCTCCTTTTTTCGTAGTTTGCCGCAATCCGATGGTGACGAACCATAGGAATTGCTGGTATTCTAAAAGGAAGTGTGTTTGCGATTAGCAGGAATCACTAGGTTGTCAAAAAGGCAGAAAGACACGATACTGTTGATAAACCATCCGTTTCACTCAGGGAACAAGAATCGCGCTTTGACGGATGGGAAAGGAGCAGCCAATGCCACTGTTGATTGCGCCCGTATTTAATTCCATAACCACGCAGCCTGTTCGGATCGAGCTGCCTCATGCTTACTACCTGATCTCGGGAGCAGAGCAGCCGTATGAGATCGCTTCGCGCTATTTGCGAAACGAAATGGATGAGAACAAGCGTATTTTCGATTCGCGGGTCAGCCGCAACAGCCTGTTTTTGGTTGCGGAGCATGCGGAAATGAAAGTAACGGATGACCGCCCGTGGATCGAAGAGATCGAGAACAAACTGAACTTGTCCGCGATTGATGGGACATGCTCGATCCCTTACGTCCTGACCGTGAATGGCAATATGTGCGGGATTACGTACTTGAAGCGATCCCTCGACGGGAGCAAATACGAGTTTGATGCGTCTACCCAAAACGTTTTCATGCGACTGTTGGACCACCAGCTGCCGTCGCTTGCTTTTCGCCGCTATGCGCTGTCGCTGGAGAAAAAAAGCAACGAGGACCAGCTGCTCGATTTGTGGATTGCGCTGGAGTCGCTGTTTGCTCCCGACGGAAAAAAGGGGGAAATCACCTATAAATTGCGGCTGCGCATGGCGTATTATTTTGGAGAGTCGTATGCCCAGCGGCAAAAAATTGCCCAGTTTGTAAAAAAATCGTACAATCATCGTTCAGAGATCGTCCACAGCGGAAAAATGTTCGGCAACAAGCTGACAGACGAGGTGAATACGCTCCGATTGATGGCGAGAGCGACGATCCTGAATACGGCGATGCACGGCATCAGCCTGCAGGAGTTGCGCTTGCGACTGGACGAGTTGATCTTGACAGGCGAAACCTATGTACAGCGGTATGCGCCGTCTTATTTTGAAAGCATGATGTTGTAGACCTCACAGAGGAAACAGGAGGAAGAGTTTGCATGAGTGTTTTGATTGTGGAAGATTTGTCCCATGGCTTTGGGGATCGCATTTTGTTTCGGGACGTGTCCTTTCGTCTGCAACCGAACGACCGCGTCGGTCTCGTAGGAGCAAACGGAACCGGAAAATCCACGATGATGGGCATCTTGACCGGACAGCTCATTCCGGATAAGGGCCGCATCGAATGGATGCCCAAGATCCAGTACGGCTACCTCGACCAGCACACGAAGCTGCAATCGGGAAAAACCATTCGCGACGTGCTCAAGGAGGCGTTTCTGCCGCTTTTGGAGCAGGAGCAGGAGCTGATGGCGATTGGCGAAAAAATGGCGGAAGCGTCGCCGGAGGAACTGGAAGAGCTTTTGGAGCGCATGGGTGAAATTCAGGATAAGCTGGAGACGAGCGGGTTTTACCTGATCGACGCCAAGGTGGAGGAGATCGCGAACGCGCTTGGACTGAGCGCGATTGGACTGGAGCGCGACGTCGCGTCCTTGTCCGGTGGACAGCGCACAAAGGTTCTGCTGGCGAAGCTGCTTTTGGAGCAGCCGACCGTCCTGCTTCTGGATGAGCCGACGAACTACCTGGACGAAGAGCATATCGTCTGGCTGAAAAACTATCTGCGGGAATATCCGTACGCCTTCATCCTGATTTCCCACGACACGGCGTTCATGAACGAAGTCGTCAACGTCATTTACCATCTGGAATTCACCAAGCTGAACCGCTACACCGGGAACTACGAATCGTTCCTGGCGCAGTCCGAGATGAAGCGCAGCCAGCACTTTGACGCGTTTGAAAAGCAGCAGGAAGAAATTGCCCGCATGGAGGACTTCATCGCCCGCAACAAAGCGCGTGCGTCCACGACAGGCCGTGCCAAAAGCCGCCAGAAGCAGCTGGACAAAATGGAGCGGATCGACAAGCCGGAGACAGCGGCGAAGCCTTCCTTCATTTTCAAGGAGGCGCGTGCGAGCAGCCGCTTTGTCATCGAAGCGGAAGACTTGGAGATCGGCTATACCCATCCCCTGCTGCCAAAGCTGAACGTAAAGCTGGAACGCGGCGAAAAGGTAGCGATTGTCGGGATGAACGGGGTGGGGAAATCCACGCTCCTGAAAACGCTGCTCGGCATCATTCCGCCGCTCGGAGGCAAGCTGGAGCGAGGCGATTTCCTGCACCCGGCCTACTTTGAGCAGGAGGTCAAGCCGAAGCCGATTACGGCGCTGGATGACGTCTGGAACGAGTTCCCTTCGATGAACAACCACGAGGTACGCGCAGCGTTGGCGCGCTGCGGCCTGAAAAACGAGCATATCAACCGCAACATGAACGCCTTGTCCGGGGGCGAGCAGGCAAAGGTGCGTCTCTGCAAGCTTTTGCAGCGCGAGAGCAACTGGCTTGTTTTTGACGAGCCGACGAACCACCTGGACGTCGTCGCGAAGGAAGAATTGAAGCGTGCGTTAAAAGAATTCAAGGGGACTGTCCTGCTCGTCTGCCACGAACCTGAGTTTTACGAGGATTGGGTGACGCAGACGTGGGATGTGGAAAAATGGAGTCTGGAGCAAGCGAAAACGCCGATTAAACTGTAAACACAAACAGGCAGCCACATTCATGTGGGCTGCCTGTTTCGTTTTAAATCACCGCCCAGGCGTTCGGGAGGTAGCGTCCGCGGTAATACGGGCAAGACGTTTTCGTAATCGCCTCGCCGTTGTACAGCATCATCGAGCTGGAGCCGCCGTCCATCGCCATGGCGGTTACGATGCCGCGCTCTTCCAGCAATTCCGCCAGGTCGTTCATGCTCGCGCCGATCGAGTGGCCAGGCTGGCGGCCGTCGATGACGACGAAGACGATCGTGCCGTCCGCTTTTTGCCCAATCGCTGTGCGCGGCTGGATGCCCCAGCTTTTCGCGGGCTTGTCCTTGAACAGGTTTTTGCCGTTCACAATCAGTTGCGGGCGGAAGCTCATCGCGTCGCGAACACCCATTTTCACCAACTGCTCGGCCGTATAGCTGCCGGTAATCAGCTTGCCTTCATAGGTGATGCCCAAGGCGGTCTCGCCGCTTTTCGGATTGTAGCCCTGGAGGATTTTCCCGTCGTGGATCACCAGGCCATACGCTCTGGCGCCTTTTCCGTAACCATCCGGGTCCGAGAAGCCGCTCGCGTTGACGATGCCGATGGCGTTTGTCTTTTTGACGAACTCGTCGAGCAGATCGCCGCGGTCCTTGCGGTTGGTGACGACCAATTGGACCCGTTTCGGGTCGCGGATGTACATGATTTTTCCTTTGAAGTAGTAACTGCCTTTGGATACGTCGATCTCTTCCACCTCGATCAGTTGCTTCGGCTTTTCCGGCGGCGTTTCGACCAGCGGCTGCTCCTGCGGCGACTCTTCCGGCCTGGCTGTTTCATCCGGCTCGGAGTTGATGACGTCCGGGTTGCGGATTTGCTGCTTCAAGGCGTTGAGCTTTTCTTCCGGCAAAAACGTGTACGGTGCCCAGTAGTCGTGCTGCGTCGTCAGGAGCGTGCCCGCCGCCCACTCGCGCAGCTCCTCGCCGCTTCGCGTGCCAAACAGAAAAAGCATACCGAGCAGGGCAAGCGTGGTGCAAGTCAAGACCGACGCAAGTATCAGGCGCTTGACCCAGCGCCAAGGTCTTTTTCGGGTTACTAGCTTGCGCGTTCGCGCGCGTGATAAGGTTTGCATGAATCCTCCACATCCATCTGCCAATGAAATTCGTTGTTTCCTACTAGAAGACGAATGAGTGGGGAAAAAGTTTCAGCCAAATAATAAAGGATCGCCAGGGGGAAAATAGGGGCAGGAGGTGATGGCTGTGCGCGGCTATGATGAAGCGTTTCAACAGGAAGTAGAGGAGTATCGGAACAATCCCGACAAGGGCACACGCAACCAGACGACGAGTCGGGACCGTCACGACCTGGCGGAAAAGCAGGAAACCCGCAAGGACTCGAACAACGGGTAACTCACATCAGGCGAAGTCCGAACCAGGATTTCGCCTGTTTTTCACGTCCGGCACAGCGATCTGTACAGGCGGCCTTTCGCGAGCCAGGCCCTCTGTTATACAGGGGCAAAGTGTGGTAAGCTTACCCAATGTATGACTATACGCCAGGAGGGTTCTTGTGAGCACCACGTTTGCTGATTTACAGATGAGCGCGCCGCTTGTTGCGATTTTGCGCGAACGAAAAATGGAAACGCCCACCCCTGTGCAGGCGGAAGCGATTCCGTTGATACTGGCCGGGCGGGATGCCTTGGTCGAATCCCCGACAGGGACAGGCAAAACCTTAGCCTACTTGTTGCCGCTCTTGACGAAAATCGACTTGGATAAAAAGGACGTGCAGGCGCTCGTCCTGGCGCCGACGCATGAGTTGGTCGTCCAAATTGCCAAAGAAGCCGAAAAGCTGTTGCCGGGAGCCGATCATGCGGTCGTTCCGATCATCGGCGGCGTCGACGTCAAGCGGCAGGTAGAGCGGCTGAAGAAAAAGCCGGTGCTGGTCGTCGCCACGCCAGGCCGTCTGCTGGAGCTGATCGAGCAGCGAAAGCTGAAGGTACACGAAGTCAAAACGGTTGTCGTGGACGAAGCGGACCGTATGCTCGATGCGGGCTTCGGCAAGCCGGTCCAGGAAGTGATGAAAAAAACGTTGCGCGACACGCAGCGCCTGCTGTTTTCCGCGACGATTTCCGAGCAGATTGTCGAGGCTGCCCAAGTTTTTACAAAAGACGCTGCGCTTGTACGGGCGCAAGCACCGGAAGGCGCAGCCGGAGTCGCCCATCTGTACCTCGTGTCGGAGCCGCGCAAAAAAGTGGACACGCTCAGACGCTTGCTGCGGCTCGTCAATGTCCGCTCCTCGATCGTGTTTGTCAATCAAATCGAAAAGGTAGACGAGATTGTTTCCAAGCTGAACTACCATCATCTGGCCTGCCGGCTGCTGCATCGTGACGCGTCCAAGGAAGAGCGGGCGCGGACGCTCCAGCAGTTCCGGGACGGTGCGTTCCCCGTATTGATTACGACAGATGTGTCCGCACGCGGCATTGACATACCGGAAGTGGAATGCATCGTGCATTACGACCCGGCGCCAGACGCGGATACGTACATTCACCGCAGCGGCCGTACGGGCCGGATGGGACGCGCCGGCCTGGTCTTTTCGATCATCAGTCCGCAGGAGCGGTTTATCATCCAGAAGTTCGCCAAGCAGACCGAGCTTGCCATTACGGAAAAAATCATGTCGCACGGTGCCCTGGAAGACCCGAGACCGGAGCGCAAGCCATCCGCCAAGCCAGCGGCAAAAGGCAGACCGCAAGACCGCAAACCGGAAGCGGGCAAGCCCATTGCCGCAAAAAGCGCTTCCTCTGCAAAGCGGGTACAGCAGACAGGCGGCTTGGGAACCAAGCAGAACAAAAGGTAGAAAGAGAAAGAGCAGAGCAGCCGCCGCAAGCGGTGCCCTGCTCTTTTTGTCTAGGGTTTGTCGCCAGCCGAGCGCACAGCCAGGTACTGCGCAAGCTCCTGCAACCATTCGCGAACACTGCCATAAGGCTCGTCCAATTGGAGCAGCTTGCGAATCATGCGGCGGATTTCCGGAGACAGGGAAAGCTCCTCCTCCCAACTGCGCTCCGGGGCATCTTCCTCGGGCGAGTAACCGGAGTAGAGCAAAAACAGAAAAAAGTGCCCCAGTGCGTACAGATCGCTGGAGGGTGCCACTTCGCGCTTCAACTGCTTTTCCGATGGGTAGGCGTTGAGCGATTCGGCCATGTAGGTAGGCTTGTCGCCGATGAAACGCGCCAGTCCGAAGTCGATTAAATACGGCCGACCGTCTTGCCAGATGACGTTTGGGATACGCACATCGCGATGGATCAGTCCCTGGTCGTGCAGATGAGCCACGAGTTCGCCAATCTGCTGCATGTAACCGGCGCACTCGCGCTCATCCGCTACGATGCCGCGCTCAAACAGCATCTCCTCCAAGGTAGGCCCCGCGAAATACGTCATCGCCAGAAACGAATCCCCGCGGTACGTAAAGGCGTCCACGAAGCGAGGAAATTGCGGATGGGACAGGGAGGACAGCACCTTGCGCTCATACGCTTGCATGGCCTCGCCTTTCGGGGTATGGCGCAGGCTGGGCTTCACCTGCTTGACCACGACCTTGTCCCCTGTCGGCGTGTGGGTGGCGAGATAGGCGATTCCGTAGCTGCCCATCCCGAGTACGTGCTGAATCTTGTATGCGCCGATCGTCGCGCCAGGGCGATAGGGCCTGTCGCGAAAGGCGCTTGTCCACCATTCTTTGAGCTTCGTCCACATAACCGCTTCCCTCCTGTTGTCATCTTACCACGAATGGAAAAAGGCTGACCTTTTTTTGTACAGGTTTGCTATAATCAGGTTCGGTACATGTAGACAGGAGCGACGGGGAATGAATTTTATCATTGACTGGGTATCCTTTTATTTGATTGAACAGCCGGAGGAAGCGGACGGCATCAAGCAGGTGCGGATGACGCGCCACTTGGGCCACGATGACTATCAGCGCAGCGAGCTTCGCGATTTTTTGGACGGGGAGTTCGCGCGCATCGCCAAACGCAAGGTCGACCCGAATCCAAGAACAGAGGGGACGCCGACCAAGCTGGGCCAATTCGTGGTGGAGCCGGGACATCCGCTGGACTCCAATCCGAACTACGCGCTGCTGAACCGCTTGCTTTCTGCCGAGACGCCCGGCGAGAGCAAGGAGCCGTGCCAGGAGCTGGTGCAGTCGTACTTGCGGACCTCGCAGGTGCGGGGCGGCGTGCTGCTTGTCGTGCGCACGCGTCTGGAGCTTTTGGATGAGCGCTACGTGTTTATACTGAAATGCGATTTCGAACAGAAAACGGCGGTCATTACGGATGAAAAGAGCCTGATTTCCAACGTGCGCATGGCGATCAACGCGAAAAACATGAAATCGCTGATGTATCCGTACATGATCGAATCCGGGATGAACGACCCGTACCATGTGAAAATCCATCAGTTTTCCCATGCGCGCTACTTCGAGGAATTTTTGCGCTTTATTGAATATCCGCAAACGGTGACGCAGCTCGTCTCCGAGGAGGTCATTTCTTTGGCGCGCCAGCATATCGAATCCACGTATCCCGAGGAATCCGAGGAGAGGGTGCGGGAGGAAGAAGCGATTGAACTGATCGCGGCCAGCCCCAAGCGGGAGCTGGCGGAGAAGTGGGAGCACGAGACGGTCATGGAAGCGATGCAGATCATTACCGACCGCCAGCCGGAGGTCGAGCTGAAATTCAAGCTCGATCACATGCAAATTCGCACGCTGCTCGCCGATTACGGCACGAATTTGCACATTGCCAAGGTGAACGGACGGTATTTGCTCGTGTTGGAGGGGGAGCAGCTCCAGTTTGAGCGGGGCGTGTCTCCGGTGGAATTTGTGAAGCCAAAATCGTTGGCCGAGGTCGTCAGGGAGATCGAGGAGCGCAGCAGCCACTACGCCCGGCCGCAGGTCAGCGTGCCAGGCGTCGATGACGATGCGCCGCCGTGGGACTAAACGAAGGAGGGACAACCGCCATGCAGGAAAAAGGACGGACGCTGATCGGGCAGGAACAAAACGTGTACCCTGTCCTGCGCCATGCCTCGCTCGTCGAGAAGTTTCCCGGTCGCTTTGTCGTCCGGGAGCACACCGCAGACACGCGCGTGCTGTACGCGCTTGACCGGGGAGAAGGCTATGCGCTGATTGAGACGGGCATGCTCGCTCAGTCCGGCTGGACAAACGAACAGCTTCACCAGTACGCGATGGACAATTTGCAAAAGCTGCCGTACACGGTGAAAACGCAGGAGGTGGCGGGCAACCGGATTCATTTTATCAGCCCGCCGGACGGCTACGCGGCAAGCCGGATTCTCCTCGATTCGCTATTGCGCCGGTTTGACCAGGAAAAACAGGGAGACTCGCTCGGCGTAGCCATTCCGCATCAGGATGTGCTGATTGTCGCGGACATGACCGGGGAAGTCGGCGCGAATTTGCTCGCCCGCCTGACGTACGATTTCGCCTCCAAGGGCCAGGTGCCGATTGCCGTCCTGCCGTTTTTCTGGGAGGATGGAGAGCTGACGCCGTTTCTCGTCGTCTCGCACGATACGGATAACAAACCGAAAAACAAGTAAAAGCGCGGGAATGTCTCTCGCGCTTTTTGTATGGAGGAAACGAATTCTCCTACTCGCCGAGCAACAACTCCACGAACCGTCCCGCCTCGTGAATCAGCCAGTAAGGCTGGCGCGGGCCGGATATGTACAAGTCTGTCGCAACGGCGAGCATATGGCCTACGCGCTCTTCGTCCCCCATCCTGCGGGCGCACACGCCCATGACCATCCACGGATACATGTCGCCAGTCTCAAACGCATCGAAGCGGGGAAATGCTTTCGTGATCCGCTCATAGAGCATCGAGCCGACAGCGGGCTCGCACAAGCGGTAGACGATGGGAAACGCCTGGGAGGTGACATCCGGATACCATTTTCGCCAGCCGGGATGGGAGCGGTCGTACATCGCGTACGAACGGCGCAGGCGGCTGTACATACCGGCAATTCCGGTCTTGCAGGCGGCGGCGCGCACGGAAGCCTCCTGTGCCAGCAGCTCGTCGCCAAGCAAGGCAAACAGGAAGTGCGCGTCGTCCAGTCCTTTGGCGACCTCGCAATTGTCCATCAAGTATTTGACGCGAAACGAATGTTTGGCCCAGGTCAGGCCGTCCTTTTGCTGTAGCCGGGCTATTCCTTGCAGCATGTAGGCGAGCACTTCCTGGTTGGCTGCGAGCCAGGAGCAATCGCCCGTGCGATGTGTCCACTCCGCGACGAGCGAGAAAAAGGTCGCGTGGTAGCTGTCTTCGCTGTCCGCTGCCCCCGTGTCGAGCTCTTGCCCGCGATCGAGGCGAAAGTCGTTGATGTAGCCGTCCGCATTCAAATGCTGCACGTACCAATCCATGTAAGAGCGGACGGCTTCCCACTCTTGTAGCCGGAGAAGGGCGATCAAGGCCAGATTGGCAAAATACGGATTGATCTGATCCCGGCCAGGTCCCAGCAGAAAAGCCCCGCCAGGAAGCTGGCAGGACAACAGGTAGTCACGTTGATGGGCAAGCAGATCGCTGCGGGCGTCGTACATAGAGGTGTGGCCTCCATTCTCAGGTCTCAGGTGAACGTTGTCACCAATTTTACGCCGTATTCCATCCAGTGCAAAGCCCGCATGTACGAGGCGGCGTCAATCGCGGGTAGCTGCGCGGGCTTTTCCACCTCCTGATGCCATTTTTCGTCCCGGAACCGGAACCAGTCTGTGCCATCGGCAGGATCGTGCCCGACGTCTGCCCAGGCGGCCTGCAAAAAAGGACTGTACAGCTTGGGCTGTCCGGCAATCAGATTCTCGCCATCCAGTCGCAGCTTGTATCCGTCGTCCGCTTGCCCCGAGCGGCGGTGCGGTGTGAACAGATGCGGCCAATAGTCTGCGCGCGAGCCGGTATGCGGGATGCGCGTGCAAAACGCGCTCATTTTTTCCAGTCGCTCGCGATCCGCGAACAGAAGCTGGTACAACGCCTTTCCGATGGTAATGCGCTGGGTGAGATCGGAAAAATGATGGACGTTCACTCCGGCGATACTCAGTCTTTTGTCCGTAGGGTGCGCCTTGTAGGGAAACAAAATCTGGTTGAGAGAAAAAAGCGATTGGGTAAAAAACGCATACGTGGAAAAAATGCGTTTCATCGTAAACGGTTTATGTACGACGCGCTGCTCGATATATTGCTGCTCATTGACGATCAGGGCGCGGGTGAGCCGCGAGCTGTCGCCTGACGTGAGGAAATCCTGCCAGTACGGCTGCATAAACACAGAGACGCCAAGCGGTGCGAGCAGCGAAGTCAAGTCCTCGCCGCGCCGTTTCATCTCGGCATACAGGAGTAGCTGCGGGTAGGCATCGTAAAAAATCAGCCAGTTGCTTCTCTCCAGCATCCAGAAAAACGGCTCGATCTCCGCTTCGTCCATGATGGCGGGAATCCATTCGCCTTTCAGATCGGTCATATTCCATCCGCCGTTGCGCGAGACGAGATGGGCAAGCAACGCCCAGTGGACCTCCTGGTGCTGGCGGTAAAAATCGAGATACGCCCGCGTGCGGGTGACATTGTTGCGATTGGCTTCGGCGGTTTGCTGTCGGATTTGTGCGACGAGTTCTTGGCGGTCGAGAGAGGGCATGGTTGTGATGGTCATGGATCGTGCTAACTCCTTGCCGTTTTGCCATGGGGAAAGGCGCGACCGAGGGGAGAGAGGGGAAAAAAGCAGGTCATGAGGAGCGACCTGCTTTTGTTTCACCCAATCATTTCCAGGACCAAAAGCCGCATCAGCAACTTTTCCTTGGCTTCTTCCCACGATTTGGCGAAGATGACAACCTGCTCCGATTGAAACTGCGTTTCGGCGACAAAGATGCCGTCTCGTTCGTAAATGTTCATAGATGATCGTCCTTTCCGCTGCCTTTCAAGCATTGTATGCTAATAAAAGAAAGTTGATGCATACAAAAGTGCTGGAAAAAGCAAGCAGGAGGGTGGAAAGAAGATGAGAATCAAGCTGACGAAGGAAGCCGTAGCGCAATTGCAAAAAGCAACGCGTCCCGTGCGGATTAGCGGCGAACTGGTAGGCGGGTGCGGCATGACCATCGAATACGCGCTGTGGCTCGATGAGGCGACACCGCAGGATCAGGTGATCCAGGTCGAGGAGATGACGTTGTTGCTCGACCCGGAGACGATCGCGTACATCGGCTCGGAGACGCTGACGATTGACTACCGTCCGCAACAAGGCTTTCGCCTGGTCACGCCGGAGCAAATCGTGGCTTACGGCCTGTCGCTCAAAGAGCGCTGGGGGTGACGTTTTTACTTGGGCAAAAATTGCAGAATGAACGCGAGAATCCCGGCAGCGATGAGCGGGCCGACTGCGACGCCGCGGAAAAACGTGACGCCGATGATCGTTCCGAAAAGCAGTCCCGTGACGATCAACGGATTGCCAGCCATCAGCATCGTTCCTTTTCCCGCCAGATAGGCGACGAACACGCCGATGACGACCGCCAGCACCGTTTGCCAGTGGGTGAACAGGTCCAGCATGGCGGCGGGATTGATTTTTCCGCTCGCAAGCGGCGTGAGAATGCCGATGGTCAAAATGATGATGCCAATCTGCAAGCCATGCTGCTCAAGCACCGGGAAAAACCGTTCCAGCGACAAAAGCCGCATCAGCAAAAGCAGCGCTACCGCGATCGAGACGGTCGCATTGTTTCCGGCGATGCCGAGCGCAAGCAAAAGCAGCAGCGTAAGATTGATGACATCCATGGCGATTGGGCTCGCTTTCGTTTTTGCCCATAGTATATCCAGATGCGTCGCGGCCCGTGTTCGGCCAAGAAAAAAGAGATCAGATGCCGCCAGGCGCTGATCTCTTTATTCATTAGTCGTACCAAGGCTCCAGCATGCCGACCGGAAAGCCGGTCTGCTCGTCCGAATCAGGAAAGCGGCCCCAGGCAAACACGCCGTTGAAATAATCAATGGTAAACGGCTGATCGTAGTTGGCGACACTGTACGTTCCGCCAATGCGAAATTCTCCCGTCCCCAAATAATACGACTTCGCCATGAAATACTTTTGCGTAATAATGGCAAGCTGCGACTCGTCACCCAGTTTCTTTTTCTCCTCGGCTTCCACGTGCAGGCGTTCCATTTCCTCCTGCAACTCGGCAAGCGTCATTTGACTGTATAAACGCAACGGATTGCCTCCTTTCCATACAGGTATATTGTAGCAAAAGACAAGGGAAAAGGCGATGGAGGGAGAGCGTCCGGGCAGAGGAGGCTGGTTCGCGCCTGCAAAAAAAAAGAGGCACTCCCGCAGGGGAATGCCCAATTGTTTGGGGGCGATTGAGAAAAGGAACGATTGGGGCTTGACTGGATTGCTCTCACCCAATCCGGCCAGGCAGCCAGCTACTGTTCACGTAGGCATACGCAGATGGAATCGTTCGATCTACCCATGCTTACGTGAAAGATGTCATTCTCGGAAGAACATCGTACTTTTTCTCAATGCGTTGAAAAAGTGCTTACATGGACAAGATACCAGTCAAAAGTAAAACCCTGATAAAATAAAAATAAACGATTATTAAATTTTTGGCGATTAGCGGGCAAAACGATGGTTGCCGATCACGACGGTTTGGGGCCTGGACCAGATCCATTCGGATGTGGCGGTAGCAGGATTGAAGAAGTAGAGGGAGCCGTTGGTCGGATCCTTTCCCTTCACCGCATCGGCGACTGCCCTTCTGGCGCTCTCGTTGGTCTTGGTGGAGAGCTGGCCGTTTCGGACTGGCGAAAACGCATTGGGAGCGAAAATAACCTCCCGTACCGTATCCGGAAATTGTGAAGAAGCTACCCGATTCAATACGACAGCAGCAATCGCTACTTGTCCCTCATACGGTTCTCCCCGGCCTTCCGCATAGACCAGCCGGGCAAGCAGTTCCATGTCCCTCTCTGAAATTTTCACCTTTCCATGACGAATCACTTTGCGGCGATCGTCTCGGCTGACCTGCACGGAATCGCGTTTTTTCTGTGCGTGAGAGATCGCTGTTTTTGTTTCGCTTTTCACAGACTGTTCCGGTGTTGCTGCGGCTGCGGCTTGAACCGGCACAGGTGTTGTTTTCTTCACGTGAGGTGCCGTTGCGCTCGTCGGCGTGACGAGCAGGCACAGAAGAAGCAAGGCAAAACTGTTGAGAAAGAAGAAAAAGCGCATTCGCGCTGCACGTGTCTTCATGGTGAAACCACTCCTTTTCGCTTTTTGCTGGTGAGGGCGGAAGCGAATCGGGTCTTTTGCAAGTCTAGCGGGAATGATTGTCCAGTGCAAGAGGAAATTGGTCCCACGGAACTATTTACTAAATCAGAATGTTGTGAATGATAGAGGGGAATAGCTGCCAAGGCATGTTTTTCGGTGCGGCCAAACAAAAACACCACTGCACGAAAGCAGTGGTGTTTTGTGTCCTGGTCAGATAGTCTTATTTTTCGATGATGGTCACGGTTTTGATTTTGATCGGTTGCTCCGGTACGCTCAGCTCGCCTGTTTGCGGATTTTGCTTCACTTTCGTGCCCGCAATTTTTTGCACGACATCCATGCCGCTTACGACTTTTCCGAAAATGGTGTAGTTTGGTACGTTTTCCAACCCTTCCACATCTTTTCCGGAACCGATGAAAAATTGGCTGCCGTTTGTGTTTCGTCCGGCATTGGCCATTGCGACCACGCCGACTTCGTATTTGTGGCCGTTATTCAACTCGTCTTCAAACGTGTAGCCAGGGCCGCCTGTACCATTGCCGAGCGGATCGCCCGTCTGGATCATGAAATCTTTGATGACGCGGTGGAATGTCAGACCGTCGTAAAACTTGTCTCTGGCCAAAAAGACGAAGTTGTTCACAGTAATCGGCGCGTCTTTGGCGAACAAATCAATCGTAATGTCTCCCATCGTGGTGGAGATTTTCGCTTGATACGTCTTGTTTTTGTCGATTTGCATGGCAGGAGCCTTGTCGTACTTTTTCTCGCCTGTAGGGCCCGGAGGCTGGGCAGGCTCTTTGGAGTCAGGCTTTTTAGCTGGTGAAGTCGTCTGTGTGGGCTCGGTCGGAGCCGAATCGTTGCTTGCACTGGAACAACCCGTAACCAAGGCGATTGCCATCAGACATGTGAACAGAGTCGTGAAAAACTTTTTCATCTTGTGCACCTTCCTTTGTTTCTTACCTATTGGGTAGTTCGGTTTCGAATTATAGCACAAATGGACAGGCAAATGCCAATCGGCTGGTCTGTCCGGCTTCTGGCATGGTATGATGGTAGAAAAAGGATGATGGATGTGGGAGAACGATTCGAAACGACTGCGGTGCATATCGGACACCCGCCTTTGCGGCAAGCGGTGAGCAAGGCTACCCCGATTTACCAGACCTCTGTGTTTGCCTTTAGTAGCCTGGAAGAAGTCGAAAACTATTACGCGGGCGAAGGCGAATATTTGTATACGCGCAACGGCAATCCCAATCAGGTCGAACTGGCTTCGGCCGTTGCCCGTCTGGAGCAAGCGGAGGCGGGGGTGAGCGCGGCATCCGGCATGGGGGCGATCATGGCTGGCTTGCTCGCGATCCTCTCGTCGGGCGATCACGTTCTGGCTTCCCACGAAATATACGGGGGCACCTACGCTTTGCTGCACAACGAACTGTCGCGCTTCGGCATCGAGCTGGAGTGCATCGTGCTTGACGAAGGGACGAGCCTGGCGAGTCACGTGCGCCCTACGACAAAGCTGCTTTTTCTGGAGACCATCACCAATCCGTTGCTCACGGTGGTCGATCTGCCTTTCTGGATTCGCCAGGCCAAAGAGCTTGGCCTGGCTGTGATGGTCGACAATACGTTCGCGACGCCTTATCTCGTCCAGCCGATCACCTTTGGCGCGGATCTGGTCGTACACAGCGGGACCAAATACATCGGGGGGCATAGTGACGTGACCTGCGGTGTGCTGGTCGGGAGCCGTCCGCTCATCGCGCGTGCGACGGAAATCGTCGTCCATTACGGGGCGTCCCTCAGTCCGTTTGAAGCCTGGCTTGCGGCACGAGGACTGAAGACGCTGGCTGTGCGAATGGAGCGGCAATGTGACAATGCAAGCGAGGTCGCCCGTTTTTTGCGCAGCCATCCTGCTGTCAGCCGCGTCTACTACCCGAGCCAGGAGGCGACGTCGTTTTTCGCCAGGCCGAAGCAGGGGGCGATGGTGTCCTTTACGCTTCGGGATGAAAGCAAGATTTACGACTTTTACCGGGCGCTGAACTGGATTCCATTCGTACCGTCTCTGGCCGGCGTAGAGACGAGTGTTTCCCACCCGGTCACGACCTCGCATCGGGCTTTTTCCCCGGAACAACGAAAAGCGACCGGGATTACGATGGGGCTGGTGCGCATGTCTGTCGGGATCGAAGCCATCGACGATATCGTGAGCGAGCTTGCCCGTGCGTTGCGATGGTAGGGAAACCAGGCGGACCCTGTAACTTCTTGACAGACAGTTCGTATCACTTAGGGAAAATGGAGCCGGAAGGAAGGAAGCCCATGTATTCCTGCTCGATGCAACAAATTGGGAGAAACCGAGGAAACCGTAATGGGAATGGCGATAAAACGTCCCGCGCCAGTAGCGGACCCGGCCTCTGGAGACTATTTTGAAGCTCGTCCCTTTCCGGAACTGTACGACGAGTATTTCGATCGCGTGAACCGCTATTTGCGCTGCCGTGTCCAGAGTACGTGGGATGCCGATGATCTGACCACTGTGGTCTTTTTAAAAGCGCTGGAAAAATTCGATCAATACAGCAGAACAAGTCCGTTTGCCTCCTGGATATTCCGTATTGCTCACAATACATACGTGGACTTTATGCGAAAAAACAGGGAGCTTCCCGTCGATCAGGAGGACTTTCTGGGAAGCCAGCCGGATGATACCTGGCAGCCGGAACGACAGGCGCTGACCAACGAGGAAATTGGCCTGCTTCGTGACCGGCTTGACTTATTGTCGCAGGATCAGAAGGATGTCCTCATGCTTCGTTATTTTGCCGATCTGAAAATCAGTCAGGTCGCCGAAGTGCTTGGCAAGACAGAATCGAGCGTCAAAATGATCTCCTATCGAGGACTGCAAAAGCTACAGAAGATGTACGAAAGGGGGGACTCCGATTGAGAGAGGAGGAGAAACACCCCCCAGGTCGCAGCAAAGATCAGACTGTCGCTCAACTTCTGACCCATTTAAAGCGAATGCGCCGCTCTGTGCCTGTCAATTATCAGCTCAAGGCTGAACTGAAAAAGCAACTGCTGGAGCGAATGAAGGAGCTGGAAACAGACCAGGCGCAGGCGCTACGGGAACGACAGCCGCGCAAGAGACGCCAGCTGGCCTGGATCGGCGGTGCGGCGCTGGCAGTCGCGCTGTCTGTCATTGCCTGCATGTGGTGGAGCGGCGGCACAATCACGGTGGAAAGGCAGGAGATGCTTACCTTGCCTGCCGATGCGTCTGTGGAACAGGTGGATATTGACAGGTCCGCGACACAGATCGCCTACCTGGCCGATCCGTCAGAACTGCGGACGATCCCGCTCGCAAGCGATACACAGCCAGTCACTGTCAAGTTGCCGCCGACAAAAGGCGCGTACGTGGCGCTGGCCTGGTCCAATCGGGGCAAAGAGATCGCTGTCGTCGAGCAAGCCGGGCGCATGTCCCGCCTGTGGATCGTGGAGTTGCCGACGACGTACAGCATGGGCAATAGCCGCCTGGTAAAAGAAGAAGAAGGCGTCGCCTACGGCTCGCCAAGCTGGTCGCAGCATGACGACTCGATTGCCTATACCCGCTCGATGGGCGACAGCGACGAAATTTGGGTTACGAGCACCATCTCCTTGCAGGAATGGAAGCTGGCCGAGGGGACGCAGCCAGAATGGTCGCCAGACGGACGCTTTCTGGCGTTTCGCAAGGACGGGGCGATTCAGGTCATGGAAATGCGAACGGGGCGGATCTCGACGCTGGGACAAGGCCAGTGGGCTTCCTGGCGTTCCGGGCATGAGCTGACGTATACGGAACCGGGCGGCCAGCTCATGGAAGCTAGCGTGGCAGACAAGCCTTTCGTGACAGAAGAGCTGCCGGTTGACAACCGGAATACGGCGGAGCTGATCCGTGCCAACTGGGCGGCAAAAGGAAAGCAACTGCTGCTTCTTTCGCGTAAAAGTCAGCCGCTGGAGCTGGTCGTCTCGCTGGCGTCACGATAACGAGCGGAGGAACAAGCATGAAAAGGAAATGGATGTTGGTCTTTGTCGCCGCCTGGCTTGGCTTTGCCGGACAATCGGCGTGGGCACAGAGCAACGTGGATATCGAAGTGAATGTCCCCTTGGGAGGGATCGTCAAGTACGAATCGTGGGTGCGGCTGGGCGTGACGATCACCAGTCAGGAAAAAGACATGGCGGGCTTCGTGGAGCTGTCGCGAAAGCCGCTGTCCAAAAATCTGCGGCAAGCGAACCTGCGTCAGCCGATACTGCTGGAACAAGGCAAGAGCAAGACGGTGTATTTTGACATGCCGATGCAGCTTTTGCTCAACGACTGGTATGTGCACGTCACGCAAAATGGACAGGTCCTCCGATCAGAAAAGCTGCGCGTCCCTTACCCGAAAGACGGGCAGACGATCGGAGTCGTGGACGACGGCGTCCATGCGTTTCATTTTCTCGCCGCAAACGCCCCTTCCTCCCAGCGGAATCGGCCGCTTTCCGTGCAAAACCTGGCGCCGGACATGCTTCCGGACCAGTCGTGGATGTACGACAGCCTTGACGTCCTGGCAATCGGCGGCAAACAAGGGGCGTCCATCGACGACGCACAGCTTGCGGCGATCAAGGAATGGATCAAGCTGGGAGGCGTCGTCATTGTGTCGGCAGGGCCGAATCAGGATGCGTTGGTGCAGCGGCTTGCCGACCTTTTGCCCGTCCAGCCCGGCCAGTCAGGGAGCGTGCCGATCGCAGAGGCGCTGCGCAAGTACGCAGCCGACAAGCCCGCCCCTCCCGGCAACGTGGCGGTATACAACAAGAATCTGCCCCTGTTTGTAGCGAAACAAAGCGGCAATGGACTTTTTTTGTTCGTCAACTACGATGTGACGGCCGAACCGTTGGCCTCCTGGCAACACAACCTGCCGCTATGGCAAAACGTCATGGTGCAGCAGGGCGCAACGGCTGTTTTGGACAACAAACGCTACACGGACCAGATGGCCAGGCCCTTGCTGGAGCTGAGCCAAAACATGCCGGACGTGCAAACGCCGCCACCCGTCTGGATGGTGGTGCTGTGGGGCGGCTATGTGCTTTTGGTTGCGCCGCTAACTTATTTCGTCCTACAAAGAGTCGGCAAACGCGAATGGGCGTGGGGCATCATTCCGGGAGCAGCGATTCTCTTGACGGTCGGTATTTTCGCGATCGGGAAGCCGCTGGTGGTAAAAACGAATGTCAGCTACACGATTTCGGAAATAGGTATTCTGGATGAAACGTTGGCCAGGACGCGCACCGCGGCCACGTTCCTGGCGGTCGACAAGGACGGCTACGATGTAACCGTCGCGCCATCCCTTGTCGCTGTCCCGTTGACGCACGGACGAAACGACTACGAGCCGGAAGGACTGACAGACGGATCGCGGCTCTTGTCTTACCGCCATCTGCCGTACCTGACTCCGAGACAGGCGATCGGCTTTGGCGTCTTGCGAGATGTCGGGGCGTTTGATGTGGATGTGCGCGTAGAGGAGAACCGGCTTGTCGGACGGGTGAAAAACCGGACAGCCTACTCCTATGAGCAGGCGTTTATCGAGGTCGGGTTGCAGCGCATGGCGATCGGGTCCTTGAAAAAAGGGGAAGAGAAGCGGATTGACGGCGAGCTGGAATCGCTGTTTATGCCGCGAAATCCAGGGCAGGATGAGCCGGATTCGCCGGAAAAGCGGCGCAAGCAGATGCAGGAGAATGTCATCGGCTATGCGCAGAGCGGTCAAGTGCGACTGATTGGAATGACGACAGCGCCTGTTCCGCTCATGAACATGCAGGAGCCCCATCAGGCTCATTACTGGAATGTCGTCACCCAGCCGGTACAGCTCCAGCCGCAAGCCGACGGGAATGTAATGCTGCCCTATGGACTTTTGCAGGCAGAGCTGATGGAAGCGACCGGGGACTACGAATCGAACACGGGCTATCTCTGGCAGCTCGGAAAAGGAAGCATGACGTTTGAATTGCGGACGGACACGGCCAACCTGGAGCTGAAGCGGCTGCTGGTTCCGCTTGACCACAGCTCGTACCGTCCTTTTCGCATCGAGTACTTCCACCGGAAGAGCGGGAAGTGGCAGACGGTGGATCGCGGGACAAAACTGGTGCTGGAAGAAGAGCTTCCGGACGCTTTGACAGCCAACCGCACGCTCTTGCTGCGTTTTTCCAACGGCACGGCTTCGCGCCTGTCGCTGCCGACACCGTTTTTCCAGGTGGAAGGGGTGAGAACATGGTAATTGAAACCGTGCATCTGGGGAAGCGCTACGGCACTCTGCAAGCCTTGACGGACCTGAATCTGTCCATCGCGCCGGGAAAAGTGTTCGGCTTTATTGGCCCGAATGGCGCCGGGAAATCGACGACGATGCTGATATTGTCCACGTTGCTTGAACAAAGCGAGGGCGAGGCGTACGTCTGCGGCTACAACGTTCGCAAGGACCCGGCCAGCGTGCGCCAGTCGCTTGGCTACATGCCCGATTTTTTTGGCGTGTACGACAACTTGACGGCCGTGGAATATTTGGAGTTTTACGCCGGGGCCTTTCACATCCCCGCCCGCAAAAGGCGCTCCTTGGTGGCCGATTTGCTGGAACTGGTCAATCTGGCGCACAAAGCGGATGCGCTTGTCGATTCCTTGTCGCGAGGGATGCAGCAGCGCCTGGGGCTGGCGAGATGCCTCGTCCATGATCCCGCGGTTCTGATTCTGGACGAACCGGCGTCTGGTTTGGACCCGCGGGCGCGGATCGAACTGCGGGAGATCATCAAGCAACTGCGGGAGATGGGCAAAACCATCCTCATCAGTTCGCACATTTTGCCTGAGCTGGCCGAGCTGTGCGATGAGATCGGCGTGATGGAACGGGGAAAATTGATCGCGTGCGGCTCCGTCCACGAAGTAACCAGCAGGCAGACAGGCAGGAGCGTCATGCAGCTTCGGGCGCTCTCCAACCTCGACAAAGCGGCGCTGCTTTTGGAAAGCTCCCCGCATGTGAACCAGCTGGAGGACTGCGGAGGCGGCTTCCGCTTTTCGTTCCAGGGCACCGAGCAACAAAAGGCAGAGCTATTGCAAGAGCTGATCGACGAGCAGGTGGCAGTCGTCTACTACGGTGACGCGAAGAGAAATTTGGAGGACATATTTTTGGCGATTACGGAAGGGGGCAGCATGGAATGAACGGCTTCCTTTTCAATCCGCTTCTCGTAAAAGAAATGCGCGAGCGGTTCCGCTCCCGAAAAACCGTGTGCATTCTGGCGATTTACCTGCTCGTCATGGGCGGAATTCCGCTCGGCTTTTTGCTGACGGACCCGCTCAGGGCGGAAGCGCTGGGCGAGAATCGCAGCCTGTTTTTGATTTCGGCGACGATTCATTTTGCGATGGTCTGCTTTGTCGCGCCAGCCTTGACAGCGGGGGCCATCAGCGGCGAGCGCGAACGGCAGACGCTCCCGATCCTGCTGACGACGCAGCTGTCGCCTGCCACGATTGTATGGAGCAAGCTGATTACATCGCTGGCTTTTTCGATGCTTTTGCTCGTAGCCTGCATGCCGCTGTACAGTATCGTCATGCTGTACGGGAGCGTGTCACCCGAGCAGATGGCGCAGCTTTTGCTGTTTTTGGCCGTGCACATGTTCTTTTTGGGTTCGCTTGGAGTGTTTTGCTCCACCTGGAGCAAGCGCACCTCGGTCAGTACGATTACCTCGTACGGGATCGCCTTCTTTTTCGTCGTCGGAACCGGTTTGTTGTTTTTTTTCCTCGGCGAATGGCTACAGCAAAGCTACCCGGACAGGTACCCGGATCAGAACGTCTGGAATTTGCCTGAGCTGCAAGTGCTGGCGAGCATCAATCCGGTCATTGTCCTGTTTGGCATCCTGGGAGAGTCGCTGGACCACTCCGAGCAGCTCGCCTTTTCGCCGTGGCTGTTCTTTTCCTGCTTTTACGTCGCGCTCGGACTCTTCCTGATGGTGTGGAGCGCGTATTTGCTCAAGCCGATCCGGCGAAAATGGTGGAGTTGGAAGAAAGGGGATGTTCGTGTACAATGAAGGGGATGTGTGGGAAAAGGGAGGTCTTTTGGTGAGCAAACAGGAAGAAGTGCAAATTATTGATTTCGAGGAACTGCTCCGATCCATCGAGAGTCGTCTGGCTTCTGCGGGCATGTACGTGCAGCGTGAAGCGATCATTACGATTCTGCAAGCCGAAGAAGCGTTTTTGCTGGAAAAAGGCGTGCTTCAAGCGTATAACGAGTAACAAGCGGACAACCTGCCATGGCGGTAGGTTGTTTTTTTATAAAGAAAGCTGCGCCCTTCGGGATACAGGGGCTATGCGATCACGCCATTCGCCTGTTTGCTTCTGGGGGAAAAAAACGGTATGATGGGATGGTGAACCAATATCCGCATAAGGACGTGAACGCATTGACAGAAGATAACAAAGACCTCGAATTGGGCGATATCATTACGCTGGACGACGAAAACGGTGAACCGTTGGGTGATTTTGAAGTAGTGGCGATGTTCGACCTGAACGGTAAAGAATATATTGCCTTGACCGAAGCGCTCGAAGACGAGGAAGCCGAAGAAGAACTGGATGAAGAAGTGGACATCTTCGTATTCCAGATCGACGGCGGCGAAATGGTACCTTTGGAAGAAGCCGAGGAAGGCGCTGTGTACGCAAAGCTGAACGAGGTTCTGGAAGGCATTGAACTGATCGACAAAGGCGAATAAGAAAGCAAAGGCCGCTGCCCAGGTTGAGAAAACCGGGCAGCGGCTTTTTTGCACGAGCTACGCCAATCGCTTGGCGAACGCCCCGCTTCCGGAGGTCGCGGCTCAGTCGTTCATTTTGATGATGTTGTCTTTCAGGTCGCGGACGACCAAAAGGCAGGTGTAGTCCGTCTCTTGCAGCTCCCTGACCAGGGCGGAGCATTCATCCTTGGTCAGCCCAAGCTTTTCCAGTCGGGTGCGCAGCTCCTCGCCGCCGTTGTCAAAGAAGTGGGCCTTGCTGTCGATATCGCCTACCGCGCTTTCAAAATGCGTACTGTATTTATAAAAATTGTCGCGTTGATTCGAGTGGTTTTTATCGGGATTCCACTTCAGTACCCAAATGTCATCCTTATGGTAGCCGGACGAATTCAACGCCTGAATGTCCGAAACCAGCTCCTGATCGTACCGATGAAACTTGACAAACGGCTTGGTTGCACTTATCAACGTTATTCCCCCCTATGTCGCCTCAGGAATCGATGCTCTCATAGGGTGCCCGCTAAAACGGGATCAATGAATGGAAATAGTTGCGCGAGAAAGCCGGAAGAAATTGCGCGGGGCGAGCAGGGATTTTCCAAACAAGCAAGAAATGAAGGTAAGAAGAGGAGCAAGGCTGGTTGTCTTGGTCCTTGCGTTGCTTGAAGCGCTATACGGATGCTGAACCCGTCATATGCTTGGGCTGAAGTCGATTTGGCCTGACGCCAGTGGAACGAGGAATACTGTGCAGGATCGGCCATCTCGCTAGGGGCGGGGTGGTTTTTTTGCCTCATTTTGCGACTGGCGTTGAATACTATGGGAAGCATACGGTACAATAGCGATTAAGTGTTCGCTTTTTGTGAAATATTCCCTTTCGGACAGAAAGGATGTTTGGCAAAAAGCAAGGCGATGACCTGTGCGGTTACCAAAACGAAGGCTTGTTTTGGACGCTTTTCGAAAAGTAGAGGGGAGAGCGCGATTGAAGGAAGCAGACACACTACATACACTGACCTATACGGAAGAAGATATTCAGGTGCTGGAGGGCCTGATCGCCGTCCGCAAGCGTCCTGGGATGTACATAGGCTCTACCGGAAGCAGAGGGTTGCACCATCTCCTGTGGGAAATCGTCGACAATGCCAAGGACGAGGCGTTGGCCGGCGTCAATGATACCATCATCGTGACGTTGTACAAGGATGGCAGCGTCAGCGTCGAAGACCACGGCCGGGGGATTCCGACGGGCATGCATAAAACGGGACGGCCTGTTCCGGAAGTCATTTTTACGACGCTCCACGCCGGAGGAAAATTCGGCGGCGGCGGCTATAAAAAGAGCGGCGGCTTGCACGGCGTAGGTTCCAGTGTCGTCGTGGCCTTGTCCAAATGGCTGGAAGTCGAAATTCACCGGGACGGCAAAATCCACAAGCAGCGCTTTGCCTACGTGGTCGACGAAAAAGGGATCGAGCATGTCGGCAAGCCGGTTACCGACCTGGAAGTGATCGGCACGACCAAAAGGACGGGCACCACGGTCCGCTTCCTGCCGGATGAGGCGATCTTTGGCAGCGCGCGCTTTGACTACGAAACGATTCGCGACCGTTTCCGCGAAACGGCGTTTTTGCTCAAGAAACTGCGCATGGTGCTGATTGACGAGCGCGGCCCGGAGAAAAAGCGGGAAGAATTTTACTTCGAAGACGGCCTGAAATCGTACGTTTCCTACTTGAATGAGGGAAAAAACACGCTGCACCCGATCGTTTACTTTGAAGGGGAAAAAGACAACGTCTACGTCGAGCTGGCTTTTCAGTACAACGACGGCTATGCGGAGACGCTCGTCTCCTACGTCAACTCGATTGTGACGACAGACGGCGGTACGCACGTCACCGGCTTCCGCAACGGAACGACCCGGATATTCAATGAGTTTGCACGGAAAAAAGGGTATTTGAAGGACAAAGACCCGAACTTGACGGGAAATGATTTGCGGGAAGGTTTCCTCGGTGTGCTGTCATTGCAAATGGCGGATGTCCAGTTCGAGTCCCAAACCAAGGACAAGCTGGGGAACGAAGAAGCGCGGACGATTGTCGAGCAAATTGTCTCCGAGAAGCTGGGCTTCTTCCTCGAGGAAAATCCGGAAATAGGCAAGCTTTTGATCGACAAGGCATTGCGCTCCGCTGAAATTCGCGAGGAGCTGCGCAAACAGCGCGAGGCTCTGCGCGGAGACAAGAAAGGCAAGACCGCCAAAAAGCGCAAATCGATTTCGGAAAAATTCACGCCGCCGCAGTACCGGGATTCCAAACGCAATGAGCTGTTTCTCGTCGAGGGCGACTCTGCGGGCGGCTCCGCAAAGCAGGCGCGCAACTCCGAGTTTCAGGCGCTGTTTTCGCTGCGGGGAAAACCGTTGAATACGGAAAAGGCCAAGTTGTCCGAAGTATTGGCGAACGAAGAATTCCGGACGATTCTGGAAGTGCTGGAGACGGACATCGGCGAAGACTTCGATATCAAAAACTGCGCGTTCGACAAAGTCATTATCATGTCCGATGCGGACGTCGACGGTTCCCACATCCAGACGCTTTTGCTCACGTTCTTCTTCCGCTACATGCGTCCGATGATCGCAGCCGGCCATCTGTACATCGCCCAGCCGCCGTTGTATCAGGTGAAAAAGCAGGTGAAGGGCAAGCAGACGGAGTCAATCTACTGCTGGAGCGACCAGGAGCTGGAGCAGGCGTTAAAACGGGTCGGGCGCGGCGCCGAAGTACAGCGCTACAAAGGGTTGGGCGAGATGAACGCCGATCAACTGTGGGAAACGACGATGAACCCGGAGACGCGCAAACTGATTAAAGTCGAGCTGGAAGACCTCGCTCACTGTGAAAAGCTCGTGACGGTTTTGATGGGGGACAAGGTGCCTCCGCGCCGCGAGTGGATCGAGAACCACGTTACCTTCGAAGTGGGAGAGGATGAATAAGCATGTTTTCCAATCAGATCATAAACCAGAGCTTCGCGGAAATCATGGGCAAGCGGTTCGGGGACTACGCCAACCTGGTTATTCTCTCCCGCGCGATTCCTGACGCCCGCGATGGCTTGAAGCCGGTACAACGCCGCATTTTGTACGCGATGTACCAGGAAGGCAATACGCACGACAAGCCGTACCGCAAATCGGCGAAAACAGTCGGGTACGTCATGGGTACGTACCATCCGCACGGCGATGCGGCGATTTACGAGACGATGGTGCGCATGGCGCAATGGTGGAAAATGCGCCAGGTGCTGATTCAAGGACACGGCAACTTCGGTAGCCTGGACGCCGATCCGCCTGCGGCGATGCGTTACACGGAGTCCAGACTGTCTCCTTTGGCCAACGAGCTTTTGCGCGACATTGAAAAAAACACCGTCACCTTCATCCCGAACTACGACAACTCGGCCCAGCAGCCGGCTGTGTTGCCGTCGCGCTTTCCGAACCTGCTGGTAAACGGCGCTTCCGGGATCGCCGTCGGTTTTGCCACCGATATTCCGACCCACAACCTCGGGGAAGTCATTGACGCGGCGATCGCGCAGATGAAAAATCCGGACATCTCGCTCGACGAACTGATGAAGCATGTCAAAGGACCGGATTTTCCGACCGGAGGCATCGTCCAAGGGGTGTCGGGTATCCGCAAGGCGTTTGAGACAGGCCGCGGCCAGTTCATCATTCGCGCGAAAACCCACACGGAAGAGCCAAAAGGCGGGAAAGTGAAAAAGATCGTCATCTCCGAAATCCCTTACGAAGTGGTCAAATCCAAGCTGGTCGCGCAAATAGACGAACTGGTCATGGACCGCAAAATCGAAGGGGCGCTAGCTGTCCGCGATGAGACAGGGCGCAAGGAAGCGGAAATGAACAAGGTCCGCATCGTCGTCGACATTCGCAAGGAAGCCGATGAACGGGCGATTCTGAATTACCTGTACAAAAACACCGACCTGCAAATTTACTACAACTACAACATGAACGTGATTCACCAGGGAACCATCCGCCAGATGGGACTCAAGGGGTTGCTCGGCGCGTATATCGACCACCAGAAGGAAGTCGTGACGAATCGCTGTCAGTACGACCTGGAGCGCAAGAGCACACGCAAGCATATCGTCGAGGGGCTGATTCGCGCCAAATCGATTTTGCGTCAAATCGTCGATACGATCATGGATTCCGAAGACCGGGCCGACGCCAAGAAAAACATCATGGAGCAATACGGCTTCACAGATGAGCAGGCCGATGCGATTTTGAGCATTCAGCTCGCCTCCCTGACGCGTCTGGACATCGTCAAGCTGGAAAAGGAACTGGCGTCGTTGGTAAAAGAGATCGAGGAGCTTCAGGCGATCCTGGCCAGCGAAAAAAGGCTGATCCAGGTCATTACAGGCGAACTGAACGAAATCAAGAAAAAATACGCGGAAGAGCGCCTGACGGAAATCCAGGGAGAAATCGAGGAAATCAAGATCGATATCGCGATGCAGATCAATGCGGAAGATTGCATCGTCACGCTCACCAACGAAGGGTATATCAAGCGGACGAGCCCGCGCTCCTTCAAATCGGCGGGCGGAACCCTGGAAACGTGCGGGGTCAAGGAAGGGGACAAGGTTCGCTATTTCGTGGAGGCCAATACGTCCCATACCGCCCTGTTCTTCACGCAGGACGGGAAATATTTCGCTACGCTGGTCAACGCTTTCCCGGACGACAAGTGGAAGGATATCGGTTCCGCGCTGGTCAACATCATTCCGCTGGAAAAAAATCAGCGCATCGTCGGTTTTACGATTATCGAGAACTTCAAACAGCCGCTCTATGTGTACCACGTCAGCAAAAACGGCCTGATCAAAAAGACCGCGCTGTCCGAATACGAGACGAATCGCTCCAGCGCGCTGGTGGCCGCCAAGCTGAAAGCAGAAGATGACGAATTCGTCCATGTGTTCGTGACGGGGGAATCAGGCGGCTTGTTGGGCGCGACCCGAGACGGGATGGGGATTCGCTTCCTGCAGAGTGAAGTCAGCCCGACCGGCCGCGCGTCCAGCGGCGTCAAGGCGATTACGCTTGCGCCAGGCGATGCCGTCCTCACCATGCTCCCGATCGAGGAAGAAGACAACCGCGTCTTTACCCTGCTGACGGCCGAAGGGGTCGTCAAACGGACAGCCATCGCGGCGATTCCGCAGCAAGGCCGGGCAGGCAAAGGCGTACAACTGATTCGCAAGCGCAAAAGTCACCCGCACCAGCTCGTCGCCGTCTTCATCGACGAGACGGTGTACGCGTGGACGGCGCAAAACGAATGGATGCTGGTCGACTCGAGCCTGGTCAACGTCAGCGAGCAGGGCGGCATAGGCCGCCACCTGGTGGAAGGCGGCGTCCGATCCGTTGTATTCGAACCCGTCCTGCCGACAGAAGAATCAAAAGAAGACCCAGGGAAAGGCTCTGGAGAGGGCGAATCCGCGAGTGCGCAACAGAAGGGGACAGCCGCGCCTGTCACTTTGTTCGATCTCGCGCCTGGCGAAGAGAAGGAATGATGGAAAAATGGCAACTCCGTTTGAAGCTTTTGTATCTCCGTTGAGCTGGCAGCAGGTGTCGCTTTTGCTCGATACAGTTCAGTATTTTGAAGACGCCCCCAAGCTGCTCTCGCTTCCGCAGGAGGAAGGCCCCAGCGTCCCGGTTCCGGTGACGGCAGACACGCTGAAAAAGATGCTGGCGAGTCTCGATGAGAACGACGCTTTCCAGCGCAAGCCATTCGCGCTGCACTGGGAAGGCGGCGAAGATGGGGACAGCGGAACCCTCATCGTGGAGCTGCCGAACAAGGAAACGGTAAGGCAGCCTGCCGTCCTGTCGGCGTTTTCTCCTGTGTAAGCAAATAGGCTAGGCACACATCGCAAAACGCTTTGGTTCTGGTCCATGCACCTGTACGTGTTCAGTACGAGTGCATGGTCTGCGCCAAAGCGTTTTTTTGCAGTTCGAAGGATTGCCAAAATATGGGCAGCTATGATAAAGTTTGAACACTTCCTGTTTGACCTACAAAAAGGTAGTTACTTTCTGATTGGAGGAGCAAGGAGATGGAACGAGTCATGAACAAAAAGGGTTTTTTTGAGGTTATTACTGAGCGGCGCTCGGTGCGTCATTACGATCCGACAGTGAAAATTTCCCGCGACGAGCTGAAACAGATGGTGGCCGAAGCGACGTTGGCACCATCCAGTTCCAATCTCCAGCCGTGGCGCTTTCTCATCATTGACGACCAGGCGCTGAAAGAAAAGCTGCTCCCGATAGCGTTCAACCAGAAGCAGGTCGTCGAGGCGGCTGCTGTCATCGCCGTGCTGGCCGACTACGAGGGCTACAAGCAGGCGGAGAAGATTTATCAGAAAGCCATCGACGCCGGCTACATGACGGAGGAGACCAAGGCCACTCTCATCGCCAACATCCATCGTCGCTACGAAAATCGCGAACGCAGCCAGATAAAGGACGTCGCTCTCGTGGATGGCGGGCTGGTCGCCATGCAATTCATGCTGGTGGCAAAAGCGCGTGGCTATGACACCGTGCCGATGGGCGGCTACCATGACGAAAGGTTCAAAGAGGCGTTCCACATTTCCGATCGTTACGAAACCGTTATGCTGATCGCTGTCGGCAAAGCGGCGCAACCAGGCCATCCCACCACCCGCCTGGATGTGGAAGACATCACGTTCTGGAATGAAATGCCAAGCACATAGACGAGCGCAGGTGCGACAGTCACGGATCGTGGGAGCCGTGGCTGTTTTTTATGCCAGACAAACTTCCCCCGGGTAGAAATCGGGCAGAAGGGAGCGTACAATGAAACAGAAAAAACGAGCAGCGTACCGACAGATATAAGAAAGAAGGGGTAGGATGCATCGGATATTGGCAATCAGCGATATTCACGGAGAACTGGACAAGCTGGAATCGCTGATGGAGCTGGCGAATTACGATCCGCAGCGCGATCAGTTGATTTTGCTCGGAGATTACGTCGACCGCGGGCCCAAGTCCAGAGAAGTGGTGGATAAGGTGAAGCAGCTTCATGCGCAAGGCGCGATTGTCTTGATGGGGAATCATGACCATATGATGGTAAAAGCGTTTGAACAGGACCCGGTATGGATCGAGCGCTGGTTTCGCAACGGAGCCCGGTCGACATTGGCCAGCTACGGCCACGCAGCGGCAGAGACCCATTTGGCCGCGCCGGACTCGCTGGAAGTGACGGAGGAAGTTCGCGAGCACCTCGATTTTTTGGCCGGACTTTCCTATTACCATGAGACAGAGGAATTCCTATTTGTCCACGGCGGCGTGCATCCGCTAACGCCCGTGGCAGAAACCGATCCGTACATACTGATGTGGATTCGCGACGAATTCCACAGCGGCTACCAAGGGAAGAAAACCGTTGTCTTTGGTCATACCCCCACAGAGATTTTGCACGGAAAGCCCGACGTCTATTTTGGCGAAAACAACCTCATCGGGATTGACGGCGGCGCTGTGTTCGGAGGACGGTTGCATGCGCTGGAGCTGCCCAGCCGCCACGTGTACTCGGTCGAATAGAACACGCGGGTTGGCGAAAAGGAGACGTTTTCAAAACGGAACCATTATCTGTATAATTAAGAATATTGGCAAACGTCTGAGCGACAACCTGCGACTTCATCCTTGCTTCGTTCATCAGACGGACAGGAACCAGAAAAAAGGGGAGAGAAGACAGTGACATTGAAAGTCGGCATTATCGGCTGCGGTTCCATCGCAACCCATCGTCATGCACCGGAGTATAGCCAAAATCCTTACACAGAAATCCACCTCGTCTACGATCCCAATCCCGAACGCGCGCAAAAGCTGGCGGCCCGGTACGGCGGACAAGTAGCTGGCAGCTGGGAAGAAGTCGTTCACCATCCGGAGATCGCCGCGATCAGCGACTGCTCGACAAACGAGATGCACCACATCATTACCACGCAGGCGCTTCTTGCCGGCAAGCATGTGCTGTGCGAAAAGCCGATGGCCACGACGCTGGAGGGAGCGGAGACGATTCTTGCGGCAGCGCGTGCTTCAAAAGCGACGTTGATGATCGACCACAACCAGCGTCTGGTCCCCGCCCACCAGAAGGCGCGGCAGCTGATCGCGGCAGGCGAATTGGGCAAAATTCTCTCGTTCAAAACGAGCTTTGGGCATAAAGGTCCCGAGTACTGGAGCACCAACCGGACAAAAGGCACCTGGTTTTTCAAAAAGGATCGTTCAGCGCTCGGGGTTGCCGGCGATTTGGGCATTCATAAAGTGGACTTGCTGCGGTTTTTGCTGCAGGACGAAATTGTGCAGGTCAGCGCGTTTGCCGACGTGCTGGACAAAAAGGACGAGCACGGACAGCCTATCGAGGTGTGCGACCATATGGTATGCCTCTTGAAAACGCAATCGGGCGCAGTCGGTACGGCGTCGTTTAGCTGGAGCTACTACGGCGATGAGGACAACAGCACGATTCTGTATGGAGAGCGCGGCATGATGAAAATTTTTGCCGATCCGCAAAAGGACATCGAAGTGGTGAACGCGGGAGGCGAGCGTGTGGTTTACCAGATCGGCGCCATGCAGACCAATGATGCGCAAACCGCCAGTGGCGTCATTGATGCCTTTGTCGAGGCGATTCGCACCGGAGCCGCCCCGGCGGTGACGGGAGAAGACGGGCTTTACGCCCTGCGCATTATCGAGGCGGCAATGGAGTCCGCTGCGACAGGCAGAAGTGTCGAGCTTTTTGCCTAATCAGGCATGAGCGGCAAACGCGTGGGTCACACTAGAAGGGGAGGTGTGACCACAGTGGAAGGAACCATTCAGGTCAACGGCAAGGACTATCGGTGCGAGTGCACGTACGACGGCGATTCGCAGTACAACGTGCAGGTGCGAGACGGCAAACAGGTGGTGGCCACCTACAAAGTGTCGGCAGGCGCGGAAGGCGAAGTGCTGGAGTCTGCACGCGCCCGTTTTGCCGCCGATGTGGAAGTGGGAAATGTGCACGGGTAAGCAGAAGCAAAAACTGCAGCCTCGGGAGGATGGGGCTGCGGTTTTTGCTTGCCAGTTTTTGCGAATCGTGATACAGTAAAAATGTTTCCTAGGAAACAAACAGGATCTTCTGAGCAAAGGAGCTGACTTCTGAATTGGATCAAAAAACGAAAATTTGGAATCAGTGGCTCACTCTCCTCCATAAACAGGAGGAGCAAAGCAAGCGCCGCGGAGCGCTGCTTCTGCGGCAGATTCAAAGCAGCATTCCCGAATACCAGCATGTGGGCAGCCTCTCGGTGACGGAGTTGCATGTCATTTCGGCGATCGGCAGCGATACCCGGATGAATGTGACAACGATCGCGCAGCATATCGGGGTTACCAAGAGCGCGATTTCGAAAATTACAATCAAGCTGCTGAAAAAAGGCTTGCTGGAGCGCTATCAGCTGGAGGACAACCAGAAAGAGGTTTTTTTCCGCTTGACCAAAGCAGGTGAGCTGGTGAACGGCATTCACGCAAGCTTTCACACGCGGCTGGAGAAAAGCGTGTACCGTTTTTTGGATCAGTACAGCGAAGAAGAGCTGGCGTTTATCGCTCGCTTCATCAGCGAAGCGACGAAAGAGCTGGAACGGAACTGGGCAGAGGCTTGAAGGGAGACGACGGGTGCTCCCTCATGTTTTGCTGAATGGTTTCCTTGGACACAATTATGAGGTTGAGGTGAATCAGCAGATGAATGCAAAAAAAGTACTCGTTTTGTTGGGCGTGACCATTCTGCTCGGAACGTTTGCCCAAAACTTGTTTATACCGATCCTGCCCGCCATGCAAAAGGCGTTTGCGACGAGCGAATACGGGATCAACCTGACGATCTCGCTGTTTACGGTCATGCTGGCTGTGATGCAGATCGTCTACGGGCCGCTCGTGGATCGGTTTGGCCGGAAAAGGGTGCTGATTCCGGCACTCGCCCTGTATGCGCTCGCTTCTGTCGCCTGCTATTGGGCGAATTCGATTGCTTCCTTGCTCGTTTTTCGCGCGATTCAGGGCGTAGGCTTCGCCGCGATCCCGATTGTGGCAGCCACGATGATTGGCGACCTGTTTACGGGCAACGAGCGGGCGAATGCAATGGGAACGTACCAGATGATGCTGGCGATAGGACCAGCCATCGGCCCGTTGCTCGGCGGCTGGATCGGGGGAGTGGGCGGACATTCGGCTGTCTTTGCGTTTTTGGCCGTAACCGCGGTTCTGTTGCTCATCGGAAACGGACTGTTGCTGCCGGAGACAAAAGACAGTCAGACAGCCGCGAGTAGCTTTCGTTTGCGCGCCTACCGCGATATTTTCCGGCAGCCGACGGGAGCGGCCGTGATTTTGCTCGGCTTTGCGCAAATGTTTACGTATTACTGCTTCCTTCTGTTCATCCCCGTCGAGCTGACGCACCGCTACCATTTGTCCAGCGAGCGAATCGGGCTGTTGTTTTCGCTCGCATCCATCGTCTTTATGATTAGCAGCAAGCTGGCTGCCCGTGTGCAAAAGCGGTGGGGATCGCGCAAAGCACTCGTCTGGACAGCCGGAATGCACGCTGTCGCGACTTTTTTGTTCATGGCGGCAGCAGATGCATCGTTCGTCTTACTCATCGTGACAAGTGCGTTGTTCGCTCTGGCGCTCGGAATCGGGATGCCGGTGCATACGACGCTCTTGTCGGAAGTGTTTGAACAGGAACGGGCTACCGCGATTGGCGTCTACAATCTGATCCGCTACTTGGGCATGGCAGCGGGACCCGTAGCGGGAGCGGCGATGCTCAGAGCGGGCGGCACCTGGCTGGAGTTTGGCGGAGCGGGACTTTTGCTCGTGCTCGCGGTCCTGTTTGCCGCGAAAAACACGGGCGGGCTGCGCCTTGGCAAAAGCGCATAGCGGCAAGTTTGCCGCGTAACCTTTTCTTCCACCTGCAAATGTGCTACAACAAAGAATGACACAAAAGCGGGAGGAGCAAAAAGCATGCAACAACAACACGAGCGAGATCGGCAGCCTGCCAGAGAGGGCGCGCTGGTCGACCCCGCACAGATTCAAGCATACACAGAGGCCGAATGTTTGGCCCTTTTGCAAAAAATAGAAGAGGCACGTACCGAATATCCCGACGACCAGCGCGATCGGGCAGAAGCGGCGGTCCTGACCAGGCTGTCCGTTTTGCGCATGGCGAAAAAAGGCGGCTACGCGCTGGCGCAGGAGTGGCTGGAACGGGCGCTGTCGCTGCGACCGGACGATCCGTATGTACGGGAGGCATACCTGCGGCTCGCCTTTTCCCAACTGCGCAGCCATCCGTTTGAAACCGGGTTTCCGACCGTTCGCGAGACGGATAATGTCGTCGCCAAGAGGCGGGCCGTCGAGGTGCTGCGTGAAAAAGCGCTGCTCGCCCAAACGGAAATCGAACAGTGGCAGGCGATTGCCAGGGAAGCGCTGCATACGGCGCACAAGCTGGGGGACGAGCAGGCTTACATGACAGCGGAACGCCTGGTCGACCTGTACGACAGGCGGCAAAAGCTGCTGGCTGAGCTGTTGGAGCGCGTCCAGGCGTACGCGGCTTCGCTGTCCGGCGTCTTTTTCTCGGCAGAGCTGTTGACCCAGCTACAGGAGACGATTCGCGCCCTGAACGGGCAGGCCCAGGAAAAAGCGCAGCTGCTCCCCGAGGAAGAAGGGCATGCTGCCGCCGAAGCTCCCGCAGTCGAGCGCCACGGCAAGCTGTCGGCGCTGGAGCAGTTGGAGGGCCTGATCGGTCTGCGCGACATCAAGCAGCGGGTGCGCCAGCTTGCCCAGTTTTTGCAATACCGGAAGCTGCGCGAGGAAAAAGGCTGGCACATGCACGATCAGCTGCCGCTTCACCTCGTGCTGATGGGCAATCCGGGCACGGGCAAGACGACGCTGGCCCGGTTGATCGCCCGCCTGTACCACGAGCTGGGGCTGCTTGCCAACGGGCAGTTGATTGAAGTGGACCGCTCCCATCTTGTGGGCGGCTACGTCGGGCAGACGGAGCAGCGGGTGATGGAGGCGATCAAGCAGGCGGACGGCGGCGTGCTGTTCATCGACGAAGCGTACAGCTTGAAGCGGCCGGACAGCTCGGGCAGCGACTACGGGCAAAACGCGATCGACACGCTGGTGGCCGCGATGACGAGCGGGGAGTACGCCGGACGGTTTGTGGTCATGCTCGCTGGCTATCCGGAAGAAATGCGGCAGTTTTTGTATGCCAATCCAGGCTTGTACAGCCGTTTTCCCCAGGCGGGACATTTTGTGCTGCCCGATTACTCGGCGGATGAGCTGATGCAAATTGCGGACGCGGTAGCGGCGCGAAACGACTTTACGCTGACGGATGCGGCCAAGACGGCGCTACGGGAGCGCATCGAAAAAGCGCAGGTGGACGAGACGTTCGGCAATGCCCGCACCGTCACCAATCTGGTGCTGGACGCGATTTTCGCCAAAGGGCGGGCGACTGCGGGCAAAGCGCTGCAATGGGACGACTTCACCATTTTGCGGCCGGAGGATGTCAGCGAAGCGCCCCGGCCGACTGCGGAATCGTCCGCCGAAGCACAGCTCCAGTCGTTGATCGGGCTTGAAGCGGTGAAGGCCGAGCTGAAAAAAATAACTGCCTATGTCGCGGTGCAGCAGGAGCGGGCGGCCAGAGGCTTGCCCAAGAGCGCGATTGAGCTGCATGCCATGTTTACAGGCAACCCAGGCACGGGGAAAACGACGGTAGCGAAGCTGTACGCGCAAATGTTGCAGGAGGTCGGCTATTTGAAGCGCGGTCACCTCGTCACGGCAAGCCGTGCGGATCTGGTCGCCGGCTTCGTCGGACAGACGGCGGCGCTCACCCGCAGAAAAGTGCGCGAGGCGTTGGGCGGGGTGCTGTTTATTGATGAAGCGTACGCCTTGCTCGGGCCGAGCCAGCAGGACTTCGGCCAGGAAGCGATTCACACGCTCGTCGAGGAAATGACGCGACACGGGGAAAATCTCGTTGTGGTGCTGGCAGGCTACCCGGGGGAAATGAACGCGCTGCTCCTGAGCAATCCGGGACTTTTGTCGCGATTTAAAAAATATATCCACTTCCCCGACTACGCGGTGGAGGAGCTTGTGCACATTTTAGAGCAGGCTGCACAGAAGGCGGGCTATGTGATCGAGGACAGCGCCGTCGCAGCGATTGGGCACAGGCTGGAAAAAGCGTCCAAGGAGCAGCGGCTGCACGGAAACGGGCGGTTCAGCTTCAACCTTTTGCAGGAGGCGATCCAGAACCAGGCGCTGCGTCTCACAGGCATGTCCCGCGAGAACTGGGACCAGGAGCTTTTGATGACGCTTTTGTGGAGCGATTTTGAACCGCTATTGACAGGGGACAGCGAGGAAAATGGGACAAAAGCCTAGTTTTTGTCCCATGCATCTGCTTTCCTCCTCTTTTGACAATTCACCCAATCCCGTATAATGGAAACACAACGCCATGAGGGGAAGGGTGTTTTTTCTTTGCAAAAAAAATGGCAGGCAACCGTATCGACAACAATCGCCTTGAGCATGCTTTTGGCAAGCGTTCCGGCAGAGGCCAGGCAACAGCAGGGAGAGAGACGGGGACATATCGAGATCGAAGCTGAGAAAGGGTTGGCGATGGAGAAAACGTCGTCGAGAAGGAGCGCCACCGATCTCGTCGTCATCCAGCTGTCTGGCCCGGTGCGCGAACAATGGAAAGAAAAATTGGAAGATTTGGGTGCCACTCTGGGCGATTACATACCGGATTACGCCTTTTTGGCCAAGCTGGATCGCGAGGAGCAGCGCGACGAAATCGAGCGGCTGTCCTTTGTGAAAAAAGTGATGCCGTATCATCCGCAGGCCAAGCTCGCTCCGCAGTTGCGATCTGCCCTGGGAAAAACGAAAGCCGTAGAAGTAGCGGTGATCGGCTTCGACCAACAGGTGGACATGCTGCGTACCGTCAGCAGTCTGGCGGATGAAGCCGATGTAAAAGAGATCGAGTCGCCAAAGATCGCGCCGCATATCTCCATCGCCACGATGAACGAAGAAGCGATTGGACAAGTCATCGAATCGGAGGACGTCATCGCAGTCGTCCCTGTTCCGGAAAATGAACTGCACAACGACATCGCGGCGACGATCATCCATGCGGACGAGCTGGCCTCAACAGGCTACACCGGCAAAGGGCAGATCGTCGGCGTAGCGGATACCGGGCTGGATACCGGCGACCTGAAGTCTATACACCCGGATTTTCAAGGCCAGGTCAAAAGCTTGTACGCTATGGGCAGAAAAGACGATGCCAGCGACCGGCACGGGCACGGCACGCACGTGGCCGGGGCTGTTCTCGGCACAGGCGAGGCTTCGAACGGGCAGTACAAAGGGATGGCTCCCGACGCGAAGCTCGTCTTTCACTCGATTGAAGACCGCAGCGGCAAGCTGGTGATCGACGTGGAAGCGATTTTGCAGGAAGCGTACGAGGACGGCGCCCGGATCCATTCCGATTCATGGGGGGCCGATGACAACGGGGCCTACAGTGTAAGCTCGTTTCTGTTTGACCGATTCTTGTGGGAGCATCCGGACATGACCGCGCTGATCGCGGCGGGCAACTACGGGGTGGCTGGCTATCAGACCATCGGCAGTCCGGCTACCGCCAAAAACGTCATCGCCGTCGGCGCGTCGGAAAACGTCCGCCCGAGCCTTGGCGACCACTCGGATAACAAAGACGAGGTATGGGAAGACAGCAGTCGCGGACTGACAGCGGACGGGCGTTTGAAGCCGGATATTGTCGCTCCGGGCACGTCGATTTTGTCGACCCGCTCTTCGCTTGCCCCGAGCAAAAATTTTGACAGACGCTTCAACGACTACTACGCCTATATGAGCGGCACGAGCATCGCGACACCGATTCTCGCGGGCGGCGTCGCGCAAGTCCGGCAGTTTTTGGACGAGCAGGGGGAGAAGGAGCCGAGCGGTGCCCTGCTCAAGGCCATGCTGTTGACGAGCGCGGATGATCTCGGCGAAGACATGCGCAAGCAAGGCTTCGGACGGGCGAACCTGGAGCGGGCGATCCAGACGAGCTACAAAGACGTCAAGGATGGGCTGCGGACGCGCGAAAAAGCCGAGTACGCGGTCAAGGTGACGGACAGCTCGAAGCCGCTTGCCATCACGCTTGCCTGGACCGACTATCCGGCTTCGCTTGCCGCCCGGCGCGCCCTGGTCAACGACTTGAATCTGACGGTCACGACCCCGAGCGGCGAGCGTCTGAACGGAAACGACTTTTTCGAAGCGCCGTACAACGACCAGGTGGACAACGTCAACAACGTCGAGCAAATTTGGATTGTGGAGCCGGAAAAAGGGACGTACACCGTGACGGTGGAAGGCTATAACATTCCGAAAGGTCCGCAGCCGTACGCAATCGCTACGACAGGCAAATGGGCGAAGGGCAAGGAGGAGGATGACGGCGGCCACGAAGACGAGGAGGACGATAACGGCCAGGCAGGCCACGAAGACTACGAGGTCAAAAGCGAACGGAAAAAAGGCACGCTGAACAAAAAGACCCGTTACAAGGAGTACGTCATCCGCAGCTTCGTTGCAGGAGAGGTGAGCTTGTCGCTGGAATGGGATGAGGAAGCCGATCTGCAAGTGTACCTGTACGACAACAACGAGAAGGAACTGGCCGCCGCAACGGGGACAGACAATCCCGAAGCGCTGACGGCGAAGCTGCCGAAGTCCGGCCTGTACAAGGTGCGGGTGGAGCTTGCGGACGGCAAAGAAGCGAATTTTCGCCTGGACTTGCAGTATCCGGGACGAACGAAAAAGCGCTAGTGACTCCCGTCAGCGTAGCGAGCGCGATGAATAAACGGAAAAGACACAGCCTTTGCTCTTGATGCGAGCGAAGGGCTGTGTCTTTTTTTGGGTGCAGAGAAGAACGCGGCTGAGCAAACGGTGAACGGCAGGGGAGCGGGCCTTTTTACGCCAGCGCGCCTTCCGCTTCTTTTTGCAGCCAGTCCCGGGCGCGCAGGGCGATCTCCAGACAAATGCGGCGCTCCGGGGAGGCGTAGTCGTTCCCGAGCAACTCTGCGATTTTTTCCAGACGGTGATAGAGCGTCTGGCGGTGAATGAACAAGCGCTCGGCAGCCTCCTGCTTGGACAGGTTGGCGTCGAGGTAGACGCGCAGCGTGTGCACGAGGGCAGAACCATGCTTTTGGTCGTGCGCAAGCAACGGCCCGAGGTAATCGGCGATGAAGCTCGCGAGCACAGGCTCGGGCGGGATGTGAAACAGCAGGCGAAACAAGCCGAGGTCCGTGAAAAAAGGACTGGTCGCTTCGCGCTGAAAAGCGAGGGCCTGTTCGGCTTCCGCCAGGTGGCTGCCGGCATCCGACAAGCGTTTGCCAACCCGGCCGATTCCGCAGCAAATTCGGGCGTCCGCCCCCAGCATTTGCTCCGCGATCCGCTTCATGTCCGCCCATGCTTTTTCCAGCGCCCGCCGTGCGTTTGTCGTTGTCTTTTGGTCGATGAGCAAAAAGTAAAAGCGATTGCCGGTGCAGCGAATGAACGGCCGAAAGCCTTGCCGCGCAAGCAGCGAGCGGAAAATCGCCGTCAAATCGTGCGGCGGCAGGGCATCGTCTGCCTGCTCGGTGGCGGTTTCGCAGGACATGACCAGCGTGTAGTACGCAGGCGGGGGGCTTGCGCCGGGCAAGCCGAGCAGCGTGCGCATATGCTCCTCGGGCATCGCGCGATTGGCGATGAGTTCGTCGAACAGGCGGTTTTCCGTGGCGCGCGTCTGTTCCTCGGCGAACATTTTTCGCAGGAAAAACTGGGCCATCGCCGAGACGGTATTGTCCAGCGTCAACAGCAAATACTCGTCCGCCTCCCGCTCGTACAGGATCAGCCCGACGTAGGCGAGCAGGTGGCCCATTGCCATCACGGGCTGATAGACCAGCTGCTTGGTCAGCGACAACGGGTGATAGCGCACGCTGGCGTCGCTTGTGTCTGCCTGTGCGAAATGAGCGCGCATCAGCTCGGTCATTTCCAGCTGGACCGCGTGGGGCAAGGCCGGGACGTACTGGGCGGCGATGTCTGGCGAGTAAAACAGCACCTGGGTTTTTACGGCGGCCTGAAAATGCTGGAGCAGCTTGGGGATGCCTGCCGCCTGCAAGCTGAGCTGCTGCAAGCCGCGGGAGTACGTTTCGAGGTCGCGCAGCGCCTGCATTTGCCGGTTGATGAGATGCTCGTGCAAATCCTGCGTAATATCGACGAAACGCACAGGCTGATGAAAAACGATGAGCGGAAACGCGTGGTGGTTGGCCATCTCCAGCATGTCCGCCGGAATGGACGGGATGTACGCGCCCAGCTCCACGCACAGGCCGGACGCTTTGCGCCGGATCAGCTCGGCCAAGTAGGCGAGCCGTTTTTCCTTCGCCTCCCCGAAGCCGAGTCCGGTAGAGAGAATCAGCTCGCCGCCATTCAAAAATCGTCCCGTATCGGCGGTTTCCAGGACGTGGACCCAGCGTACAGGGCGGGCGAGACCGTGCTGGCCCGCCACAACCTCGGCATGTTGAAACACAGGGCGCTTGATCGCCTCGGCGATCGTCAGTCGCCAGTCATTGCGCATAGGCTTCTCCTCTTTTCTGCCCGTTCTCCGCAAGCGGTCCGTGGTGGGCAATGGACATCATGTATGATGAATCCTACCGAATGATTGTCAGTTTGTCTAGTGATGAACGGATTTATTTTTGGATAAAATGGAATTGTCAAACAAATGATCGCAAGGAGTGGAAAGGATGAACACAGCCGCTGTTGGAAATCCATTGAAGAATTACGTAGGGGGACAATGGGTGGAATCGCAGGCAACCCGCTTTGAGGACGTGCCCAACCCGGCGACGGGCGAACTGTTGTCCCGCGTGCCGCTGTCGACGAGAGAAGACGTGGACAAGGCCGTGGCTGTTGCAAAGGAAGCGTTCGCAGGGTGGAGCGCGACTCCGGTCGTGGATCGGGCTCGCATCATGTTTCGTTTTCACAGTCTGCTCTTGCAGCATGCGGACGAGCTTGCCCGGACGATTACGCTGGAGAACGGCAAAAACCTCCCGGAAGCCCAGGCGGAGCTGTTGCGCGGACTGGAGATGGTCGAATTCGCATGTGGCATGCCGACGCTGCTCATGGGCGAGACGCTGCCCAATATCGCTGCCCATATCGACAGCCAGGCGATTCGCTTTCCGCTTGGCGTCGTAGGGGGGATTACCCCGTTCAATTTCCCTGTGATGGTTCCGATGTGGATGTATCCGATCGCGATTACAGCGGGCAATACGTTCGTCCTCAAGCCGTCGGAGCGCACGCCGCTGTCCTGCATCCGCATTGCGGAGCTGCTGAAGGAAGCGGGCTTGCCTGACGGGGTATTCAATGTCGTGCACGGCGCCCACGATGTCGTCAACGGGCTGTTGGAACATCCGGATGTGAAGGCGATCTCCTTCGTAGGCTCGCAGCCTGTCGCGGAGTACGTGTACAAGACAGCCGCCGCCCATGGAAAACGGGTACAGGCGCTGGCTGGCGCGAAAAATCACCATCTGGTCATGCCGGACACCGACTTGAAGCGGGCAGCGAAAACCATTGTCAGCTCGGCGTTCGGATGCGCGGGGGAGCGCTGCATGGCGGCGAGCGCGGTCGTGGCTGTCGAGGACATCGCTGACGAGCTGGTAGCGCATCTGATCGAAGAATCCAACGCGCTTGTGATGGGCAACGGGCTTGAGCCAGGCGTCGATCTCGGTCCGGTGATCCGCGATTCGCATTTGGCCAACGTGCACAGCTACATTGAAAAAGGTATCGCATCCGGTGCAGCGCTCGTGCGCGACGGACGGGAAGATGCGAAGCAGCACGAAAAAGGCTACTATCTCGGCCCGACGATTTTTGACCAGGCAGACGCGGAAATGGTCATCGTGCGCGACGAAATTTTCGCGCCTGTGCTCAGTGTGATGCGCGTGAAAAATTTTGAAGAGGGACTGGAAACGATTAGCCGCTCGCGCTTCGGCAACGGCGCGACGATCTATACGAACAACGGAAAATGGGGCAGGGAATTCGTGCAGCGCGTGGAAGCCGGCATGGTCGGGGTCAATGTGGGCGTGCCTGCGCCAATGGGCTTTTTCGCCTTCTCGGGCTGGAAGGAGTCGTTTTACGGCGATCTGCATGCAAACGGCAAGGACGGCGTCCTGTTCTACACGAAGAAGAAGACGGTTACCTCCAGATGGTTCGAAGAGGGCGATACGAGCATCGGCGCGCAAAACGTGTTCGTCAAATAAAGGAGGCGAAAGGCCATGGAGCAAGATCAACTGGTGCAAGAGTATGACAAGGACAGCCTGCTTGCGGCAGACCGCGAGTATATGTGGCATCACATGTCGCCCTACAATCCGAATCCGATGATCGTGACAGGCGCCCAAGGCTCCTGGATCACCGATATCGACGGCAACCGCTACCTGGACGGCATGTCCGGCCTCTGGTGCGTCAACGTTGGCTACGGACGACAGGAGCTGGCAGATGCCGCCTATGAGCAGTTGAAGCAGCTCGCCTACTTCCCGCTGACGCAAAGCCATGTGCCGGCCATTCGCCTTGCGGAAAAAGTGAGCGAGTGGCTGGGTGAGGAGTATCGCGTCTTTTTCTCCAACAGCGGATCGGAGGCGAACGAGGTCGCGTTCAAAATTGCCCGCCAGTATCACCACCAAAACGGCGAGCCGGGGCGCTATAAATTTATTTCCCGCCACCGCGCCTACCACGGCAACACGATGGGAGCGCTTGCCGCCACGGGTCAGGCCGTGCGCAAGGAAAAGTACGAGCCGCTTGCCCCGGGATTTTTGCACGTGCCGCCGCCGTATTGCTACCGCTGTCCTGCCGGCAAATCGTACGGCAAATGCAACCTGGAGTGCGCCCAATACTTCGATCAGGTCATCAACTGGGAAGGCGAAAAAACCGTCGCCGCCGTCATCATGGAGCCGACGATTACCGGCGGGGGCGTGCTCGTGCCGTCGCCCGAGTACATGCCGAAGGTACGGGAGATTTGCGACAAGTACGGCGTGCTGATGATCGTCGACGAGGTCATCTGCGGCTTTGGTCGCTCCGGCAAAAAATTCGGTCACCACAACTTCGGGATCAAGCCGGATATCGTCACGATGGCCAAAGGCATTACGAGCGCCTACCTGCCGCTGTCGGCCACGGCGGTGCGCGTCGAAATCGCCGACAAGTTCAACGAGCAGGGCAACAACCTGCACTTCCGCCACGTCAACACGTTTGGCGGAAATCCGGCGGCTTGTGCGCTCGCATTGAAAAACCTGGAGATCATGGAAGAGGAAAAGCTGGTGGAGCGCGCCGAGCAGCTCGGGGACGAATTGCGCGCGAAGCTCGCCTTCCTGGCCGATCACCCGAATGTAGGCGACATTCGCAGCTTCGGCTTTTTGATGGGCATCGAAATGGTCGAGGATCGCAAAACAAAAGAGCCCGCCGCGCCGGCGAAGCTCACGCAGGTCATCGGCGAATGCAAAAAGCGCGGGCTGATCATCGGCCGCAACGGCGACACCATTCCGGGCTTCAACAACGTGCTGACGCTGTCGCCGCCTTTTTCGACAACCAGCGATGACATCGACTTTATCGCCCGCGTCATGAAGGAAGCGTTTGACACGTTGGCGTGACATCCCTCTCCATACAAAGAGCGGCTTTTTCGTCTCCGGCTGAACGGGAGGTATACCTGCATTGACTAGATTGCAAGGGAAAATTGCCATTGTCACAGGCGCGAGCCGTCCGGGCGGAATTGGGGCTGCGATCTGCCGGGCATTGGCGAACGAAGGTGCCAGCCTGTTTTTTACGCACCTGCATGCCTACGATCAGGAAATGAATCCACAAGATGCGGATAAGAGCTGGCCCGATTTTTTTGCAGCAGAACTGCGGCAATCAGGCGTGCAGGCTGCCCATATGAAAGTGGACCTGACCGTACGAAATGCCGCGTCGGAATTGTTGGAGGAAGTGCAAAAAACGATGGGGCTGCCGACGATCCTCGTCAACAATGCCGCCTATAGCGTCGAGGCCGATTTCCGTCAAATCAATGAGGAGCTGATCGACGCTCATTGTGCGTGTAACATCAGGGGGACCTTCATGCTGTCCGTGGAATTCGCACGCTTGCTTGAGGCGGAGAAAAACGCCCGTTCCTCAAACCGCGCGCTCGGCGGACGAATCATCAACCTTACTTCCGGCCAGGGGAAAGGCCCGATGCCCGGCAACCTTGCCTATGCCGCGACAAAAGGGGCCATCTCCGCTTTTACGGAATCACTTGCCGCAGAGCTGGCCCCGCTGCACATGACGGTGAATGCCGTCGATCCCGGTCCTACCGATTCCGGCTGGATGTCGGAAGAAGTGAAAAAGGTACTGCTGCCGCACTTCCCGATGGGTCGAATCGGGCTTCCCGAAGATGCGGCGCGTCTGATCGCTTTTCTGGCAAGCGACGAGTCCCAATGGATTACCGGTCAAATCATTCATTCGAGAGGCGGCTTTTTCTAAACGTCCGGAGGAGGCACCGAAGCAAGGGGACAAAAGCCGCCCCCCTATATCGGGAACAGGAGGATGAGCCTTGTCCGGGTCAACCAATGGTCGGAGCTGACCCCAAACAGTGGAAAAAGCAGTTCGCTGGCACAGACGGAGCGAACTGCTTTTCTGCATGAGACAAACGCCGCGTTTTTGTTGAACAGGAAGGGATTGACACATAGTAAGCACAGGTGATATGGTAGAGGACAATATATCCTAGTTAATAAATAGGAATAGTATTATTACAGCGAAGCTTGATGGATAAGGAGGAACGATCATGCGTAAAACAACCAAGTGGCTTCCGCTCTCTACTACAGCGGCACTTATCACCGCGCTGGTTTTCCCGGTGACAGCAGGAGCAGCGGCAGCGAATCCGCCAGTTGCCGTCCTGGCCAAAGAAGCGGCCAGCGTATCGGCTCAGGCGGAGTACGGCAGCTATCTGTTGCAGCAATACGGCATCTCGCTGGACAAGGCGGTGACGCGCGGGCAGTTTTCCCAGGCACTCGCCAAGGTGGTCGCCGCTACCCAACGTATAACGGAAACAGAAGCGAGCGCCAAGGGCTACGTTCCAAAAGCGCAGGCGCAAGCGACGAAAATCGCAGCCTGGGAAGCGATCAGTGCGGCTGTGAAGGCAGCCGACTTGGCCGAGCTGGCGTACACGTACAGCGAGGACAAAGTGGCGGCGTCCCTGAAAGCGGCGGGCATTGCCTACCAAAAGGATGGAGCGCTCTCCCGGCAGGCGGCACAGGACATAGCGGTTGCCCTTGACACCGGGCTTGTGTCCGCAAGCACGCTGGCCGCGATCCAGGCAGACGGGGACACGACCGGAGAGCTGGCTGTCCAACTGTTGGGGAAAGTCGTGGAGTTTCACGGCGACTACAAAAACTACCTGGGCAGCGTGCAAGACGCGGACATTTACGGCAAGCTCGCGCAAGCCTGGAGCGAATCGTCGATTATCAAGGCAGGAGAGCTGCAAGAGATCTTCGATACGGGCCTCAAGCAAAACCTGATTACCGGCTACAACGTAAAGGACGCTGCCTTCGATCCGCACTTTGATCCGGAGCGCACCATTACTTACGGACACAGCGATATCGCCCACGCCATTCAACTGATTGGCCTGTTGAAAAGCGAAGGCATCGACGCCAAAGTCCAGTTCGAGCCGAAGACATCCGCCTTCCTCTATTTGAAGGAGTGGGGCGAGCCGACCCAGTCAGATGACTACCAGGTCGTGCAGATCGAAAACGGCAATTTTATCGCCTACGCGAAAGAATACGACCTGAGCTTCGAATTTGCGAGCAAGGCCGAGAAGGAGCGCTTCCAGCCATTGGTGCTGAAATACGCGAAAAGAAATCAGGAAGACGTGACCGGACTCTTGAAAGCTTCCTGGTGGCAGCCGCTCTACCACTCGCGCACGGAACTGGCCGACTATCCGGTCATTACGAACAATGTCATCAAGGAAGGCCGCTACATTGTCCAGTCGTTCTCCTTGAACGAAGAATCGCCAAAAGTGGTGGCGGGCCTGAAAAAGCTGAACGACAAGCTGAACGTGGAGACGTACAAGTTTTGGGTGGACCAGCCTTTCTTCAACTATCTTCACGGTGAATCGAAATAGGTCTGAAATAGGTCTGCAGGTCGGTCATTCGCTTTGCCCGCTTTCTTTTTCCGCCAAATACGCGCGCATGCCGCGCACGAATAGCTCCCGGACCACCTCTTGCTGCGTTTTGCTGCTGACGAGCGCACGGATTTGCTCCAGCTCCGCAACCAGTTCGGAATCGAGGTGGAGGTTGACCGTCTTTCCTTTGGAGCGCGGGTGGACTTCCCCGTGCCCGGCGGTCTGGCGGATGTGTCCGTCCAAAATGGCGCGCGGATCAAGCTGCGTCGGGTCTGGAAGGTAGAGGCAGGGCGCTTCCAAAATAATATGGGTCAGTGCTTCGCTAAAGCGGATGGCGAGGGGCTGCCCCTTTTTTTTGTGAAAATCGCGAATTTGTCGGGACAATTCCTGATTGTCCACGGTATTTTCCAGCATGATGACGGCCAGTTCCATAATGCCTCCTTACGGGAGAAACAAATCTTCTTCCGGTACCGCCAGCACGACCTCTCCTGTAGTCTCCCATTGGACTTGATAGAAAAAGCGAAGGTCACGACGCGAAACAGCGGTGACCAAGGCCCAGTCTGCACGCTCGCGGGATTGGCGGAGCCGCACGCGGTCCAACACTTCGTACGCGGGGGCGAGAAACCCTTTTTCGTACAAAAAGGCCAACACCGTCTCGCGCGGATACAGAAACCGTTTGTTCCCCTGTTTGCCCGCCAGAAGCGGAAATGTTTCCCGTTCGTCCACGCCTTCGCCCAGGCAGCCGCGATCCGACCAGCGCTTGATGGTGGCCATGCTGCCGATGCGAACCTGCTTTTGCTCCAGAAGCTGGAGAATTTCCCGCGAGGACATGTAGGCTTTGCGCTGTTCCAGCTGCTCGTGATAGCGTTGCTGCTCTTCTTCCAGTTCTTCCAGCAGCGCGGTAAGCTGGGCGAGATGTTGCTTGACCTGGGCGATTTGGCGGGCGTAGTCCTTCATTGCGGACAGACTCCTTTGTCGACGTGGTTTACGGTAAGCCTATTCGGGCATGAAATCATTCATGACTGCCTACGGCGATTGATTTCGCGATGAACATAGGGGGAATCGGACATGAAACAATCATAAATCGACGCTGCCGTACATTGATTAATAGCAAGCATCTTATTCGAGCTGGCAAGGAGGCTGTGTATGGATGAGCGTCCCGAATGACCTGCAAAACAACTTCAGCGAAGTGGTAAGCGCCTTAAAGCCGAAGGAAGCGATCGAGGAAGCGAATCGCTGTCTGTACTGCTACGACGCGCCCTGTATCAAGGCTTGTCCCACGTCGATTGACATTCCGTCGTTCATTCGCAAGATCGCCACAGGCAATCTGCTCGGCTCTGCGAGAACGATCATGGAATCCAATCCGGTGGGGGCAAGCTGCGCGCGCGTCTGCCCGACGGAAGAGCTGTGCGAGGGAGCCTGTGTACTCAATCACGCCTCCAAACCGATACTGATCGGGCTATTGCAACGCCATGCGACAGACTGGGCGATCCGCAACAATGCGGCCTTGTTTCAAAAAGGCGAGCCGAACGGCAAGCGGGTGGCGATTATCGGTGCGGGACCAGCCGGGCTGTCGGCGGCGCGAGAGCTTGCCCGGCTCGGCTACGAGGTCACGATCTACGAGGCAAAGGAAAAAGCAGGCGGGCTGAACACATACGGCATCGTGTCTTTCCGGTTGCCGCAGGAAATATCGCTCTGGGAGGTCGAGCAGGTCGAGGCATTGGGCGTGACGATCAAGACGAACACGCGGGTCGGCGTCGACATCATGCCAGACGAACTGGTTGCCACCTACGATTCGGTCCTGCTGGCTGTGGGCATGGGCGACGTCCCTTCCTTGCGCATTCCAGGCGAAGAGCTGGACGGGGTATTAGATGCAATTGCCTTGGTGGAGAATACCAAGACCAAGCCGCTGACTACGGACATGGTCGGCAAAAAAGTAGTCGTGATTGGCGCGGGAAACACAGCGATTGACGCCGCAACCTGTTCGAAGCGGCTGGGGGCGGATAATGTGCAGATTCTGTACCGCAGAACGGTGCAGGAAATGAGCTGCTACCAGTTCGAATACGAGTTCGCCAAGCAGGACGGCGTGGAGTTTCGCTGGCTCGTGGCGCCGACGCGCGTTTTGGGGAATCAAGGACGCGTGACAGGACTGGAGCTGATCCGGATGGAGCTGGGAGAACCGGATGCCAAAGGCAGAAAACGTCCGGTGCCGATCCCGGGCAGCGAGTTTTTCATCGAGGTGGACTTTGTCGTCAAGGCGATTGGACAAAACCGCCATCTGTCCTTGATCGAGCAGTTTGGTTTGCAGCATCAAAACGGCATCGTCAGCGTCGAGGACGGCACCTACCGGACTTCGCATCCGAAGGTGTTTGCCGCAGGGGACGTGATTTTTGGCGGAGGCAAGACGGACGCGATGGTCGTAGACGCCGCCAATCACGGAAAACGTGCCGCTCATGCCATCGACAAGGCGATCCGCGACCAGAAGCAGCCTGTCTAAAGAAATGGTAGTAAGAATATTCTGTAAAATATCCAGAAGCTTTTTCGACTAGCGCAGGGGAGTAGGACGAGTCTAGCAGCCAAAAAGATGGAGGAGAAAAATCATGGCCGATCTTTCTATCAATCTAGCGGGGATCAAATCCCCGAACCCGTTCTGGCTGGCATCTGCGCCACCGACGAATTCGGGCTATCAGGTTCAGCGTGCTTTCGAGGCTGGCTGGGGCGGAGCTGTCTGGAAAACGCTCGGGGAGCCGATCATCAACGTCACGTCGCGGTTTGCCGGACTGACTTTTGGCGGGCAGCGGGTATTCGGGTTCAACAATATCGAGCTGATTACGGACAAACCGCTGGAAGTCAATCTGAAGGAAATGGAGGAGACGAAGAAGCGGTTTCCCAAGCATACGCTGATCGCCTCGCTCATGGTCGAGCACAAGCAGGAGGCGTGGCATGAGATCGTCAAAAAAGTGGAGGCGATCGGCGTCGACGGGCTGGAGCTGAACTTCGGCTGTCCGCACGGCATGGCGGAGCGGGGCATGGGCTCGGCGGTAGGGCAGCACCCCGATCTGATTCGCCAGCAGGTCGAATGGGTAAAAGAAGTGGCCCAGACGCCTGTTATCGTCAAGCTTACCCCGAACATTACCGATATTCGCTTTACCGCCAGGGCGGCTACGGCAGGCGGAGCCGACGCGATCAGCATGATTAATACGATCAACAGCCTGATGGGGGTAGACCTGGACAAGTGGCTGCCGATCCCGCACGTGGACGGAAAAGGCGCGCATGGCGGCTATTGCGGACCGGCGGTGAAGCCGATTGCCCTGAACATGGTCGCCGAGTGCGCCCGCGATCCGTTTGTCGGCGTGCCGATTTCCGGCATCGGAGGCATTTCCAACTGGCGGGATGCCGTCGAGTTTTTGCTGATGGGAGCGACTGGCGTGCAGGTATGCACCGCCGCGATGCACCACGGCTTTCGGATCGTCGAGGACATGATCGACGGCTTGAACAACTACCTCGACCAGCGCCAAATCGCCTCGGTCATGGACATTGTCGGCAAGGCTGTACACACGTATTCGGACTGGGGCCATTTGAACCTGAACTACAAGGTGGTCGCCCGCATCCACGAAGAAACCTGTATCAACTGCAACAAATGCCATATCGCCTGCGAAGACACGTCGCACCAATGCATTGATATTACAAAGGACGCCGCAACGGGCAAGGAACGGCTCGTGGTGCGCGAGGAAGACTGCGTCGGCTGCAACCTGTGCTCGATCGTCTGTCCGGTAGAAGGAACGATCGAGATGGTGGAGATTCCTACGGGCAAGCCGCCGCTCTCCTGGAATCAGCGCCAGGCCGCCTTGGCGAGCGGGGGCAGCGCCGAGGCGTGAGAAAGCGGGGGAGTGGCATGAAGGGGACATCCGCGGCATAGCATGTACAGGAATGTGGGTTGTCTCATTTCGGCACGGCAGGGAAAGGAGCGAGGAAGGGCATGAAAAAATGGATTCGCAACGGCACGATTGTGACGGCGGCAGACACGTATCAGGCGGACGTGCTGATCGACGGCGAAAAGATAGTCGCCATAGGCGCGGACCTGCAAGTCGCAGATGCGGAGGTCGTTGACGCAACCGGTTGCTACGTGCTTCCGGGCGGGATCGATCCGCACACGCATCTCGATATGCCGTTTGGCGGCACCGTGACGTCCGACAACTTTTTTACAGGCACAAAGGCAGCCGCATTCGGCGGGACGACGAGCATCGTAGACTTTTGCCTGACCAGCAAAGGCGATTCGCTCCACTCCGCGATTGCGACCTGGCACGAAAAAGCGAGAGGCAAAGCCGTCATCGACTACGGCTTTCACCTGATGGTGTCCGATGCCAACGACCAGGTGCTGGAAGAACTGGAATCGGTCGTGAACAACGAAGGGATCACGTCACTCAAAGTGTTCATGGCGTACAAAAACGTGCTGATGGCCGACGACGAAACCTTGTTCAAGACGCTGATCCGCGCCAAGGAGCTTGGGGCTTTGGTCCAGGTGCACGCCGAAAACGGAGATGTGCTGGATTACTTGACCAAGCAGGCGCTTGCGCAAGGGAATACCGACCCGATCTACCACGCCTACACCCGGCCGCCGGAAGCGGAAGGCGAGGCGACGGGACGCGCCATTGCGCTTACGGCGCTGGCGGATGCCCAGCTGTACGTCGTGCACGTGTCCTGCGCCGATGCCGTACGCCGGATCGCCGAGGCGCGCGAAAAAGGCTGGAACGTCTACGGCGAAACATGTCCGCAATATTTGGTGCTGGATATCACCGCGCTGGAAAAGCCGGATTTCGAAGGGGCGAAATACGTCTGGTCCCCGCCGTTGCGAGAAAAGTGGAATCAGGACGTGCTGTGGAGCGCCCTGAAAAACGGGATTTTGCAAACGGTCGGCTCCGACCACTGCCCGTTCAACTTTTCCGGGCAAAAAGAGCTGGGCCGCGGCGATTTCACGAAGATTCCAAATGGCGGCCCGATCATCGAGGATCGCATGACCATCCTCTTTTCCGAGGGCGTGCGCAAAGGCAAAATCAGCCTGAATCAATTCGTGGACATCACCTCCACCAAGGTCGCCAAGCTGTTCGGCATGTTCCCGCAAAAAGGCACGATTGCGGTTGGCTCCGATGCGGACATCGTCTTGTTCGATCCGGCTGTGCAGCGGACGATCTCGGTGGAGACGCACCATATGAATGTGGACTACAACCCGTTTGAAGGCATGCAGGTTTACGGCGATGTCATCTCCGTGCTGTCCCGCGGCGCGTTCGTCGTCCGCAACAAGCAGTTCGTTGGCCATGCGGGGGCGGGCCGCTACGTGAAACGGTCGACATTTGCCAGACCATAGCCATAGGCAAAAGGCTGGGGGAGGAGATGCAAGATGGCGGATAAAGTGACGATCGGGCTGATTCAGGCCAAACATGACGTGCACGGCGACGAGCCGGTGCACCTTCACAAGGAAAAGGCGATCGAAAAGCATGTGAAAATGGTGCGGGAGGCTGCCGGCAAAGGGGCGCAGATCATCTGTCTGCAAGAAATTTTTTACGGCCCTTATTTTTGCGCGGAACAAAGCCCGAAATGGTATGAATCGGCGGAAGAAGTGCCAAATGGCCCGACTGTGCAGCAGTTTTCCGCGCTGGCCAGGGAACTTGGAACCGTGCTGATTTTGCCCGTGTACGAAAAGGTCGGCATCGGCACCTATTACAATACGGCGGCCGTCATTGATGCAGACGGCGCGTACCTGGGCAAATACCGCAAACAGCATATCCCGCATGTCGGCGTGGGCAGCAGCGGCTGCGGTTTTTGGGAAAAGTATTACTTCAAGCCGGGAAACCTGGGCTACCCGGTGTTCGATACGGCTTTCGCCAAAGTCGGCGTATACATCTGCTACGACCGCCACTTCCCGGAAGGGGCGCGGCTGCTTGGCCTGGGCGGCGCCGAAATCGTCTTCAATCCTTCCGCCACCGTCGCCGGTCTGTCCGAGTATTTGTGGAAGCTCGAACAGCCCGCACACGCGGTGGCAAACGGCTACTACGTCGCCGCGATTAACCGCGTCGGAACGGAAGCGCCGTGGAACATGGGGGAATTTTACGGACAGTCGTACCTGGTCGATCCGCGCGGGCAGTTTGTCGCGGTCGGCAATCGCGACCAGGACGAGGTAATTGTGGCGGACATGAACCGCGAAACGATCCGCGACGTGCGGAATACGTGGCAATTTTATCGAGATCGTCGCCCGGAGACGTACGACGATATGGTCAGATTGCTGCCGTAAAACAAGGAGAGGGAGGCGTAGGGCATGCGTCTTCCTTCTTTTTCGCATTCTGGCAAGACTTTGATTCGCGAAAACGCCAAAAAGGAGCGGCCAGCAATGAAGCAGACGGTGTATCGGGGAGTGGAGTACGAAGAAGCGCTGCGGGTAGTCAGGGCGCAGCGCTACGAACGGGCAGAACGCCGCCGGTTTACCAATGGAGCCAGCGCCAAGGCTGTGTTTGGCTCCGGCGTGTACCTGGTAAGCCATCCGGTTGTCGCTGCACAGTATGCGATCTGTCACGCGGAAACCATCGGGGACAAAGCCGCCGTGCTCAAGCAGCAGCTGACATTGCCGGGGCTGTTCTGGCTGGACGAGCGCTACGGCGAAAATGAGCTTAGGAGCGAGGCGCTACGACACAGACACTCGACAGAAGCGCTGGAGCGGCGCGCGGCCGAGCTGTCGCACGAGGAATGGCTGGAATGGACCGGGGACGAGGTGCGGGCCTGGTTGCTTGCCTGTGGCTACCGGGGCATTCGCTACCGGATCAGCCCGGAGCTGACTTATTATGTTTGTTATGAGCCTGACGCGCAAATTAAGGAGATCTCCCTACTCGCTGTCCTCGAATCGTGAGAATTCACCCAAGACTATCGACGGATTCGTCGGAGTTTGGTAAGATTAGACAATATTTGAGGTTTTTCAACTATCTACTTTGGACACGGGAGGATTTTCTACAGCAATGAACCTACTACGTAACCTCAGTACCAGAGCCAAAATGTTCAGTTTGATCGTCTTGATGGCGGTCTTCTTGTGTGGCGTCGGAATGACAGGGTTTTACCATGTGAAAATATCCGGCGAGCGAATGCAGGCCATGTATGAGGAGCAACTGCTTCCCGTAAAGTGGATCAACGACTGGCGGCAAGATATGCAGGCGATTGACGGGCTGGTCTACAAAATGATTCTCGCTCCGACCCCGGTTGCCCTCGCCCAGTACAAGACCGAGCTGGATCAGCGAATGGCTTCTGCGGACAGGACGTTCCAGTTCCTCCAGGACTCTCGCCTGGACGAAACGGAGCAAGAGCGCGTCAAGAAGCTGAAAGAGCTTCTGGATCGGTACAGCAAGGACCAGAGCAAGGTGATCCAGCTACTCAAGCAAAATCAGACCGATGAGGCGTACGCGTACTACCGGGGCACAGACCAAACGCTCAGCCTGATTAATCAGGAGCAACTGGATTGGGCGAACTACAAGTCTTCCCAGGCGAGTGCGATTCAACAGGAAAACGCGGCAGATTCGGAAAAAGCGGGGCTGCTTTTGCTCGGCGTCGGGGGAGCCTCGATTGTCCTGGCATGCGCACTCGGCTTTTTGATTTCCCGGCTGATTTCCGACCCGCTGCGGGTTGTCGCCAGCCGCATGGCAGATTTGGCCCAAGGGAATCTGGCGGTGGCTCCTGTCGCTTACCTGGCCAAAGACGAGGTCGGCAGGCTCGGGGTTGCTTTCAATGAGCTGGTCGTCAACTTCCGCTCCTTGATCGAACAGGTAAAAGTCGCGGGAGAAGAGGTTGCAGCTTCCTCCGAGCAGTTGTCGGCAAGCGTGGCGCAAACGGTGCGGGCAACCGAGCAGGCGATAGGAAGCGTCGAGCAGATTGCGGCATCGGCCGAGGTGCAGACCCAGCGCATGCGGGAAAGCGTGCGTGTTATGGAGGAAATGTCCATCGCGATTCAACGGATTGCGGATACATCCGGCGCCGTGTCGGAAGCGTCGGCGGTGGCTGCGGATGATGCCCAGCAAGGGAACAGCAGGATTCAACAGGCGGTCGCGCAGATCGATTCGCTTGCCCAAGGCGTGAATCACGCGGCAGACCTCGTCCAGCAGCTCGGCGTCCGTTCGGAAGCGATCGGGCAAATTGTCGATGTCATTACGGGCATCGCCTCCCAGACCAATCTGCTGGCGCTGAATGCGGCGATTGAGGCCGCGCGGGCTGGAGAGCAGGGCCGTGGATTTGCCGTCGTGGCGGATGAGGTTCGCAAACTGGCGGAACAATCCGAGGAGTCGGCGCGAGAAATCGCCCGCCTGATCGGAGAAATCCAGCAAGAAACGGCGCAGGTCGTCTCTGTCATGCTGGCAGGGACCGAAGAGGCGAAAAGAGGGGCGGCCGCCGTTCAGGAGGCGGGAGAAACCTTCCAGCGCATCGTGGTATCCTCCCGGGATGTGGCAGGACAAATCCAGGAGGTCTCGGCAGCTACCGAGCAAATGTCCGCGAGCGTGCAGCAGGTTGCTTCCGCCATGGACGAGATGAACAGGCTGTCGGAGGAATCGGCCGTCCATACGCAATCCGTCTCCGCCGGAGCAGAGGAGCAGCTCGCTGCGATGCAGGAAATTGCCCGCTCCAGCAACAATTTGAACGAGCTGTCCCACGAATTGCAGGAATCGATCAGCCAATTCAAATGGTAGTGTGCTTTTTTGCAGCCACAAGCAAAAGACTGGCAACCGTACAGGGTGCCAGTCTTTTTTTGGCGCGGAGTCGGATTTCAGGAAGCGTGCGCCTCCTTTTCCTGGGCAGTAATCTGGTCGTACGCTTTTTGGCTCATGATCGAAGCGTCGTTTTTCATCATCCAGGTGTAGATCGCAAGCGAAATCAGCAGTCCGATCGTCCAGGCGTTATCCCAAATGATATGGAGACCGGGGATGTACTTGCTGACAAACGGAATCGCAATCCCGATCAGCATGGCCCAGATCGCGCGCATGTTAAAGCCTGTTTTGTAGGCGTACATGCCGTTCGGTTTGTACAGCTCGGTCAGGTGAATGCGCCGTTTGCGCACGAGCCAGTAGTCCGCGATGGCAATTCCGTCAATCGGGCCGAGCAGCGCGCCATACGTACCGAGCCAGAGAAAAATGTAGTTGCCGAAGTTTTCGAGGATATACCATGGCTGCATCAGCAAGGAGACGACACCGGCGATAATCGCTCCGGATTCGTAGGAGAGGCGGCGTGGCGCGAGGTTTTCCACGGCGCGGGCGGGGGCGACGATGTTGGCCGCCACGTTGGTTGTCAGCGTGGCGAGGATGATGCCGAGCGTGCCGAGGAAGATGGCGAATGGCGAGAACTTGGCCAGTACGGCTGCCGGGTCCCACAGCGCTTCTCCGTAGATGACAACGGTAGCGGAAGCGACGGCGACCCCGATAAAGGAGAAGAAGCCCATGGTCGTCGGCAAGGAAGAGGATTGGCCGATGATTTGCGCTTTTTGGCTTTTCGCGTAGCGACAGAAGTCAGGAATATTGAGCGCCATGGTTGCCCAGAAGGCGATGGCTCCTGTCAGGGCCGGGAAAAAGACCTGTAAAAATTCGCCGGTAGAAGTGAATCGAGACGGAGCCGATAACATCGGTCCCCAGCCGCCCGCTTTGGTCAGCGCCCAGACGAGCAAGGCCAGGCTCATGATAATCAGAATCGGCGCCGCCCAGGCTTCCATCTTCTTGATGGCTTCCGGACCGCGATAGGCTACCCATACGTTCAACAGCCAAAAGCCGAAGAAGGCGATCCACAGATGACCAGGGACACTGGCCCAATCTGTCACCGACATGAGCAGCGTGTCGATGGCGGCACCGCCGAACCAACAGTTGATGCCAAACCAGCCAGCTCCGATCAGGCCGCGGGCGACGGCTGGGATGTGGGCGCCCTTGGAGCCGAACCAGAGTCGGGCGAACACAGGATAGGGGATGCCGAATTTCGTCCCGGCATGGGAGTTGAGGAGAATAGGAATAAGGACAATACAGTTTCCGAGAATAATCGTCAAAATCGCCTGCCACCAGCTCATTCCCAACGAGATCAACCCGGCTGCCATCGCGTATGTGGGAAGACAGATCGACATCCCGATCCAAAGGCTGGCAAAGTTGTACGCGGTCCAGGAATGCTCCGCTTTGGTGGTCGGTCGCAGCCCTTCATTATTGAGCGGGCTGTCCTTGATCTGGTCTTCCCCTTCTTTTGTCAGGGTGACAATTCCGTTAGAGTCCGCCTGCGTCTTCATTTCGTTCCTCCTTTTTTGACAAAATCACCGGTATTCAGACAATCGCCCCAGGTTGTCTTGAATACAAGGTGTAACATTATATGGGAGGACAGAAGCCCTGAGTACAGCTTTTTCCCGGACAAAAAAAGAACGTCCGGAACGATCCGTTCCAGACGTATGCAGGGGGCGATGCTATGCTTTTGGAAAATATTCGTTCCAGCGTTTGTCGACCAAAGCCGAAATTTCCGGAAGCGTCTCTACTTCATCCGGATAGAAAGGCTTCATCCGCGCATCGACAACCAGCGGCCCTTCGTAGCGGATTTTGTTGCGGACAATCGTCGATTTGGCATACAGATCGTGGGCCGGATCGAAACGAGTGAACACGGTCCACAGGAAGCTGCTTTGCTGCTCGGCGATCGCGGCATCATCCACAATGCAGATCATCGGCCAGTCCGCGAGATTTTCGTTGAGATAGGGCAGCAGCTCCTCGCCCAGCTCCGGTCTTTCGCTGAAGCTTGGCCCGGAAATGACGAGACATCCGGGGCAAAACGCGCGAATGTCGGTCATGCTCGGAATGCCATGGCCCTGATACGCCCGCGGCAGCTCCCGCACTGGGTCGCCGATGCCGAGCATGATTCCTTTGGAGCCGTGGTTCAGCTTCCGACCGGTATAGTCCAACGTATCGTTCGACGTGTCGTTGACGATCAACAGGTCGCGTTCCGGCTGGAAGCGAGCCAGGACGATTTCAAGAAAATGCTTGAAATTGCCCAGGTCGCACGGCACATCGCTCACCATCAAAAACTTCGTCAACGTCAGCTGGCCTTCTCCCATGATGCGGAAAGCATGCGCCATGGCTTCTTTATAGTAGCTTTCGCGCACAATCGCGCCGGCGAGCGCGTGGAAGCCTGTCTCGCCATACGTCCAGAGCGCTTTGACACCCGGCATGACGACAGGGAAGAGAGGCGACAGCAGCCGCTGCAAGTATTCCCCGATGTAATAGTCCTCCTGACGCGGCTTCCCGACGACGGTGGCCGGATAGATGGCGTCTTTGCGGTGCCACATCTGCTTCACGTTGAACACCGGGAAGTCGTGCTCCCAGGAGTAGTAGCCGAAGTGATCGCCAAAAGGCCCCTCCGGGCGTCTGATGTGCGGAGGAACTTCTCCCGCGAACACAAATTCGGCTTCCGCGACGATCCGGTGCGGATGGTTCGGTACCTCCGTCATTTTCAGCTTGTCGCCCATCAAGAGCGAAGCGAAAACCAGCTCCGGCACCATTTCCGGCAGTGGAGCAATGGCGGAGACGATCAGGGCAGGCGGGCCGCCGATCGTAAGGGTAACAGGCAGCGGCTGGTTCCGTTTTTCGGCTTCATGATAGTGGAATCCGCCGCCTTTTTGGATTTGCCAGTGCATGCCCGTCGTGTTTTTGTCGTAAATCTGGATGCGGTACATGCCCAGGTTGTGCTCTTTTGTCTCCGGGTGCTCTGTATAAACCAGCGGCAAGGTGACGAACGGGCCGCCATCCAGGTGCCAACTGGTCAGGGCAGGTAGCTTGGTCATGTCGACATCGGTGGTTGAAATTTGCGTCACCGGCGCTTGCGAGGCAGACACGGTTTTGGTGCCTGTGCGCATGACTTCCAGCAGCGGCTCGCGCAGCTCCCACAAGCCGGAAAGCTTTGGCGGCAACAGCTTGTCCATCCCGTGCACCAGGCTGCGGACGACAGCTTCGGGCTTTGGCCCGAACGCCATGTCGACCCGCTCTACGGTCCCGAACAGATTCGTGACCACGGGAAACGATTTTCCTTTGACATTGGTGAAAAGCAGAACGGGTCCGCCCTCTGCAATGACTCTGCGATGAATCTCCGCCAGCTCCAGATAGGGATCGACTGGTGCGTCGATTTCCACGACTTGTCCGGCGCGGCGCAATTGTTCGATGAACGAACGAAGGTTCGCGTGCATCTGTAGATACCTCCACATCCCCGTAATTCCCTTTTAACTGTACACGAACAAAGGCGATGAAGCTACCTTTTTATCGGGTGGGGTGTTGATGCTTCTTGACAGCGGCTTCCTCCCCCTTTATCATAGGAAAAATTTCGCGAAACTGTATGGCGCGGGCAGCCGGGCAGTACAGTATAGGAGAGACGACGATGCGAACAATCGAGCCTGTCACCTTGGAAGGAAAGCGGGTCAGACTGGAGCCGCTGCGTCTGGCGCATGCGGACGGAATTTTTGCTGCGGGGGCTTTTCCGTCAATCTGGTCGTACATGTCGGTGGAGATTCAGACGCGCGAAGACGCGCAAGCGTTTATTGAGCAGGCGATGCAAAACGAAGCGGAGCAAACCGAGCTGCCCTTTGCCATCGTCAACCGCGGGGACGGGCAGGTCATCGGCAGCACGCGGTTTCTCGCCATTTCCCGCAAAGATCGCGGACTGGAAATCGGGTTTACGTGGCTGACCCCCGCCGTCTGGAAAACGGCTGTCAACACCGAGTGCAAATGGCTCTTGCTGCGCCACTGCTTCGAAGAGCTTGGCTGCATTCGCGTCCAGTTGAAAACCGATGCGCGCAACCTCAACTCCCAGCGCGCCATCGCCCGCATCGGCGCCATTCGCGAGGGCGTGCTCCGCAATCATATGGTGATGCGGGACGGATTCATTCGCGATTCGGTTACTTTCAGCATCCTCGACAGGGAGTGGCCGGAGGTGAAGCAGCGGCTGGAAATGTTGCTGTTTGGTGAAGAAAGGGGCGGGGCGATTGTAGGTCCAACCCTTCCTGTGTACAATAGGGATGAACCTTGAGGAATACCTCAGTTGCGTGTAGAAAAGAGGGTGTACATGAGACTCCGCATCTTGCCAGCCGGCTGCGTCCTGTTTGCCGGGGATCTGGTCGCCTTTTTGCTGTTTGTCTACTATGGAAAGCTGGCGCACAACTTGCCAGTCACACTTTTGGGAATAGGCGAGACGCTGGCTCCGTTTTTGATCGGCTGGATCATCGCCATCCTCGTGTTTCGCACCTATGCAGAACGTGCCTACTCGTCCTGGGGGCGGCAACTGCTCACCATGCTGTTCACGTGGACGCTGGCAGCTCCGATTGGCTTATTGATCCGTTCCTGGTGGACGGGCGTGCCGATCACGCTCATTTTTGCCGGCGTGACCTACTTCGTGACGTTGGCCTTTCTGCTTGGCTGGCGTCTGCCTTTTGCGCTTGCCCATGCGCTGTGGAAACGAGCCCGGCATCAGACCGTTCACGAATAAACCGTGCCAAACGGGTTACGCTATCCTGTGGGCAAATGACCACAGGAGGTGAATCCGATGAGCAAAAACAACAACAGCAAGGACTTGGGGAAAAACCGCGGGAAAACGCTCGATCACAACGATCAGAACACGAACCTGCGCCAATCTCACCACAATGACCGTAACGAAGGTACCGCCAAAGACCGCTGAGCTTTCAGCGGTTTTTTTCTGCTTTTCACAAGCCAGGCCCGCGCAGCAAATGCTTCGATTCCAGACGAGTTGTGTTATAATGGTTTTGTTTTTCAAGCGAGTGGAGGGGAAAAACCGTATGACGGAACCGATGCATGACGTACAGCCGGTGACCATGTCGTCACAGGCGTTTTTGATTTTGTGCCGACTCTACGACGGATGCTATGACGAGCTGAAGCAAAACGAGCAGCTTCGCGAGCTGGTCGAATCCATCGGAGATCGGCTTTTGGCCGGAGTGGAGACGCTGGAGAAACAAGCGACCAAGCCCAAAACGATTACCTTTCCACTGACGGTGCAGCAAGCGTTTTTCGTGCGGAGACTGGTCGCGGAATTGCTCGCGCAAGCGCCTGCCGAAAAAGACGACAAGACGACGCAATGGTTGCAGGAATGCTTGACAGCGTTGGCCGGGGACGGTGCCAATACAGATGCGCAGTAGCCGGGAGCTTCACGTCATCACGAACGGCAGACAAACGCTCGAAGAGGTGCTGCGGATGGCCGAGGCGGCCTATGCCGGAGGGATGGATTACCTGCATATTCGCGAAAAGCAGCGAACGGCCAGGGAGTGTATGGACTGGGTTCGGGCTTTGGCGAATGTGGTTCCGCTCGCAAGTCTATTGGTCAACGATCGGGTCGATGTGAGTGTCGCCTCAGGTTGTGCAGGCGCCCATCTTGCTTACCACAGCCTGGAGGTTGGCGACGCCCGGCAGGTATTGCGGCGGGAACAAAAAGTAGGTCGCTCCGTTCATTCCTTTGCGGAAGCCGAGCAGGCAGTGGCAGCAGGGGCAGACTATTTGATGTACGGACATATTTTTCCGAGCGGCTCGAAGCCGAACCTCGCGCCCAGAGGGACGGGCGAACTGATGAAAATAACGGCGGCGTGGGCCATTCCTGTGATCGGATTGGGCGGGATTACGCCGGAGCGGACTCGTGAGGTGCTCGCCGCAGGCTGCGCGGGAATTGCCGTGCTATCGGGAATCACCGATGCAAAAGATGTGAAGGCAGCCGCTATGGCGTATCGCGCGGCATTGGATCATTGGGAGGGGAATGGAAAATGAAAGACAGGCAAACACTTCGAGATAAGATGGGCGTTTACTTCGTGATTGGCACCCAGGACTGCGGATTTTCCAGCGAAAAGACCATCGAGATCGTTCGCGAGGCGCTTGCGGGCGGAGTCGGTACCGTGCAACTGCGTGACAAAGGCAGCAAGCTGACGCCTGAAGAGCGTCATGAGCTGGGGCGGCAGCTCCAAAAGCTGTGCCGCGAATCGCAAGCATTGTTTTTCGTCAATGACGATGTGGAGCTGGCGGTTCGCTTGCAGGCGGACGGGGTCCACGTCGGACAGGATGACATGCAATTGTCCGAGGTGAGAGCCAAAGTAGGCGAAGCCATGTACATCGGCGTGTCGACAGGGACGGTGGAGGAAGCGCTCGCGGCTAAAAAAGGCGGAGCGGACTGCATCGGCGTAGGCGCGATGTTCGCCACTTCCTCGAAGGCGGATGCGGGCGAGCCGATTGGACCCGAGGGACTTCGCGCCATCCGCGAGGCTGTCGGCAGCGACTTGCCGATCGTGGGCATCGGCGGGATCACGCTTGAGAATGCAGAGCAGGTGCTACGCGCGGGAGCCGATGGCGTCGCCGTCATCAGCGCGATCAGCCGGGCCGACTCGCCCGGGAAAGCAGCGGGAGACTTGCTGCGGATTGTACGATCGATCCGGCACGGACAAAGAGAGAAATACATATGGTAGGGTAATATTACTCATTCATGAAGGAACCCGATACTGGCGACCAAAAGGAGGTGGAACCGATGAAAAATCGGATTTACCGGATCGGATACGAATGGGTCAGCAAACGAGAATTGCTTGAACGTCTGTACATGAACGACTGCATCCTGATCGAGCACAAGCGGCTCCAGCCGCCCCCGGACGATCAGGATACCGAATTGCCGCCGGAAAAAGAAATCCATGCTGTCCTGATTCGCAGTCAGCGACGCCCAGGCGAATGGGTGACGTTTAACGGGCTGTACGAGATCCAAACCCGTGAACCGATTCCGTGGATTGATTCTCCGCTGGAGTACCACCAGTTCGGAACGGAGCTGATTCCGGGCAATATCCGCCGGGAAAAGGCGCCCCAGGGCCGGATTCCGGCGAGAACGAAGCTGCAGATTGCGGCTGTTCGCCAGGATACCGTTTTTGTGACCGTGCCCGGACATCCTTCCCGGCGCTACGAGATGTCCTTGGCTCATGCGCGCTTTGCCAAAGATTTCCCTACCGAACTGGAAATCAAGCTGCAAGTGTATGCGTTTCCACCGCGCCATGACATCTTCGTCGACTGGCTTTTGAAGGAAGGGCGGAAATCGGGAATCATCACACGACCGAATCAGGAGAGAGTGGAGCGATCCGCTTTTCAGGTATGGGATGACTTGCGCCAGGAGTACGGACTCAGCGTCAGCGCGGCACTGCTTGCGATCAAGCAGGCGCTGATCGTGCTGGACCGGGCAGGCGTAGAAACCGACTTTCCTTATCCGGTCCAGGAGCGCTCGGACCTTTCCTTGTTCAGCGAGACGGAGCGCGATGCTTTTTACTCGTACCAATCTGTGCGCTGCGCCATGGCGGCTGTCGCCGCGCTTTTGACGGTCGATCCCAAGGACCCGTTGCAGGACACCTTGTTGATGGAAATTATGCTGGAGCAGCAGCTCAACCGCAGGCGTGACTGAAGCGTCTGCGGTTTTTGGTTTTTGGCTGTGGCGTGTATAATGGAAGGGTAACCCATTCAGAAAGGACGTGGACAAGCATGTACGTATCCATGAACAGATTGAAAGTTCCTGCCGATTACCAGTCTCACCTCGAACGCGCTTTTGCCGGCGGCGGCGAGCGGATGAAAGAAGTGCCAGGGTTCCTGGAGTTTCTCTTCCTCGCCCCGACAGAAGGCGATGAGTACATCGTCTTTACCAAATGGACGGATGAACAAGCCTTCCAAAACTGGACGCAAAGCGAGGCGTTCAAGCGCGCTCATGCCGGGACGAACCAGAACAGTCCGGTCAAGTCCGACTTACGTAATTACATCGTGAAGGCTCATTCCTAAGAAAATAAAGAAGCATTTGTCGTTGCGGGGCAAATGCTTTTTCGTAATCGTTGAACAATAAATGATTTTTTTACCAAACATCGGCTTGATCGTGATAGGATAGAAGGAGAGAAGAAAGCGGTTTCAAACGGTGTTCTGGCAGGACACGCTGCTTTACATCATGTCGGTTTTGTGTCCATAATAGAGTCACTATCATACATATTGGAAGGAAGGTCTCAATGAAGCAAGAAGAAAAGGAGTCAGAGCGTTTTGAAAAATCGAATAAGTAAGTATCTTACTCATTTGGCCCCTGCAGCGGTGGCCAAAACGTTTTCTTTTCTTTCTGATAAACACGACTACTCTGCTTCGCTTCTGGGAGACCGCACACAAACTGAGGCTTTGCTCGTCCACCTGCTCGTTCGCTGGGCGGAAGTTCTGGAAACCGATCATCCGACAGCTTCTGAACAAGAAATGAACGAAATCGTTTACAAATGTTTGCTTCAAGGATTGAATCTTGCGACGCTGGTGCAGTGCCTGCGGGTGTGCCGGGACAGCATTATCGAGCAGATGAATCACGACACGGCCATGCTGGCGCAAAGTGAAGCGGAGCAGCTTGAGCTTTTACGAGGACAATACGCGTTTTTTCAGGCGATGGATCAGCTGATTGCCCAAGTAGTGGGCGTGTACAGCCAGACGAGTCGTCCGCCGCATCCCCGGCAAGCTGCGAGCGCGGCTCTGGAGCGGGTGCCAGGGGAACAAATTGCCTCGCTTGCCGAGCAGGAACTGGTCCAGCTGGTGCTGCATTCGAGCGACATCGCCGTTTTGATGATTGATCGCACGCTGAAAATCATCGAAGCCAACCAGGCGCTGTGCCAGCTGTTTGGCGTCGAACGCGAACAAATTATCGGCCAAAACATTGACGAAGCATTCCGGCCGCACGAGAGTGAAAGGTTCGTCCAATGGGTGGTCGAACGCGGACAGTCAGGCCATTACATGGCAGAATACCGTGCGAAGTGGACGACAGTCAGCACCAGTCCGATTTTTTACAGGGGCGAAATGTGGGGAGCGATTGCCGTTTTTCGCAATATTACCGAGAGCAAACGATACGAGGAAGAGTTGAACAGGCGCGAAGCATTGGCGGCCGTGGGACAGTTGGCCGCAGGGATGGCGCACGAAATCCGCAATCCGCTTACTTCGATCAAAGGCTTTATTCAGCTGCTGCGTGAGCAGGGAGAGGCGGGGCGCAGCGAGTCCTACTTTTCCGTCATTTTGACGGAGATTGAACGCATTGACGGGTTGCTGAACGACGTGCTGGTTTTGGCCCGGTACAGGGATGACAAAATCGTGGCCGAACGCTTTCTCGTGCTGGATGAGCTGTTTGGGGTCATTCGTTTGCTGGAGCCAGAAGCCAACCGCAGGGGGATCAGGCTGGAGTTGGACATCACCCCTGGCGAATGGTACGTGTTCGGCTACCGTTCCCGCATCAAGCAGGCGATCCTGAACATCATGAAAAACGCGTTTGAAGCTTTGCTGACCCAGGGCAGCGTGGTGCGTGTCACCGTCTATGCCTCGATCAGCCAGGTCGTCATCGTCGTGGAGGACAACGGACCGGGCCTGAGTCCTGCTTGTCTGGAAAATCTCTTCGTGCCTTTTTATACGACCAAGCAAGAGGGCACGGGACTCGGCTTGTCCACGACCCAGCGAATCATCGCGGATCACGGTGGCGAAATTTTTGCGGACAACTCCCCGAGACTGAATGGAGCGCGCTTCGAAATTCGCTTGCCCCTTTCTCCTTCTGCCAGCTCGTAAAGCAGTCTGGCCAACAAGACGGATGGAACGATCCGTCTTGTTTTTTTTGCCAATGACTGGGTACTGGTAACAGGTACGTTTATGAATCGGCTTCCGCTGAAAAACAACGGGATCTGGCAATCTGCATCCGCCAAAAGACATGGTGATACGGTGCCTGATGCGTCCGATGTAGGTGTGAAGTCCTTTTTCGCGAAAAAGTTGCACGGCTTTTGAATCAATCTGCTTGTAAATTGTTGTCAAACGGTGTCGTTTGGTGGAATAATTTACAAAAAGACTGAACGGAGTTGAAATACGAGTGATCCGGATGTTGCATAAAAACGAAAAGAGGTGGAGCTACTGGGAAGCGTGGTATGATGAAACAGACCGTCTGTATGCCGTCCATTACGGTCAGGTTGGCGAGATCGGCGACCATTATGCGATCGTCGCCGAGCAAATCGAAGGGAAGCCGCCGCATGTGTTGCAAATGTGGGCGGATGAAATGAAGGAAAAAGGCTATGCAGAGCTTGCGGAGGAGGAGTGGCGGAAGCTGGTGGTGAGTTTTCGCCACCTGTCGGAAGCAGACGTAGAGATGCGGTATGCCATTGAGCAACTGCTGGATGAATGCCTCGGCAAAACCGGAAACGGGCACAGTGACGGAGGCGATGACAGCCAGGAAGCGCTAGCCGTCTTTTGCCGCGTGATCGACGTCGAAAAAGCAGTCGCCGCCGTCCAGGAAGCCATGTCTGCCGCCCGATTGCAGGAGGGGCTGGCGATCTCGGTTGTCCGGGACGACGGCACGCGTGTCTCACTCTATCCTTCTGCCTGAGTCGTTTGGCTATTTCACGATGTTGAGCCGAAGAGCCTTGGCGACTGCCTGGGTGCGATCCTCGACGCCCATTTTTTGCAAAATGCGGTGCACGTGCGTTTTCACGGTGCCTTCCGAAATAAACAAATTTTGCGCGATCTGATCGTTTCGATACCCGTAGGCGATTTGTTGCAGGACGTCAAGCTCGCGGTCTGTCAGTTCATCGAGCAAGGCGGGAGGAGCCGAGCTGTGATCGGTCAAGCTGCGCTGCACCTGCAGGGCTTCCGCCAGCGCCTTGGCTGCCGTCACGGTATGAAAAAGAGCTTCCCCCTGGGAGGCTCTGCGGATCAGGTCGAGCATCTCCTGCGAATCGGCGTCCTTCAGCATATATCCGACGGCCCCAGCGCGGATTCCTTCCACGACGTAATTGTGATTGTCGAAGGTGGTGAGAATCAATACTTTGACGGCGGGATGTCTACTCATAATCTCCCGTGTCGCTTCAATCCCCGACTTTTTCGGCATCTGCACGTCCATCAAGACAACGTCAGGCGCGATTTTTCCGACCAGCTCCACGGCTTCTTCCCCGTCGGAGGCTTCTCCGACGACTTCCATATCCGGCTGCATCTGGATCACGTACCCCAATCCTTGGCGAATCATGGTTTGGTCATCTACCAGGACCACACGAAGTTTTTTGGCTTGATCGGTCATGTTCGTATGCTCCTTTCTTTTTCCACATGTTCCAACGGTACGATTACATCGAGTCTGAATCCATGCGGTTCCTTTGCAAAAAAGGACAGGCTGCCGTTCAATTGCTGAATGCGCTCGGCGATCCCCGTCAGTCCGAATCCAGGCTTGATCTCGTCTTGAGGAGTGATGTTTCCGTCGTCCTGGATCGAGAGGTAGAGGGAACCTTCTCGTTGCTCAACGCTGACCTGAATTTCTTGTGCGTTGGAGTGACGCAGCGTATTGGTGATCGCTTCCTGCAAAATCCGGTAAAACGTGATCGTCAGCTCCTGGGACAGCGGGATGTCCAGTTCGGAGGACAACAACTCCATTTTGATTCCGGTATGTTTTTGCGCCTGCGACAGCAAAGCGCGTAACGGAGTAAGCCCCAGGGACGTCTTATCCATGGCGAGCGTATGAACGGAGGTGCGGATTTCATCCAGGCTTTGCTTGGCTACGCTGAGCATGTTGCGCACGGCTTCCTGCGCATGCTCCGGTCCGTCCTGCAGCATGTATTTCAGCGCATGGAGCTGGACAATCAGCGAGGTGAGGCTGTGGCCCAGCGCGTCGTGAATGTCGCGGGCAATCCGCGTCCTTTCCTCCAGAACCGCTACCTGCAAGGAGTGCAGCGCGGCTTCCTGCAACTGGGAATGCGCTTCCTGCAGCTCGGTATGGGCTTGTTGCAGCTCCTCCAGATGGGTCTGATTCGTTTTGTACGCCTCGCTTTGAATCCGGTATCCCCGCGCGCCGATATAGCAACCGATGTAGGTGAGGATAAACGGAATGATATGCGGGAATTGGAGGATGCCGTAAAAGTACAAAAACAGCGTGGTGCAAGCGCCAAAAAAACTCGCGTAAGCCAGTGCGCGCCGTCCCTCGATGTAAAAGCCGATAAAGACGGCGAGCGGCAGCATCATCCCGAAGCCTTCCCCTCCGGCGAACACGCTTTTCAGGAGCGACATGGCGCCAAGCATCACGGTCACTAGCTCAAATTGGTACGGTTTCCAGTTCCTTTTTGAAATCCAGAACACCACAATGTAACAAAAGAATAGTACAATCGTAAGAGAAAATTGCAAGGGAGTCTCGCGCATGAACGAATCAGGCAGCAAGGCAAGCACAATCAGGATGGAAAACCAGATAATCAGCAAACGTTTTTGAATCGCTTTTATACTCAGTTTCAGCAAAGAGATGTCCTTCTTTCTCTGGCCGGATGCTCGTTTACTTTCATTCTAGCACGGGGTGTCGTCTATCTCCAGATAGACCCCCCGCTGACGGGAAATCAACCGACTGATAGACTTCACGTCCCATGACGATCGGTAGAATAAATCTTGGCTAGCATAAGGAGCAAGTAGGTTGAGTATGGTGATGAGGGATAGTGGGGGAGGCTTTCATGAAAGAACTGATTCAGTTGGCAAAGCTCCTGAGAGAAGCGAGCGCCTTGTTTACGTCGATTTCCAAAAAAGAACTGGACAGTAGCGATCTGAACTGGCAGCAGGTGCTGATACTGGACCAAATCGGAAGCGGCCCGAAAACGATGGGGGAAATTTGCAAGGCCGTCGATCTTCCGTACAGTACCACTTCCGGATTAATCAACAGATTGGAGCAGGAAAAGCTGGTGCGTCGTTTTCGCGACCAAACCGACCGCCGGATCGTGTGGGTCTCCTTAACGGAGCGCGTGTCAGAACAACAGGAAGCAAAGCCGGAAGATCCTCACGCGATTTCATCTCTTCATGCGCTACAGCAATGGTTCTCCCAAAAGAAAGAAATCACAGGCTAATTGTCGCTTTTCGGCACCATGGGAATGCCGACGGGCAACGATTGGCCATGTCAAGTTTTCTAGAAGAGGTGAGTGGATTTGAATCTGTCTGAACTCTCGATTAAACGCCCGGTCACGATGATTATGCTGACCGTGGCCATTTTGATTTTCGGTTTCGTCTCCTTGCCTCGCTTGGCGATTGACCTGATGCCGGAGCTGAATTTCCCGGTTGCCGTGGTCGTCACGTCTGTGGACGGAGGCTCTCCCAGCGAGGTAGAAAAACTGGTGACCAAACCGATCGAAAATGCGCTGGGGACGGTTTCCAACCTGGACAGTATTTCATCCGTGTCCATTGAAGGGGCCTCCCAGGTCATCCTCATGTTCAACTGGGGAACAGACCTCGATCAGGCTACTCTCGACATGCGGGAAAAAGTCGATCAGGTCAGGGGCATCCTGCCTGACTCCGCGAGAGCGCCGCGGGTATTGCGCATCGATCCGAACAGTCAGCCGATCATTCAGCTTGCCGTAACGGGCGAGCAGGATGTGAACAAGCTGAAAAAGCTGGCGGAAGACATGATCCAATCGCGCCTGGAGCGGATTGACGGCGTCGCGGCAGCTTCCATCAGCGGCGGTCAGGACCGAGTCGTCGATGTGATCGTCGATCCGGCTAAACTCTCCGCCTACGGACTCTCGCTGGAGCAGATTCAGCAGGCGCTGGCAAGCGGCAACCTGTCTGGCTCCGCCGGTTCTGTCCGTGAAGGGGACAGCAAGATGAACATTCGCGTCCAGGGGGAATTTGCCAACGTCGAGCAAATTGCGCTGACGCCGATTTCGGTAGGGGGCAGCTCTATCCGCCTGAGTGATATTGCCGAAGTCCAGGACACGCTCGAAGACATCACGCAGCTCAGCTACGTAAACGGCAAGCCGAGCCTGGGGATCTCCATTACAAAGGCGTCCGGCGGTAACACCATCGAGGTGGCCGACGAGGTCAAAGCTGAGCTGGAGAAGATCAAGGCCGATCTGCCCGAACACGTGCAAATCACCACAACGTTGGACACCTCGACTTACATCAAAGATTCGATCTACACAACAGCGGAGCACGCGCTGCTCGGTGGATTGGTCGGGATCATCCTGCTGTTCTTCTTCCTGGGCAGCTTGCAGTCGATGCTGATCGCGATTATCGTATTGCCGGTATCCATCATCGCGACCTTCCTGTTGATGTACATGACGGGACAGACGATCAACCTGATCTCGCTTTCCGGTTTGACGCTGGGCCTTGGCTCGTTGATTGACTTTGCGGTCGTGATGCTGGAGAATATTTTCCGCCAGCGGGAGCAAGGAAAAGGCATGATGGAAGCCGCGCTAGACGGCTCCAAAGAAGTCGGAACGGCCGTTATGGCCTCCGCTCTGGCGCAAATTTGCGTATTCTTGCCGATTGCCCTGACCGAAGGAATCGCTTCCGAGCTGTTCGGACCGCTGGCTTTGACAGTCGTGTACTCGCATATCGCGGCACTGGTCTTCTCCATCCTGCTGGTGCCCATGCTCAGCTCGCGCATTTTGAAGAAAGTACCGAATCATGCGAATCACGAAAACTATCGCGGGTTCAACCCGGTTATCTGGTTTAACATCGGATTTGGAAAAGTGGAAAAAGGCTATCAAAAGCTGCTGGCATGGGCTTTGGGCCATAGAAAAACAGTGATGATCTCCTCTGTGGTCATGATGGTCGGATCGCTTGCGCTGACGCCGATGATCGGGGCGGAATTCATCCCGAGCATGGACCAGGGACAGGTTTCCATCTCGATCAAGATGCCGAATGGCACCGTTTTGGCCGAGACGGAAAAAGTCGCCAAGCAAGTCGAAGAGATTGTGAACAACGTACCGGAAAAAGATATTGTGGCAACGTCGATCGGCAGTAACGGTTCGCCAATCGCGAGTACCTTGTCTTCCAACCAGGCCACGATCACGCTGCTGCTCGTCGATGTGACCGAGCGTCAGCGTTCCTCCAACGAGATCGTTCTGGATTTGCAGGAAAAGTTGAAAATGATTCCGGGACCGGAAATCAAGGTAAGCGCCGCAGAAGGCATGTCCATGGGCTCGCCAATCGAGCTGACCGTGCGCGGCGACGATTTGGCCGTTCTCAAGGACATTAGCGCCATCATCAAGGGCGAGGTCGAAAAAGTACCGGGCACGAGCAACGTCACCACCAGCCTGGAAGCGTCCAGACAGGAGTTCGAAGTCAAAATCGATCCGGAAAAAGCCAGCCTGTACGGATTGTCGACAGGCCAGATTCTCTCCAGTGTCCGGACGGCCTTCCAGGGACAGACGGTCACGAAGTACCGCACAGGCGATGACGAGATTGACATTAAGCTGAAGCTGCCGGAGAATTATCAGGAAGACATCAACTACCTGAACAACCTGCGGATTGCTGCGCCAGGCGGGGCGCAAATCGCGCTGTCCTCGGTTGCCTCGATCAGCAAGGTGGACGTGCCGCTGACGATCAACCGTTCCAACCTGACGCGCGAAGTGAAGATTACGAGTGATCTGGCGGGACGCGACCTCAATTCCGTCACACAGGAGATTACGGCGAAGCTCGACGGCCTGAATCTGCCGGACGGCTACAAAGTCGAGTTCGGCGGACAAAGCCAGGATATGGCCGAGTCGTTCGGTAGCCTGGCGCTGGCGATCCTGCTTTCTGTCGTGCTTTTGTACATGGTGATGGCGGCGCAGTTCGAATCGTTTTACAGCCCATTTATCATCATGTTCTCGGTGCCGCCGACAGTGACAGGGGTTCTCCTGGGGCTTCTGGTGACGGGAACGACGATCAGCGTCTCCGTATTGATCGGGTACATCCTGCTGATCGGTCTGGTCGTAAACAACGCCATCGTGTTGATCGACTACGTGAACCAATTGCGGGCCAAAGGCTGGGAGCTGCGTGACGCGATTCTCCATGCCGGACCGATCCGTCTGCGTCCGATTTTGATGACGACGCTGACTACGATTCTCGCGATTGGACCGCTCGCTTTTTCCCGCGGATCGGGTACAGAGACACAGGCGCCGATGGCCATTACGGTCATTTTCGGTCTGAGCTTTGCGACACTCATTACGCTGGTCTTGGTTCCGGTCGTCACCTCGTGGTTTGACGATCTGGGCAAAAAGCGCCGCGAGAGACGCAACAAACGAAAAGCAAAGAAACAAATGAAAAACGTTCCCGCTTTGGAAACGTAAGAAGCGTTTGTGGGATGAGGAGGGACATTCATGAAATTTAGCATAAAACCCGTCATACTGGCCGTTTTGGCCGCAAGCCTCGTGGCAGGTTGTTCCAGCCCGCAAGCGGAAACGCCGCAGGCAGAGACGGTGGAATCGGCAACCCCTGTCCAGATTGAAACAGTGGGCGTCGGCTCTGTCACCACCGAGTCCGGTCTTACGGCGAAGCTGGCGCCGAGCGAAGAAGTACAGCTTTCTCCGAAAATGGGCGGAAAAATCGTAGCGCTGCCCGTGAAGCTCGGTCAGTATGTGACAAAAGGCCAAGTGCTGTTTAAACTGGACGATAAAGATTTGCTGAACAGCGTCAAACAGGCGGAAGCTGCGTACGAACTGGCCCAGGCGAGTTTGAATCAGGCCGGAAGCAGCTCGGATCAGGGACTGGTTCAGGCGAGAAACGGACTGAAGCAGGCGGAAGTCGCTCTGGCGGACGCGAAGCGCAACCAACAGCGGATGCAACAGTTGTTTACGCAAGGAGCGATCTCCGCACAGCAAATGGAGCAGGCGAACCTACAGCTGACGAACGCGCAGACTGCTTATGACAACGCCCAGCAAAGCCTGCAGGTTGCCCAGCAAAAAGCGAACGTGCAAGTATCGGCGGCTTCGGCGAAGCAGGCCGCGGTCAGTTTGCAAAACGCCCGCGAGCAACTGGCGAACGCGACCGTCACGTCCCCGATCAACGGCTATGTCTCCAGCGTGAACGGAGCAGTTGGCCAAATGGCAGGGCAACAGCCGGTCGTGGTGGTGGTCAACACCAATCCACTCTTGGTAAAAGCGAACCTGTCCGAAGCGGACATCACGAAAGTAAAAGTTGGGACAGTCGTGAAGGTGAACGTGCAATCGACGGGCAAAACCATTGATGCCAAAGTAACGGCTGTCAGCCCTGTCATGGATTCCGCCCTCAAAGCGTATCCGATCGAGATTACGATCCCGAATCCAGCCAATGAGCTGAAATCGGACATGGTCGTTACGGTGACGTTCCCATCCGATGGAGCGAGCGGCGCGAAAGCTCTCGTCATCTCGCGCAAAGCGGTCTTTGATCGCGACGGAAAGCAATACGTGTTCAAGCTGGAGGGCGACATCGCCAAGCAGGTAGAGGTAACCACAGGCAAATCGTCCAGCGACAAGATCGAAGTAACGAGTGGGCTGGCAGAAGGCGACAAGATCGTCGTGACTGGAATCACGATGCTGCAGGATGGCAGCAAGGTAAGCATTCAGGAGTAACAGAAAGAAAATAAGGCATGAAAAGAAAGAGACGGTCGATTTTGCCGTCTCTTTTTTGTGTCTACAGAGAAGAATGGATACGTATTCGTGCAACGAGGCTGCGCAAATGCGCTTGGCGCAGCCGGGTTTTGCAAGGGCAGGGGCAAAGCTCCCTGGCGCAATCCTGCGGATGGAGAAGAGGAGTACCAAATGCGCCCAGGTATGAGTCGGCTTTGACGAGAGTACGGGGAGGTGTGCCAGTAGCCGCATAGGACAAGATTTGTTTTTACATAATAAATATTATGTCAACCTAAATGTCACGGATTCAAGGCAAAGTGCCGCGTTCGCTTTTGAAGAAGGGAAAGATTCGCTACAATAAGGATATAGTGGAGGAATCAACCATTCGGAGGTACATATGACTGGAAATCTTACGGTGTTTTTGGCGTTTGCGGCGGGATTTCTCTCGTTTATTTCCCCTTGCTGTCTGCCGCTGTATCCGTCCTTTTTGTCCTACATAACAGGAGTGACGGTAGAGGAAGTGAAAAAGGGGAGAGCCGTCTTCCAAAAGCAGGCCCTTTTCCATACGTTTTTTTTCATCCTCGGCTTTTCCATTATTTTCATTGCCCTGGGGCTGTCGACCTCGTGGATCGGCAATCTGTTCGTGAACCAAAAGGACCTGATCCGGCAGCTGGGCGGGATTTTACTGGTCGTGATTGGCCTCATTATGCTGCAAGTGTTTAAAATGGACTGGATGATGCGGTCGTTCAAGATCGATTTAAAATCGCGTCCTTTGGGGTATACTGGGTCCATACTGGTGGGAATGACCTACGCGGCCGGATGGACGCCTTGTGTGGGACCGATTCTCTCCGGCATTATCGTGCTTGGAGTCACCGATCCGTCCCGTGCCTTGACGTACACCCTGGCGTATACGATCGGGTTTGCCGTTCCCTTCTTCGTCATGACGTTCTTCATCAGTAAAGTGAGCGCCATTGTCAAGTATTCGGATCGATTCATGAAAGTCGGCGGCGGTGTGATGGTTTTGTTCGGCGTGCTGCTGTACACAGACAAATTGACAGACATTACCCGCGTGCTTATTCAATTGTTCGGGGGCTTTACAGGTTTTTAAGATCAGTCAGGCGAGGTGACGAAATGAAAAAGCTGTTGCTGGCGGGGCTAGTGATTGCGGGAGCGGGAAGCGCGGTATGGGAAAAGCCCCTATTGTCAGCGCCAGTCGTAGCAGATGTGCAGAAACCGGAACCAGGCTTCCTGGCGCCTCACTTTACCTTGACAGGTCTGGACAATCAGACGTACAAGGTAGAGGGCAAAAGAAACAAGCCGTTGCTGCTCAACTTTTGGGCCTCCTGGTGCGGGCCATGCCGGATGGAAGCGCCGGATTTGCAGAAGATCTATGAGAAGTACGGCGGACAGATCGACATGTACGGGGTGAACGTGACGAGCAGTGACAACCCCGAGTCCGCGCAAGCCTTCGTGCAATCTTACAAGCTGACCTTTCCCATCCCGATGGATGTAAGCGGCTCGGTGTCCAACCGATATCTCGTCCAGGCGTTTCCTACGACCTACCTGATCGACGCGCAGGGCATCGTCCGCAAAAAAATCATCGGAATGATAGACGCAGGCACGCTGGAGCGGGAGCTTCGGCAGCTTCTGGGCGAGAAAAAGTAGGAACGAAAAATCCGAACCGCTGGCGCACGCTGCCCGGCGGTTTTCTTTTGCCGCCCAAGCGAACGTCGGCCCATTTTGCCTGTAGCGATCGCGTTTTGGATGTTTGCCTAAAGAATAGGGTTGTTCTCCCTCATAGACTGGAGTGAACCAGGGCAGAGGGAGGGAATCGGATGGCCAAGGGCAAAAAGGTAAAGAAGAAAAATAGTCGGCAGCATCCCAATCAACTGAATTTGAAAATCGTGACCTCCGGCACATGCCTGGCGTGCAAGCAGCAATGCGCGCGCGGCTTGGCGTATTTGGAGCGCATGTCCCAGCCCGGTGCGATTGGAAACGGGGTTCCCTGTATTCTTACCAAACCAAAGGCATAGGCGAAAACAGGCACCCGTTCGTCAGGAGATAATCCCTGCCAGCAGACTGAAGCAGGCGATTATCTCTTTTTGATTTTGCCCGCTGCCGCTCCCGTTCTCTGGCAGCTTGGGACGCCATGTATTATACTGAAAAGACCGCATTTCGTAACCGAAAGGAGCTGTATTCATGCGTCCCTTGCAAATCTCGTCGGAAACGGCAGTGAAGCTCGCCGAAGCCTTGAATGTTCCCCTGGAGCGGCTGATGCACATGCCGCAGCACATTCTTTTGCAAAAAATGATGGAGCTGGCCAAGCAGGAACAGGAAGCAGACAAGCCAGAGTCTGGCCCAACCGAGTAAGCGAAACCGCGCTTCGTTGGCCTGGCGACTGCGAGCGATTGCGTGCAGCTTCTTGCCAGGAAAAACGTCGAGGCGGTTTCAGAGACGAAGGACTTTTGGCAAGTGCTGTGGAACAGATAGACAAACAAGTCCTGATACATATAGGGGAGGCAAACAAATGGCTGCAAATGTCGCACACAAGTTTCGCACGGGGCTGACTCCAACAGCGTTCGTCGAAGGCATGACCAAAAATCGGGAGGCTTACCAAAGCTGGTCGGAAGCGTTTGCCTGGGCAGATGAGCAGGACCGGGCGTTTTTTGCCTCGCTGCAACATCGGGATGACCTCAGATGCCTGATTCTTGCCGCTGAATGGTGCGGGGACGTGGTACGAAACCTGCCCGTCGTTCTTCACGCCTTGAAAGAAACGGACATGCCTGTCGAAATCATGGTTCTGGAAGAGCATCTTGACCTGATGGATGAGTTTCTCACCATGGGCGGCCGCGCGATCCCGATTGTGATTTTCGCGGATACAGGCGGACATGTCCTGGCAAAATGGGGCCCGCGCCCAAGCCACGTTCAGGCAATCATGACGGCATTCAAGCAGCAAAACCCCGACCGCAACGCGCCGGACTACGAAGAAAAGCTCAAGCTGGCGCGTGCAGAAATGCTCAAGCAGTACGGCGAAGGAACCGGCTATCAGCAAGTCATTGTCAAGGAATTGAAGGAGCTGCTTTCCTCGATCTAAGACAAGAAGCGAATAGGCGGATATCTGGGCGGAGTTGCGGCTCCGTCCATTTTCATGCAGAAAGGCGGAAAATGGCATGCACTATTACGGAAACGAAACGATTATGTCCCTGGAGCAGGTTTTGCGCCTGCAACCAACAGAGGTACAGATTCTGGAGTGGGTGCGCACCTACGAGTTTTTGGAGAATCGCTTCGGCATCGACGAGTCAGTACCGTATTTTTTGGAAATCAAGTGCGAAGCAGGGGGAGTGCTGATTCGCAAAAACCGCATCCTGGAATTTCCCGACTACGCCTGTGAGGAGCAACGTCATTTTGCGGAGGTGGAGCAGGCTCTCGCCGTTTTCCAGCAGTGGGCGCAAGAAATTTTGCAGCGCATCGCCAGCCCATAGGCCAAACGGTTGACGAATCAACTTGTTCATGATAGATTGAAAAGCGTCGTCTCTGATGGATGCAAGTGAACATCGACAGACGTACACGCAACTGGGGAGATAGTGAAGTGGCTAAACACGGCAGACTGTAAATCTGCTCCCTCCGGGTTCGGCGGTTCGAATCCGTCTCTCCCCACCATTTGATTTTTCAGCGAAAATGTGCTAGTATATAACTACAGTTTTTTCTTGCATGCCGGTGTGGCGGAATTGGCAGACGCGCGCGACTCAAAATCGTGAGGGAAACCGTGGGGGTTCAAGTCCCTCCACCGGCACCATACATATGAAACAAGCAGCTCTTGGGATGAAGATCCTGAGGGCTTTTCTTGTATTTCAAGGATATTTTTTGGAGCAGGAAGAATCAAACATAAGGAATGAGGAACGGTGTTGAAAGAAAAGACTTCTGTTGTAAGCATGAAATGATCAGTCAGGGAAGTTTGCAATTATTACCACTGACGAAGTTTTCTCCATCAGTCTTCTAAAGGAGTAAGAGAAATCGCTAGCGATGCATAAAAATCTCTCGGCTAATAAACCGATTGTTCTGAACATGACTTCAAATGCTTGAAAAAAAGTGCTTTCTCTTTATTAAGTCTACTTCTAACCCTGACCTGCATCCCCGTCACCAACAGCCCTGTGAACAGGCTTGCGTACCATTTTTCGTCCTTTTTCCCAAGCAAGCCCGCTATGGATATCTTTTCCTTGACTTGGAGGATGCTGCTGCTATAATTAATAACAGAGGAATGAAACATTTTTAATGTAAGTAACATACAGGACGTGCCGGCTATTACATTTTGCGGGTGTAGTTCAATGGTAGAACTCTAGCTTCCCAAGCTAGCGGCGTGGGTTCGATTCCCATCACCCGCTCCATAGTAGTAGAGCGTGAAAACCCTTGAGAAATCAGGGGTTTTTTTGTTTTGTCTGGTCGCGGGAATCGGGGACGAGATGGGGTGAGAAACATCAATTGGGGACGGATTGGGGACGAAATTCACAGGGTGGCTTTTCGGGGATCGAATTTTTCTAGCTTCTTCGCTGTCTCTTGGCTCATCTTTTTCGTAACGTGCGCATACAGGTCTGCAGTGGTTTGATACTTTGAGTGCCCCAGTCGCTCTTGTACGGCTTTCAGATCCGCGCCAGCTTCGATCAGTAGGGTAGCCGCAGTATGTCGTAGATCGTGAAGCCGAATATGTTCAAAGCCATTACGTTTCAGAAATTTTCTCCACGTCGATGTAGGCGTTGTGTAGTAGTAAGGTCCGCCCGATTCATTGCAGAAAACATATTGACGGTCTTTCCACTTATTCGAGTGCAGGTTTCTTCTCTTCTCCCAATCCTGCTGAAACGCTAAAAGCTCCCTCATGTACCATTCCGGCATTATTACGACCCGTTCTGAATCTTCCGTTTTCGGTTTTTTTACGATAGGCATGCTGCCGTCGAATTGGGGTATGCTTTGTTCAATAGTGATCGTGTTCGCTTCAAAGTCAATGTGTTTCCATTCAACAGCCAGGAGTTCTCCACGCCTAAACCCTCCTAACATGCAGCCAAGAAAATACAGTCTCCAGACCGTCGGCTCGTTGTAAAGAGCGGCAATTACTCCCTTCGCAGAAACCTCGTCGAGATAATTCATTTTCTTCTTCGGAACCTTGGACTGTTCCACACCTTCAAATGGGTTCTGTTTTTTATCGATGAACTTCCACTCAATAGCCTTGTCAATAATACTTTTGAGCACTTTGTAGATGTAGAGGATTGTGTAGTTTGATAACCCCTTATCCTCCAGGCTATTGATAAAGTCAACAATGTGGATTGTCTTAATTTGATCTAAATAGCGATTTGCGAATACAGGCATAATGTGATTTTTCAAGTGGGTCTGATAGATCGTTGCCGTTCGGGGAGAGTATTTCCGTTGCGCGAACTTTGGCAGCCACTCGTTGTGAACAAACGCCTCAAATGCCATCTTTTCCGGTTTCTGATATTCACCGGTTTCGATTTGCAGTTTGAATTTTGCAAGCTCCATTTCTAAATAATCCTGAAGCTTCTTTGTCGTCCTAAGAAGAGCTTTGTCCTCTACTCGGATCGTCTTGTACCGTTTAATTCGTTTGCCCTGGGCGTCATACCCGGCTTCGACAACCAGGCGCCAGGAGTTGGTGCCACGTTTTTCGATGGATGCCATTGTGATTTTTCTCCTTTCAACGAGAATATATGTTCGGTTTCGGGGTGTAAGAATTCCCTGAAACGAAGAACCAATCAGAACTTTTTCAAGTGAGCTACGTCGACCGGCACGCCATAAGTAGCTGCTGCTTCAGCGATTGTCATGCGGGTGTGCCGGTGTTCGTACAGCAGGTCGTCCGGCATCAAGAGCTCAACTGCAAATTCGTTGGCTTCCCGCTCAATCCGGTCGACAGACAGAAAGGTATTGGCCCGCAGGAACGGCACATTAACTTTAGGGTGCCGAATGCGGTGGCCGAGTTCATGGGCGATGACAAATCTTTGCAGGTGCTCGTCCAGGTTACGGTTCACGTGGATCATGGGGACGCGTTTGCTCATGTTGAAGTAACCCCAAATGTTTTTGAAATCTTCAAACAAAATAAGGATGCCCATCTTGCGCGCGATAGTTGTCGGGTCGTTGGTGCCATGTTGCTTGATGAGCCGTTGCACGGTCTGCTTAGTAGACTGCATGTGTGCATCTCCCCAACCCGTTATTTTCTGTATTTTTTCGGAGTGAATTTTTTCTTTGCCACCATTTTTGCAATCCGAAGTGAGTTCTCCAGAGAAGCGCGGAGCAACTCCATTTCTTCCTCGTCGATCGGCTCTCCGTGGAATGCGAGTGCCTCATTGTTTTTTAGATCTGCCATGATGCGCTCCAGTTCTTTTACGATGTCGCGTTCTTCTTTGGGTGTCAGATTATCTTCTTGCCTATGTACTACACTGCCTTCGGGATCATCAGTACGACCAAGCAGATAGTCTGTATTCGTTTTGAGGATGTCCGCAAGTTTTGAAGCCATATCAGCACTTAGCCGCTTCTTTCCTCTCTCGATTTCATAATAATACTGTGGCGTGATTCCCAGTGACTCAGCAATTGTTGTTCCCGGTATTCCTTTTGCCTTACGAATCTCACGTATTCGATTCCCCATTTAATAGTCACCTTTCTACGTAAAGCACTATTTATTGAAACCATCTGCTTATAAATCTATCAGCTGTTAGCTTAAAAAACAACAAGCTAATAGTTGAAAAATGGAGTAATTTTAAGCGATATGAAGCAAATAGCGAAATTTAATGGATAATCCTCCTAAATGAATCTATTTGCTTCATTTTTCTCTTTGTTTCTATGAAGCTATTAGATTAATATTAATACCAGGAGGTGGTAATCGTGAGCTTCACGGAAGCAATTAAGGGCGCCTTGAAAAACAAGGAATTAACACCGTCTGACCTCGCAAGAATGACTGGCTACACGCCTCAATACATTCATGAAATCTTGTCTGGAAAGAAGCGCTGGAATGAAACAACCATTTATAGGGCTTGTGAGGCACTTGATCTGGAAATAGAGATCACGGGGAAAAGAAGCAAAACCACATAAAGGGTGGGTGGATGTGGAGATGCAAAAATCCATGACACTAGAAGAATTGTTTGCTCAAATGCTCGTTGCCCTGCGCAGTCAACTCAAAGAGGAACTGCGGGAAGAATTGCGCTCGGAAATGGCAGTGTCTCCTGACCGCACAATTTCCTTCACAGAAGCCTGCGAATACCTGCAGATGTCCGAATACACGCTCCGGCGGTTGTGCCGGGAGAAGCGGATTCCGCATCGGACATATGGCGCAGACGGCTCGAAGAACCCGAGATACTGGTTTAGCACGGCAAGTTTGGGTCGGTGGATTCGGGAGCAAGAAGAATTGAATTACCAAGTGAAGGGGAGGAACGAGGCATGGAATACTTAGCTGCTCAAATGAGCACCCACAGCAAAAGAGCCATCTGGCTCGCGGTTAACTCTGAACACGGCGACCGACTGGTGGAGATCACACAGGAACACACTGCGCTGGCTCGTGACTTAGCCGTCAACAAGCATCTGACAGACGCGGAAAAGGAATCGTACAAAGCGCGCATTGAGCAGTTACGTCAGGAGCGGGAGACGATCTTGCAGCAATTTGAGGGGAGGTGAATGGGGATGGATATCAAGTTAATGGCAAGGCTAGCTTTTGAAAAAGATGAGGAATATTACCAAAAGCTAGCCACACAACGAGCGTTATTAAAAGCCGAAAAAATTCTGACAAGCTTCAATTTCCACCAAGATGACGGCAATTTGAAAAAGAAAATCATTAAAGCATGCAAAGCATATGAGATTGAAAAAATTATTGGTCGTTTGAAGCATCGAGAAACCATTCGTACTCTTTATCCAAAAGATATGAAAGTCGATTGTTTGAAGAGGTGGCCAGTTTAATCGTTGGACATCCTTACCAAATCGCCAATTCGAATTTTCCGGTCTGTTTTGTTGAGTCCTCCGGATATTTGCGTTGAATCAATGTTTAAGGGTTTTGGCTCCTCTTTCGTGAAATTTGCTGAAAAGGAGATCATATTGAGCAATCTGGTTTCAGCATTTTCACAGATACACATCTTCGGAAACACATGCTTTACCTCGAGATAAGCCTTAATGGAATCAAGTGTCCCAAGTGATTCCATTGTGTCGGGATCAATAACTTCTTCTCCGGGAACATAAATTTCAAGGCAGTCTTCTTTTTTGATGCCATGGTTGGTTCCAGCATTAACTACAATATTGTATTCATCAATGATCTTTACTACTTTCCATGAATCTGACATTTTCATTATCTCTCCCTTAGGTTCGATTCAAGCTTATCCATCAGCTCAATTAAGGTTAAAAGCTGTTGGCGTTCCTTCTCGGTTGGATCAGAAATAGCGGCAATGAGGTAGTATCTGATATGACTTGTGAGCTTTTTGTAGTCCTCAATTAATTGATTCCGATCATCGTATCTGGTAGCTAAAGCCTCATGTAATTTTTGAAGTTCAGAATACTCTTTCTGAAGGTTATTGTATTGAGTCGAAGAGCTTTTTAGTTTGTTATAAGCAATCACAAGCAAGATAAGCAATGTTGGTACAGTGACAGAGGCTACCGCTAATAACGTCGCAGTCAAAGTCCATACTTTTAAAGCGAAGTAGATAGTCACGATCGAACTTACAGTACCTACCACGGCAACTAGAACGGACCAAAAGTTAAGGTTCGGTTCAATTGGTACAAATTTGGAACTATGTTCAACTTTCAAAGTTTCACCCCTTTCAGCTAATAGTTGGAAATGCTGGACAACAAACAATTCGACAGAAAGTTGGATAATCCTACAAAAATGGGAGGTGAGAATAGGTGAATGGGTCAAGCGTAAAAGAAATGCTGGACGGCGTAGACGAGGAGCAGCTGTCCATGATCGTCTCCGCACTCCAGGAGACGGCAACTCGGTACGATCAGCAGGGGATGGTCATGGTAGCCATTAAAATGCGGATCACCGCTGATAAGGTTCTGGATATCAAAAAAGCCCGAGAAACGGCGCAGGCCGCGCGCATCCTCGGGCGATTCAAAGAAAAACCCACCTGCAGCGAACAGGTGGCACCTCCAAAAATGTAAATGTTGGGTACTTTCAGCGTACCACAGCTTCATTGGTTGGACAAGCTTTGAGAGGAGAGTGGACAAATGGGCGGGTTCAAAGAATCAGCTATCACCAGCGAAAACGACCAAGACGTAGACATCTGCGATCATTGCGGAGAAGCGATCTACAGTGGTCAGGTGGTGTGGAAAGTCGGCAGCGAAATGTATTGCAATCGCTCCTGCCTGGAGAGCGGAATTCAAATTGTCACCTTGCGAGTATGAGTCGAAACTGGGGCCCTGGGCCTCGGTCTGTCGGGGATGACCTCCCGGCACTGACGACCGCTCACGCGGATCGGGAAACTGATGACAGGTCTACATATGCGAGGTCAAAGCGTGGCGCAGCCGATGGAGCTGCAACGGCTGGCAGAGAGGTTGGGCTGCTGGCGGCCTCGTGACTACATAGGGGGGAGGAGGTGAGGTTCGATGGAAGCAAAGAAACGGGAAGACCTTATCGGTCGGTCAGACCGGAAGCATTACCAGGAATTTCACGGTAATTGACGCCAAGGAAAGTCGATTTGGAGTCGACATTCGTGTCAGGGATGATCGGGGCGAAGAATACTGGACCAGCCTGGAGGACGTTTCCTTGGATGAGTAAAAGAAAAAGACCCAGCGCGGCAACGCTGAGTCCAGAACAAAACAAATCCTAATTGCCCCCATTGTACATTCCTGGAGGCACAAAAACAAGGAGGAATAACCATGTCCGTACAGATCAGTATCAACGGCGAAAACGCCGCAGAAGCAGTAAGAGAGCTTTCCAGCCTGGCTGCCCATTTCACTCTCGTGCCGGTAACTACTCCAGCCATCGCCGCAGCTCCTGCAGAGGCGCAACAGGAGGAAAGACCGAAGCGCCAGCGCTCCGCGCGGCAAAGCGAGCCTGTTGCGGATAAGCCTACAGCTGCTCCGGTACAAGAGCCGGAAGTTGGAGAGGTAGGGGGAGACCCGGCTGACGATGCCAGCGAGGGCACCGGGGATGATTCCGGAGGCGACCCCATCCCGACTATTGTGGAGTTGAGAGCCCGCGCCCAGGAGATCGGCAAGACGGCCGAAGGGAAAAAAGCCATCAAGGCGCTTCTGGACAAGTTCGGCAGCAAATCGCTATCTGACTTGCCGGAAGAGAAGCGCGCAGAATTCATGGACGAGCTGGCGATGGTATGAGCCAAGCACACGCAGAACGGGCACACGCCCTGTTAAGCGCGTCGGGGGCAAGCCGTTGGATCAATTGCCCCCCGAGCGCTCGGCTTACTGAACACATTCCGGATACACGGAGTGAGTACGCCGATGAGGGCACAGCAGCGCACGAGCTGTCAGAGATCAAGCTGCGCCGTAGCCTTTACCCCTGCAACTCACAAGAGCGGAAACGGCTGGCGGACGCCTTGGAGCAGTTCAAGGCCACGAACCCCTATTACGGCCCTGAAATGGAGAATGCCGTTCAGGACTACGTGGACCTCGTCAACGAGCGATTCATGGAGGCCAAGGCCCGGTCCAGTGACGCGGTGGTGCTGCTGGAGGGGCAGCTCGACTTTTCCGAATGGGTGCCGGACGGCTACGGCACCGGGGACGTCGTCTTCATTTCTGACGGCGTGCTGGAGATCATCGACCTGAAATACGGCAAAGGCGTACCTGTCAGTGCTATAGGCAACGCGCAGATGCGGTTGTATGCTCTCGGCGCTTGGTCTGGTTACAGCTATCTGTATGACATCCAGGAGATCCGCATGACGATCGTCCAGCCTCGGCTGGATAACATCAGCACAGATGTCATTTCGGCAGATGGTCTACTGGAGTGGGCAGACACAGTGGTCAAGCCTGCTGCCGTCCTGGCAGACGCCGGAGAGGGCGAGTTCAAAGCGGGCGATCACTGCCGCTGGTGCAAGGTCAAGGCTACTTGCCGGGCGCGCGCCGATGCGAATATGGCGGCGTTGGAATACGAGTTTCGGGACCCTGCCTTGCTTACACTGGCGGAGATCGGCTCGATCTTATTCGTCGCAGAGCAGCTCAAGGCTTGGGCAAAGGACGTCGAGGAGTACGCTTTTGAACAGGCGAAGGCCGGGCACAAAATCCCGCAGTGGAAGCTGGTCGAGGGCCGGAGCAATAGAAAGATTGCTGACGAGGAAGAAGCCGTAAGGCGCCTCGGGAGCGCAGGGGTTACTGAATTTTTAAAAACGAAACTTTTGCCGCTTGGTGACCTTGAAAAGCAGGTCGGTAAAAAGAAGCTGGCAAAAATGCTTGACGGCCTGATCGTCAAGCCTCCAGGTAAGCCAGTCCTGGTCCCTGAATCGGACAAGCGACCCGAGCTAAACAGCCTAAACAGCATCGATGACGAATTCGCAAACGAGGAATTTTCAGATGCTGTGTAAGGACTGCAGGCATTTGATAACCAGGTCGGTTGGTTATGTGTCTACTCGTTCATTTTGCGGCCTGGTCGGGGATAAAGGCAAAGAAGAGGGTATCGGTGTAGAGCCGTGGCGGGACAAGCCACACCCACGGTGCCCGTTGAAAAATCAGTCAAAGGAGAATGTTCTCATGGCAATCGACAATCAAACAACGAAAGTAATTACAGGCAAGGTGCGGCTCTCTTACGTACATATCTTCGAGCCGCAGCAAGACGATAACGGCAATGACAAGTATAGCACGGCAATTCTGATCCCGAAGTCTGACAAGGAAACACTCCGCAAAATCAAAGCGGCAGTTGACGCGGCCGTGGAGCTTGGCAAGAGCAAATGGGGCGGCCGCATCCCGGCGAACCTCAAGAAGCCGCTGCGCGACGGTGACGAGGAGCGCCCAGACGACGAGGCGTATGTCGGCCACTACTTCCTGAATGCCACCAGTAAGAACAAGCCAGGGATTGCCAAGCCGATTGGCAAGGGGCCGGACGGCAAAACCAAGTTCCAGGAGATCACCGACAGTACCGAGGTGTACAGCGGCTGCTACGCCAAGGTCAGCTTGAACTTCTACCCGTTCGACGCCAAGGGGAATCGCGGCGTCGCGGCGGGATTGAACAACGTTGTAAAAGTGCAAGACGGCGACTTCCTGGGCGGCCGGAGCAGCGTCAACGACGACTTTGCGAACGAAGATTTCGATGTTTACGACGACGGCGAGGACGATGACTTTTTGAGCTAATCAGCATGGGGAATTCGCAAGGGTTCCCCTTTCTTATCCAAAGAATCGGGAGGGTTCAGGCGATGGATATGAACACGTACCAAAAACTAGCTGGAAGAACGGCAAACACAAAGGGAGAAGCTTTGACGAATTTCGCCCTGGGTGTTGCGGGAGAAGCCGGAGAGGTGGCCGACATGATTAAGAAAGTCGTATTCCACGGCCACGGGCTTGACAGAGAAGCATTAACGAAGGAGTTGGGGGATGTACTCTGGTACGTTTCGCAGCTGGCTGCGTGGGCAGACATCGATCTGGCAACAGTGGCAATGAAAAACATCGACAAGCTAAAAAGGCGATACCCTGTGGGATTTAGCGAGAAGGCAAGCCAGGAGAGGACAGTATGACTGTTCTCCAGATCGACCTTGAGACATACAGCAGCGTCGATTTGAAAAAGTGTGGCGTTTATCGATACGTCGAAGCGCCTGACTTCGAGATTTTGCTTTTCGGCTACGCATACGACGATGATCCGGTGACCGTGGTCGACCTGACCGCATTTGAGGATTTGCCGGAAAGAGTGTTGCGGGACCTGACTGACCCTACTGTCATGAAAACAGCCTTCAATGCCAATTTTGAACGGACGGCAATCGCCCGGCACTTTGGCATCGAGTGCGATCCGCTCCAGTGGCGCTGCACGGCAGTGCATACCCTCGCCCTCGGCCTCCCCGGCTACCTGGAAGGCGTAGCAGAAGTGCTCAAGCTGCCGGTGAAGAAGGACGGGAGAGGTAAGGCACTGATTAAATACTTCAGTGAGCCGTGCAAGCCCACGAAAGCAAACGGCGGCCGGACTCGCAACTACCCGCACCATGATCCGGAGAAATGGCAGCAGTACATCGAATACAACCGACAGGACGTTGTTGTGGAGCGGGAGGTCCGCCGGAAATTGGCGCGCTTCCCAGTGCCCGCCCATGAATGGAAGTTGTGGGCGCTGGATCAGCGGATCAATGACCGCGGCGTCCGTCTGGACCCTGAACTGGTTCGCCAGGCTATCGCCTGCGACGAGCAATACGAAGCGCGATTGATAGAGGAAGCAAAGGAACTCACTGGCCTTGACAACCCAAACAGCCTGACGCAGTTGAAAGAATGGCTGGCTGACCGAGGCTTGGAAACGCCAGACGGGTTGTCCAAGGAATTCATGCCCGCGTTGCTCGACGCTGCCCCGGATGACGAGACTCGCCGTGTGTTGGAGCTGCGGCAGGAGATGAGTAAGACCAGCGTCGACAAGTACAACGCTATGCAGCGGTCCATCTGCGCAGACGACCGGGCACGCGGGCTCCTGCAGTTCTGCGGGGCAAACCGGACGTGGCGCTGGGCCGGGCGGCTCATCCAAGTGCAAAACCTGCCGCAAAACAAGATTGAAGATCTGGCGCTTGCCCGCGAGACGCTGCGGAGTGGAGACTTCGACTTGCTGGAAATGCTGTTCGGCGCACCGCCTTTCGTGCTCTCCCAGCTCATTCGGACGGCGTTCATCCCGTCGCCCGGTTGTCGGTTCATCGTTTCCGACTTTTCCGCGATCGAGGCCCGCGTGATCGCCTGGCTGGCCGACGAGCATTGGGTGCTCGACGTATTCCGTGGTCACGGCAAAATTTATGAGGCCACGGCAGCTCAGATGTTCAAAGTGCCGTTGGAGACGATCGTGAAGGGGCATTCCAATTACGAGCTGCGGGCAAAAGGGAAGGTAGCTACGTTGGCCTGCATCGCCGAAGGGCAGATGGTCCTGACTCATGTCGGTCTGGTGCCGATTGAGAAGGTCACAATTGGCCATCTACTTTGGGATGGCGAGGAGTGGGTCCCACATGATGGCGTTATCGATCGCGGAGAGAAGGAGGTTTTCGACTATGACGGGCTTACAGCGACCGCCGATCATATCGTCTGGATTGAAGGGGAATCGCGGCCAGTACGATTTGACTACGCTGCCGCCAGCGGAGCACGTCTCCTTCAGTCCGGAGATGGTCGGGACCCTATTCGGGTGGGTAGTGATCATCAGTTCAGAGAAGCGCTGGAAGCGTGGGTGGAAGGACCCAATGGTGCTGACGCGGTGCATTTGCTGCGGGACGGAGCAATGGACTCACTACTACAACTTGAGGCAAGGGAAGTCACAGGGGTGCCAGGAGTGTTCACAGCCTCGGAGGATTCCGATTTGGCTGGATCGTCGGCTGACCGCAGCAAAGCAACGTTGCGAGAATCCGAACGATCAGCAGTACCACAATTACGGCGCCCGGGGGATACGGTTCAACTTCCCGTCGGTATTGGAAGCGGGCCTGTGGGTGATCGACAATCTTGGCCTTCCGGGGCGTCATATGGAGATCGATCGCGTGAACAACGACGGCCATTACGAGCCGGGGAATCTCCGCTGGGCGACACGGAAGGTGCAATGCGGGAATCGGAGAATCACGGTACTGGCCGAATGGAATCCAGACGAGTGGCCTTATGCGCGGACGGTAGTGGTGCGGAAGCTCGCAGCGGGAATGACACGAGAGCAAATCATCGAGGAAGCGAGGTCGGCGGTGTACGAACGACGGAAGAACTGGCGGGGAATCGCCGAAAAGCTCGCGTCTATGACATATTGAACGCCGGTCCGCGTAATCGATTTACCGTATCCGGCAGGCTGGTCCACAACTGTGGCTATCAAGGCGGACCGAACGCGCTGATCGCCATGGGGGCGCTCAAGAGTGGTATTCCAGAAGATGAGCTACCCGCGTTGGTCAAACAGTGGCGCGAAGCCAACCCGAATATCGTCAAGCTGTGGTACGCCGCCGAGGATGCCGCCGTCACCGCCGTCCGAGAGAAAACGACGGTCAAGCTGGCACACGGCGTGCAATACCGATACGCCCCCGGCGTCCTATTCGCGGACCTGCCGAGTGGCCGGAGCCTGGCCTATGTCAATCCGCGAATCAAGCCCGACCCGAAATTCGGCAAAGACGGACTCGTGTTTGACGGAATGGATCAGGTCAAGAAAAAGTGGATGAGCCACCGTACATACGGCGGCCGACTGGTGGAGAATCTGGTGCAGGCGATCGCGCGGGACTGCCTGGCGGAAAGCCTGACGAGACTGGACGAAGAGGGTTACAAAATCGCAATGCACGTCCACGATGAGGTTGTGCTGGATGTGCCAATCGGGGCCGGGTCTTTAGAGCATGTGACGGCTGTGATGGGGCGCCAGATTGATTGGGCGCCGGGGTTGCCGCTTTCAGCGGCGGCGTTTGAGTGCGACTTTTATCAGAAGGATTAAATAGGACGCTACTTCGGGAATTAAGGGATTATTAGTTGACGGACAGGTTGATACAACGAGCCGATGTAGTCGGTAGGAATTGCATAACCAATTCCAAGATTCAAGTTCTTCTTCATCTCACTAATGAGTGTCTGAATTGTTTGGATATGGTCAATCCCGAAAATGTTCACTGAGCCTGCCGGTTGTACATTTTGTATCCGCGTTAAAAACGCGGATAGGTTTCCGTGTTTTGCGTTCACGATACCTACCAATTCTCCGTTCTGATTAAAAAGTGGGCCGCCGGAATTCCCGTGGTTTACCGATGAGTCAATTCTGATGTGGTCATAGCCATTTGATGGCTCAAAGCCAGCTATATTAGCCGACAAAGCGGTAATTTTATCGATGTTGGAAGGAAAGCCCACTACAAAACATTCGTGACCAATTTTTACTGATGATGAGCTCTTGATTGGGACTCCTGCTCCTAATGGTCTTGGGAATTGCAGAACCGCAATGTCCCTCACTGTATCGTTAAAAACCACTTGTCCAATTTGGGCCGACGTCTGTCCGGAGAAGCGGGCACCATTTGAAAGTGTAGGTATTACGCAATGAGAGCAGGTCAGAGCAAAATCACCGTTTCCGATCAAAACTCCAGTACCTGAAGAAACAATGCGGTTACCCGGGGCGAAGACCAACAGGTTGAAAACGGAATCCTTAATTCGGTCAAAGGCAACAGAAAAATCCATAATTTTTCCCCTTTAGTCATTTTTAGAGAAATTGTACCACAATACCATTTTTTTATACAGAAAGGGTGCCGTTATTGAAATCTTACGTATCCTTCATCGAAAGCAAACGCGCAGAAATGCAGCCTGCAGGCTTCACCGTAGAGCGTGACTCACTGCATGCCAGTCTATTCGACTTCCAGCGGGATCTCGTCCGCTGGGCCCTGCAAAGGGGCCGGGCGGCGATCTTCGCGGGAACCGGTCTCGGTAAGACGCGTATGCAGACGGAATGGGCCATGAACATACACCAACAGACAGGTGGTGATGTGCTGATGCTGGCACCGCTCGCGGTAGCATCCCAGACGATTCGAGAGGCGGCAGACCTAGGATATGAGATCACAATGTGCCGTAGCCAGGACGACGTCCGGCCGGGGCTGAACATCGCCAACTACGAGATGTTACACAAGTTCGAGCCGGTACTGTTCGACGGCGTGGTGCTGGACGAGTCGTCGATCCTCAAATCGTTCACCGGCAAGCTCCGCACTGAGCTGATCGAATCGTTTGCCTTTACGCCGTACCGGCTCGCCTGCACAGCGACGCCAGCGCCGAACGACTACATGGAGATCGGCAACCACGCGGAGTTCCTGGGCGTCATGAACCGGACCGAGATGCTGTCGATGTTCTTTGTCCACGACGGCGGAGAGACACAGAAGTGGCGGCTGAAGGGCCACGCAGAGGACGCGTTCTGGCGGTGGGTGGCCAGCTGGGGCGTGGTGCTGGAAAAGCCATCTGACCTTGGCTACCCGGACGACGGGTACATCCTCCCGCCGCTTATGATTACGGACCATGTCATCGGGGTGGAAGGGGAGCCTGCCAAAACGCTTTCCCAGCGGCAGCGAGCCCGGCGGGAGACAGTTGCCGAGCGAGTAGCGGCCTGCGCCGAGATCGTCAATGCGACGGACAAGCCGTTTCTCGTCTGGTGCGATCTAAATATTGAATCGGAAATGCTCACCGCGGCCATCCCGGGTGCCGTCGAAGTGAAAGGATCGGACAAGCCGGTCCACAAAGAGCAGGCAATGCTCGACTTCGCCGCGGGGAAAATCCGCGTGCTGGTCACTAAGCCGTCGATCGCTGGTTTCGGAATGAATTGGCAACATTGCGCTGACATGGCGTTCGTGGGGCTGTCTGATAGCTTTGAACAGGTCTTTCAAGCAATCCGCAGGTGCTACCGCTTCGGCCAGACCAGCACGGTCAACGTGCATATGATTACGTCCAGCCGAGAGGGGGCCACGGCGGAGAACATCAAACGCAAGGAATCTGACTTCCGGAAGATGGTTTCTGAAATGGTCCAATACACGAAAGACATCACGTCAGAGACAGTCCGGCAGGCAGACCGTGACGTCGCCGAATATACGCCAGAACGGCCAATTACCATCCCTGCCTGGTTAAGGAGTGAGAAGTTTGCAAGTTAAAGCAATCGATCAGGTCATCGAACCGGAATTTGCAATCTACAACGGCGACTGCGTGGAAATCACACGCGGTCTGCCGGACGACAGCATTCACTACTCGATTTTCTCGCCGCCGTTCGCTTCTTTGTACACGTACAGCAACAGCTACCGGGATATGGGGAATTGTCGTAGCGACGATGAGTTTTTCGAGCACTTTCGCTTTCTGATCCGGGAGCTGTATCGCGTAACGATCCCGGGACGTCTGATCAGCTTTCACTGCATGAATCTGCCGACCAGTAAAGCTCACCACGGCTACATCGGCATCCGGGACTTCCGCGGTGAGCTGATCCGCGCGTTTGAGGCAGAAGGGTGGATCTTCCATTCAGAAGTCTGCATCTGGAAGGACCCGGTCGTCGCCCAGCAGCGGACGAAGGCGCTCGGCCTGCTGCACAAGCAAGTCGTCAAGGATAGCGCCATGAGCCGGCAGGGGATCCCGGACTATCTCGTCACGATGCGTAAGCCAGGCATCAACCCAGAGCCGATCAGCGGCGAATTCGAGGAATTTATCGGGGAGGGGCTGGATGTTAGCCGAGAGGCTTACGACAGGCACGCAGCAGAGGTTCGGGCATCCGGCAGGGAGCCGTGGCCGTTTGAGATGTGGCGCAGCGTGTTCGTCTGGCAGAAATACGCCAGCCCGGTCTGGATGGACATCAACCCGAACAACACTCTCCAGTATCGGTCCGCGCGAGACGAGAAGGATGAAAAACACATCTGCCCACTGCAGCTCGACGTGATCGCCCGCGGTGTGGAGCTCTGGAGCAACCCGGGAGATATCGTGTTCTCGCCGTTTGCTGGTATTGGTAGCGAGGGATACCAAGCGATCAAGATGGGAAGGCGGTTTGTTGGGGTGGAACTCAAGGAGAGCTACTTTACTGTGGCTGTGAACAATCTTCGAATGGCAGTGAATGAGGCCTTCGACGAGATGTTAGGGTGAGGTGAGACGAGACGAGATGGGGCGAAAATTGGAAAATGAATCGATCATCGGAGCAGAAGGTCTTTTGAACCGTAGCCACCTGAAAGGCAGCCCACCTAGCGAGGTGGTGACCTATTTCCTAAGCGAGGAGGAGCGGCTGCAACTGATTGAGAAGTATGGGCCGATCCTCGGGAAGCGGCATCGAAAGATGGCCAGCTCCCCGTCCGTTGAGCCGCAGATCACGAAAGAGCAGTATCTGGCTTATCGGGATCAAGGGATGGGTGACAAGGAGATATTGGACCTCCAGCTCCCGGGACTACACCGGGCCAGGCTGCTTAGGCTGAACACCAGTTCAAGCGTGTGACGAACACAAGAATGTGCCGGGCTTCTTCGAAAGTAAGTAACACAACACACGATGTGGTAAATGGGAGAAGTTTTATAGTAATTACCCTTTTGTTAGAGGCTCACCAAAGAAAACATGAAAATGTAAGTGTTTTGAATCTTGATAATTACCTAAGTTAGTCAATACTCGACAAGCCCCATAATCACTAACTACTTGAGTTGAAACTTGTTTTATGACATCCATTAGCTCTAAAAATAAAGTGTTATCAGCTTGGTCCAAGGTTAAGAGCGATAAAATATGTTTTTTGGGGATTACGACTATATGTACGGGATAAAACGGGCGAGTATGGTGATAGGCTAGAACGTTCTCAGTTTCAAATACTTTGTTTACGATAGTCCGCCCACTTAATACTTCGTCACAATAGAAGTCTTCAGACATTGTCATCCTCCAATTAGTGTGAATTTACCTAAATTTTCAAGTGTCGCAGCAATGATGTCAATAAATTTCTTAACACAACGGTAATTTTGGAAAGGGGAGGGGATGGGGATGGGGATGTCACCGATGGATCAATTACTCGCGATCGCGGCCCGGTTACCTCGCGAAGTTTTGGACGACATCTATCGTCGCATTGGGGATTGGCTTGCAAGTGGCGGAAGTGACGATGATCCGTATATTGAGCAACAATTGCGCTTTGCGAAACAATTCTTGGAAGCTTGAATAGAGATTGTCAATTGCTATTTGAAAGGGTGAACCTCCCATGCACGACATCGAACTTGATATCTCCTTCGGCAAGCATCGTGCAGACACGAACTGGAAGCCGGAATACCTGACGTGGGTAGAGTTCGTTGACCGGCTACGGAAGGTACGCCGAACAGCTGAAACGATGGCCCAGTACGACAAGATGGACGTAAACGGAAAAGGCAAGGCGAAGGATGGCCCGGCGTTCGTCGGCGGGCTCATCCGGGGCGGACGCCGGAAGAAGGAGAACGTTGACACGCGCAGCCTAATTACGCTGGATGCTGACTTCGCGGATGACGACTTCCTTTTCGCCGTGGAGCTGGTGTTGGGTGGACGAGCCTATGTCGTCTACTCGACCCACAGCCATCGATCGCATAAGCCAAAATATCGCCTGATTGCTCCGGTGGATCGCACCATGAGTCCAGATGAGTACGCGGCCATCAGCCGGAAGATTGCCGAGCAGATCGGCATGCACTATTTCGATAAGACGACCTTTCAGGCCCATCGCTTGATGTATTTCCCCAGCTGCTCGAAAGATGCGGTGCCTGTATTTGAGGAGTTTGAAGGGGAGCCGATCAGCGCGGATGACGTCTTGGCCGAGTACGAGGACTGGCAGGATGTTATGAGCTGGCCCCGCCATCCGGAGGAGAAAAAGGCACGCCGGGTATCCGCCTCGAAGGCGCAGGACCCACGAGAGAAACAGGGCGTCATTGGCCTATTCTGCCGGGCGTTTACGATCGAGGAGGGGATCGAGACGTTCCTGTCGGACATCTACGTCCCCGGCTCCATGCCGAACCGGTACACCTACGTCCATGGTTCATCCGCGAACGGGCTGGAGGTCTATCCGGATCAGGAGCTGGTGTACTCGCACCAAGACAGCGATCCGATCGCAGACGGACGGACATACAATCTGTTTGACCTGGTCCGCGTACATAAATTTGGCCATCTGGATGACAAGGTGAAAGATTACACGCCTGACGCCAAAAAGCCAAGTCATCTTGCCATGGAGCGGTGGGCGGCGGACAGGCCGGAGGTAAAAAAGCTCGCACTGGCGGAGCGCCAAGCTGGCTTCGCCGAGATGGCAGCAGCGTTTGACGACGATTCGGCGGCGGAGGAGGACGAGCCCGCCGCCGATCCTGTCGACGAGGACTGGCAGACCAAACTGGAGCAGCACCACAAGACCGGCATGCCGCTGCCGACAGCGGGGAACGTGGAGTTGATCCTGACGCATGACGTTTGGCGCGGCGTGCTGGCCTACGACGCTTTTGGAAATTCGGAGGTCATTCGGAAGCCGCTGCCGTGGCGGGGACTCGAGCGGCCAGGCCGGGACTATGAGCCGTGGCTCGGGGCGGACGACAAGCGCCTGCAGCACTGGTTTTCCAAGGTGTACGGCATCAGCTCGGCTAAGCTGATCCAGAACGCTTTTACGGAAGTGGTCCACAAGAACACGTTCCATCCGATCAAGGCGTATCTGGAGAGCGCTACGTGGGACGGAGTGCCTCGCGCGGAGCGGATCTTCTCCGTCTACCTGGGGGCGCCGGACACGTACTACGTCCGGCAGGTGACGCGGAAGATGCTGCTGGCGGCGGTCACCCGGCTGTATCGGCCTGGTTGCAAGTTCGACCAGATGCTTGTCCTGGTTGGCCCTCAGGGGGCCGGCAAGAGCAGCCTGCTGGCGAAGCTGGGCCGGGAGTGGTTCAGCGACAGTTTGCGGACGTTTGAGAATAAAGAGGCCGGGGAGCACCTGCAGAGCGGATGGATTTTCGAGATCGGTGAGCTGTCGGCCATGAAGAAGAGCGAGGTCGAAGAGGTCAAGGCGTTTTTATCGAAGACGGAAGATAGATACCGGGTGGCCTATGACCGGCAGGTATCGGAATTCCCGCGTAAGTGCGTATTTTTCGGGACGACGAACACGCGTGACTTTTTGAGGGACGCGACAGGGAATCGCCGCTTCTGGCCTGTAGAAGTTGATCCGGATCGGGCGGAGCTGAGCCACTGGACACACTTGACCGAGGATGTGGTGAGCCAAATCTGGGCGGAGGTTTTGTGCTGGTTCAAGGCGGGGGAAACCTTGGAGCTGGACCAGGAAGCCCGCGAGGAAGCGGAGCGCCAGCAGGCGGCACACATGGAGAGCGACCCACGGGAAGGACTTATCCAGGAATGGCTGGAAACGCCGATCGAGGACGAGTGGGCGGACGGCCCTTCGGACCAACTGCGGCAGCGCGTGTGCGCGGCCCAGATATGGGTGGAATGCCTCGGTAAGAAAAGGGGTGACATGCGGCCATGGGACGGTAAGGATATTCTGGACATCATGCGACGTATTCCAGGCTGGGTTGAGCGAAAAGGAAAAGCGAAAGTTCCCGGCTACGGAGTCCAAAGAGTCTTTGAGCGATTGCCGTAGCTGGTTGCCAAGGGGTTGCCCCGGTTGCCGTAGGCGGTTTCCATCGTTGCCGGGTGGTTGCCGTAACAGTCCAGGAGAAGGCAACCACCGGACACTTACAGCATCAAGGCTTTTGGCAGATGGTTGCCAAGGTTGCCGTATATTCTTTAAAAGTATTGGGGGTATTAAATAACCCATATAGCGACGATGGGCATATAGGGTTAAACGCCCATTTCGCCTATACGCGTGCGTAGAGGTCAAAATGGCAACAACCAGAAAGGAGTATCAAAATGCGAGAATCAACCCTGGAACGACGCTTGGTCCGGGAGGTCAAAGCTATGGGCGGCTTGGCCCTGAAATGGACAAGCCCGGGGAATCGCGGCGTGCCTGACCGACTTGTCATCCTACCCAATGGCCAGACGGTCTACGTCGAGATGAAGGCCCCGGGGAAACCGCTACAGCCTCTACAAGAGAAGTGGGCGCGAACGCTACGCGGAATGGGGCACCGAGTATACAAACTCGATTCAGACGAGGATATCGACCGCTTTATCCAAGAGGTGAGCCGCGCGTGAAATATAAGCCACACCAGTACCAAGAATATGCCACACAGCGAATCTTGGACACGCCGTATATAGCCCTGCTGCTTGAGATGGGCTTGGGTAAAACAGTGAGCACCCTGACCGCGATTGACCTGCTGCTGAACGATTATTTCGATGCTGGCCACGTGCTGGTGATCGCGCCGTTGCGAGTAGCAGACGACACATGGGCCCGCGAGATCGAGAAATGGGACCACCTGCGGCATCTACGTATCAGCAAAGTGCTGGGAAGCGTAGCGGAGCGACGGCGGGCGCTGAAAGCCGAGGCGGACATTTACGTGATTAACCGCGAGAACGTCGAATGGCTTGTCAGCGAGTACGGCAGCAAGTGGCCGTTTGACACAGTCGTGATCGATGAGCTGTCCAGCTTCAAAAACCACCAGTCCAAACGGTTCCGGGCACTCCGCCGTGTCCGCCCGATGATGAAACGAGTCATTGGCCTGACAGGCACGCCTGCACCCAACAGCTTGATGGACTTGTGGGCGCCGATCTACCTGCTGGATCAAGGCGAGCGTTTGGGCAAGACGATCACTGGTTTCCGTGATCGGTACTTTACGCCAGGCGAACGTAGCGGCCATGTTGTGTACAAATGGCGCCAGAAAAAGGAGTCAGAGGCGCGGATTTACGAGGCGATCAGCGACATCGCCGTCAGCATGAAGGCCGAGGATTGGCTGGAGCTGCCGGAGCGGATTGACCGGGTGATCCCGGTTAAACTCTCGCGCCAGGCAAGGGAGCTGTACAACAAACTGGAGCGAGAGCTTCTGCTTCCATTCGCTGACGCGGATGTTGTGGCAAACACTGCAGCTGTCTTGAGCAACAAGCTACTGCAAATGGCGTCTGGCGCGGTGTATGACGAGGAACGCGGCGTGAAGGAGATCCACGAGGCCAAGCTGGACGCACTGGAGGACATCATCGAGGCGGCGAACGGCAAGCCCGTCATGGTGTTCTACAACTTCAAGCACAGCCTGGAGCGGCTCCAGCGGCGTTTCCCGCAAGCCCGCGTCTTGCGAAAGGGCAAGGACGGCAATGAGGACATCCGAGCGTGGAACAACGACGAAATCCCCCTGCTGCTGCTTCACCCGAAGTCAGCCGGGCATGGATTGAACCTCCAGGAGTCGAGCTGCCAGACGGTTGTCTGGTACGACCAGATTTGGAGCTTGGAGGAGGACCAACAGGCGAACGCCCGCGTCCACCGACAAGGACAGACGCGCCGGATTGTGGTCATGCGGCTGGTAGCAGAGGGGACGATGGACGAGGAAGCGGTCATGGCACTGGAGCGGAAAGCGGCAGGGCAAGAAGCGCTGATGCAAGCAGTGAAAGCACGAATTGACCGGATCAAGGGAGAGTGAGCGGAATGTCAGTCACAAAAATTCGCAAAGGCACCTTTCAACATGTGGAGTCTGAACTGTACGCCTATCATGAAACCAGGAAAGAAATTGTCCGCTTGAAAAACGAAATCTTGTACGCGAGCGGGTCAACGGACGAGAATGTCGGAGGAGGACGAGGGAGCTTGCCGGGCGATCCGACAAGCCGGACAGCGATCCTGCTGTCAAGCCACAAGAAGCTGGAGCAGCTGCGAAACATCGTGGACGCTATCGAGAGCGTAGTCGACCGGCTCACCGAAGACCGGAAAAAGCTGATTCGCTTGCGCTACTGGGAAAAGCCGCAGCGCTTGACCTGGGATGGAGTTGCAGCCGAGCTGCATGTCAGCCGCCGCACTGCCATGAACTGGCGGGATGAGATTGTAAGAGCCATCGCAGAGAAGATTGGATGGAGATAAACATCTGCACTATCTTTGCACTTTTGGCCCCAAAATCCGTGGTAATCTGATAGCGTGGAAAATTATTCAAAGATGTGGACAAGCCATCCGGTGTTCGGGTGGCTCTTTCATTTCCCAGAGGAGAGAGGAGCTATGAGACTTGATGAGTTGCAATTCAGCGTAGAAGAACATGCGTATAAGCGATACTGCCAACGGGTGGAGCCAGTGACCAGGGAAGCGCTGCTGTCTCTTATTGGCGATCAACTGCAACCCGGGCACTACCGGCAGAAAGGGTATCTCCAGCTTGACGGCGTTTGGTGGAGGTACAGCATAACGAACACCGTGATCACGCTGCACACCTGCTACGGCCGACATCACATTGATCTGCCGGCAGCGATCCGGTGGGCAAAACAGCACAGAGATCGGATTGTGCTGGGAGATCTATATGGCGATTAAACCGAAACGACCATGCGCGGCACCGGGCTGTCGCAACCTGACAGACAGAGGCTATTGCCCGGATCACATGCCGCTTGTGAACAAGCAGAAGAGAGAGCGAAATAAGCAGTATGATCTGCAGCAGCGAGACAAGCAGGCCAGAGACTTCTATCACAGTGTCGAGTGGGAGAGGCTAAGGCAGCAAGCGCTGATGCGCGATCACGGGCTATGCCAGGACTGTCTGGATCAGCAACACATCCGAACAGCCGATGTCGTGGACCATATTAAACCCGTGCAACCATACTGGCATCTGCGCTTGTGCTTAGATAACTTACGGTCATTATGCCATCCGCACCATAACCGGAAGACGGCGGAGGACAAGAAGCGGTACCCGTCTTAAAAACGCTTTATTTGTGTAAAGGATTAGGGGCAGGGGGAGGGTCAAAAATTTTGGACCGCGTCGCCGGAGACCGACGCGGCCCCTTCGCGCAAACTTTTTTCCCAAAATGAAAAATTTTTGGAGGTGATTACATGGCAGGACGACCCAGTAAACCGGTCCAGCTGCTGAATCTGGAGGGGAGAAGTCACCGGACAAAAGACGAGCTGAAGCATCGGGAGAAGGCCGAGAAGTCCCTTTACACCGGAACGACTTTCAAGGAGTCGCCCGCCGTGAAGGCAGACCCGATTGCACACCGCGAGTTTCTTCGGCTCAAGAAGCTTTACAAGTCCATCCAATTCGTCGACGGGTTGGACGAGCAGATCATCAATCGGTACTGCATGCTAATCAGCCAGGAGCAGGCATTGGCGAAGATGACGGAACGCATGCGACAGGATATTGACGAGGTCCAGGAAGTAGAGGACCGGCTGCGCATATACGAGTCGATCGCGGGAGTGACCGACAAGGTCATGAAGACGCGCGACATGCTGCTCAAACTTGAAGACCGGATGTTCCTCAACCCGACGGCGCGGATCAAATCTATCCCGAAGTCGCCGCCGGAGGAGAAGAAGGAATCTGCTATGGCACAGTTTTTGAACAGAAGAGCTGGCGGCCATGCCCCATGATCCGAAGCGAGCGCTTGAGCCGATTGAATTTGTACAGATGCTACACGCCGTCGACGATTTTTACGGCCAACCGTTCCAACTGCTCAACTGGCAGCATGATCTGCTCTGGGATGTTTACGGCACAGTAAACGAACAGGGGTATCGGCAATACCGTTACGCCTACCTAGAAGTGCCGAAGAAAAACGGCAAAACCTCGCTTATCGCGGGCCTGGCGCTGTATCACCTGACCTGCGATGGTCCAGGCGGTCAAATTTATTGCTGCGCCGCCGACCGTGAACAAGCGAAGCTGGTTTACATGGCCGCTTGTGCGATGATTGAGCAGGAGCCGGAGCTGGAAGCGATCCTGAAGGTAACGGACAGCCGTAAAGAGATCAAGAACAAGGTCACCGGCACCGTGATGAAGGTACTGTCCGCCGAAGCGTACACGAAGCACGGCATCAACCCGACCGTCGTCATCTTCGATGAGCTGCACGCGCAGCCGAAACGCGACCTGTGGGACGTCATGACGTTCGGCGCAGGCGCGGCGCGTAAAGAGCCGCTTTGGTGGGTCATTACGACGGCGGGGGATGACCCAGACCGCAATTCGATCGGCTGGGAAATCCATGAGAAGGCGACGAAGATTCTCTCCGGCGAGATTGTCGACCCGTACTGGTACGTGAAGATTTACGGTGCGCCGGAAGACGCCGATATTTACGACGAAGCAACCTGGTTCGCGGCAAATCCATCGCTCGGGCACACGATTAGCATAGAATCCGTCAGACAAGAGGCGCTGGCTGCTCGCAATAGCGAGGCATCCGAGCGTCTTTTTCGTTGGCTTCGGCTCAATCAATGGGTATCGCTCAAACGGGTCGGGTGGCTGCCACTCACACTCTGGGATCAAACAACCGGCAAATGGTCACTGGCGGAGTTGGTGGGCAAGCGATGCTACGTCGGCTTGGACCTCTCCAGTACGACGGACATCACGGCAGCCGTTTATCTGTTCCCGCCGCAAGAGGGCATTCCGGACTGGAGATTCATCCATGATGCCTGGATTCCTGAAGACAACATGCGGGAGCGCGTCGCCCGCGACCACGTCCCGTATGATCGTTGGGTGAATCAGAAGTATCTGCACGCTACGCCAGGTAACGTCGTCGATTACGATTTCGTTGAGGCGCGTCTGGTCGCAAGCAGCAAGCAATACAACCTGCATACGGCCGGGGCGGACCCGTGGAACAGCCGCATGCTGACGCAGCGGCTCATGCGACAGGGCATCGATGTCGTGGAGATCCCGCAGAATATGGCCAACATGAGTCCGGCCATGAAGCTGATCGAGCAGCTGATGAAGCGTGGCCTGATGACGCACGAGGAAAATCCGGTTGCTCGATGGTGCTGGGGGAACGTCGTGGTAGCTGTAGACGGGAACGAGAATATCAAGCCGATGAAAAACAAGTCGGCCGATCGGATCGACTTGACAGTTGCGCTGATTGACGCGATGGCGACAGCCATGCTGTTCGAGGAGATCAGCCTGGACGTCTCCGAATTTGCGGATGAGGCGTTTTTGAACAAGCTCTGGGGGTAAAACCCCAAGCGCTTGTGATTTTGAAGGGAGGGAGGTGCAGATGTGAAGATCATGAACATAGCGCGGCGAATGATTGGCCTGCCCGAAAAACGGGAGACGTTGGAGTTGAACGTCAACGACCGCCGTCTGCTTGAAGTGCTAGGGATCGATACTGGTGATGTAAATGTGCGCGGAAAAAACGCGCTCAAGGTTGACACGGTGTTCTCCTGTGTGCGCATTCGGTCCGAATCGGTGGCAAAATTACCCTTGAAGGTTTTCCAGGAGGACGAGTCTGGTATCCAAAAGCAGACCCGGCACCCTGCTTTTCAACTGCTTCGATTGCGCCCCAATCCGTATATGAGCGCCTTTGATTTTTGGAAGTGCATCGAGGCACAGAGCAGTATGTATGGCAACGCATACGCATCGATCGAGGTGGATCAGCGTGGCCGGATCGTCGGGTTATGGCCGATGGATGCTGGTCGGGTAAAAATCGTGGTGGACAACGACTCGAGTGCGAGCGGTGTCATCACCAATCGGTCCAAACTCTGGTATGAAGTTAATCTCGGATACGAGCAGCGAAAGCTGTTGCCGCATGAGCTCTTGCACTTCAAAGGCGGCGTGACGCTGGACGGTATTGTCGGGTTGTCACCGTTGGAATGTTTACGTGCAACGCTTGAAAATGGGGCATCAGCGAACAAATTCGTCAACAACTTCTACAAGCAGGGGCTACAAGTAAAAGGTATCGTTCAGTATGTGGGCGACCTCGACGAAAAGGCAAAGCGTAATTTTAGGGATAAATTTGAAGCTATGTCCTCTGGATTGAGCAACAGTCATCGGATTGCACTTATGCCGGTTGGCTACCAGTTCGTGCCGATCGCCCTCAACATGCACGATGCGCAGTTTTTAGAAAACAACCAGCTGACAATCCGGCAAATCGCGTCTGCTTTTGGAATCAAAATGCACCAGCTCAACGACTTGAGCCGGGCGACGCATACAAACGTGGCCGAACAACAAAAGGAGTTCTACACCGATACGCTGCAGCCGATCCTCACCATGTATGAGCAGGAGCTGACGTACAAGCTTTTGTTGGATGACGAGATCCGGGACGGCTACTTTTTCCGTTTCAACGTGGATGCTATTCTCCGGAGCGACATCAAAACCAGGTATGAAGCTTATCGCATCGGCGTGCAAGGCGGATTCCTCGCGCCAAATGAGGCGCGTGCGAAGGAGGAGCTTCCACCGCTTGAAGGCGGCGATCAATTGCTGGTAAACGGCAGTATGGTGCCAATCATCGACGCTGGCAAGGCATATCAAGGGAAAGGGGGTGGAGGAGCTGGCACAGGAGAAAAAGACGATTCAGACGAAGGAGATTCGGGCGCTTCCAGCTAAACTTGAGATTCGGTCAAGTGAAGGGGAGGAAGGAAAACGAACCATCACGGGATCGATCAAGTACAACACAGATAGCGCGGAAATGCGTGATTGGTACGGAGACACCTTTGTTGAGACGATCGATAAAGAGGCATTCAAGGACAGCATTGCCTCCCGGAACGTTGTTGGCCTATGGAGCCATGACACAGCACAGGTACTTGGGAACACGAAATCCGGCACGCTGCGGCTGACGAACACAGAAACGGAGCTTCGCTTTGAGTTGGACATTCCCAATACAACGGTCGGTAACGACGCCTGGGAATTGATCCAGCGCGGCGATGTGGACGGCGTGTCGTTCGGAATGCGGGTCACGAAGGATAAGTGGACTAGCGAAAAACGGGATGACAAGCGGATTTATAAACGTTTGATCTTGAATGCGGAGCTGTATGAGATTAGCCCGGTGGCTTTTCCGGCCTATCCGGCGAATGAAGTTGTAGCACGGTCATTGGAGGAGTTCAAGGCTTCCGAGAAGCGTGCTGCGGACCAATACGAAAAAGAAAAGATGCTGATCGAGCTCGACCTTTTTGGTTGAGCTTTTGTTTTGCCAAATATCCCATGAGGTGATCAAATGACCAAGGAATTGCGTGCGCTGCTCCAAAAGTTGGACAACGCGAAACAAGAAGTTCGGTCCCTGCTGGCCGAGGACAAGACGACTGAAGCAAAAGAGAAGATGGACGAGGTCCGATCCCTTCAAGCGAAAGTGGATCTGCAGCGCGAGCTTGAAGAAACCGAAGCTCGCGGTCTTGGCGGCAAGGAGTTGAACGACGACGGGAACGTCGAAGAGCGAGACATGCAGGAACTGGAGAAAGAATACACCGGCATTGTGCTGCGAGGCATTCGCCGTCAGCGAATCAATGACGAGATGCGCTCTGTAATCAAAGAGTATGAACGCCGCGCAGTGATGAACGAAGGGAACACGAACCCTGCGGCCCCTGACGGCAATGTAGGAATTGTGGTGCCGCAGGACATCCAGACTCGGATCAATACGCTGATGCGTGACTGGAACGATCTCTCGCAATACGTGACGGTCGAAAATGTCACGGCTCTCTCCGGTTCCCGTGTGCTGGAGACCGATGCTGATATGACGCCGTTTGCAGACGTGGATGAATACGGGGTGATCCAAGCGACGGATAACCCGAAATTCACGCCGATCAGCTACAAAGTCAAAAAGCGGGCTGGCTACTTGCCGCTGACCAATGAACTTTTGGCTGACAACGATGCTAACCTGCTGGGGTATGTGACCAACTGGATTGCCCGGAAGGCCGCGCATACGCGAAACGTTCATATCCTTGCCAAACTTCAGACGTTGACTCCGAAAGCTCTCTCCGATCTCAAGGCGATAAATACCGTTTTAAATGTGGAACTTGACCCGGCTATCAGCCGTTCTGCTGTGTTGTTGACCAACCAGGACGGATTCAACTGGCTTGACAATCAGGTGGACGGAATGGGCCGCCCAATCCTGATGGACGACATTACGCAGCCTGGCCGCAAGCTGTTTAAGGGTCGCCCGATTGCCGTAGTGAGCAATCGAAATCTGCCAAATGATACGACTACAGGAAATGCACCGCTGTTTATTGGCAATCTGAAGCAGTTCCTGGTGCTGTTCAACCGTCGTTTCTTCGAGCTGGCAAGCACGAGCGAGGGAGGTGACGCATGGCGCCGCGACACGACGGAGCTGCGTACCATCATGCGCGACGATTACGTCCAGTGGGATGCTGCGGCTGCCGTCTACGGTCAGTTGGACATCACGCCAACGCCTTAATGATTTGATGAGAGGGCCGGAATACTGGCCCTCTATTACGGAGGTGAGTTTGTGGCAACGGTAATCAAGAATTTCCGTGAAAGATTTCACAGCATGAAGCTATATCGAATCGGCGATGAATACCCGGATGATGACCAGAAGCGTGTCCAGTATCTGGCCAGTCAGGGCTTTTTGTTGAAAGGAAATGAAGCCGGGGCGGAGCCAGAGGACAAGCCGCGGCGTAGGAAAAAGGGCGTGACCGATGATGGCGATTCTGACGCTTGAGGAAACCAAGGTCTGGTTGCGTGTAGATGGATCGGATGAGGAGCCGCTCATTCAGACGTTGATGTGGGCTGCAGAAGCATACTTACACAATGCCGTGGAAGTTGAATTTGACAGCACGAATCAATTGGCGAAACTGTTTTGTCTGGTGCTCTGTGCCGACTGGTACGAGAATCGGGACCTGATCGGCGCGCAGCCGTCCGACAAATTGCGCTTTACCGTCCAGTCCATCCTTGCCCAGCTGCAGCATGCTTACGCGCCGGAGGAGGCGCCATGAAGTCGAGACTGCTGGTGAACCGATTGAACAAGCGCGCGACGATTCGCAGACAAATCTGGCGAGACAACAGCATGGGGGCGCGAGAACAGGCTTGGGAGGACTACGTGACGGTGTGGGCTGGCGTTGAACCCCTACGAGGGCAGGAGTTTTTTGTCGCACAGCGGAGCGAAGCCGATGTTACTACCCGAATTCGGATACGCTACCGAACTGATATTGACCGGTCGATGACGATTCGCTGCGACGGTGTGGAGTTTGAGATCATGTACATCATCCATCCCGACTTCAACAGGCGGGAACTACAGTTGATGTGTAGGGAGAGACAATGACATGCTAACTCGAGCACAGCTGAATAAAGCGATTAACGACAAGATAAAAGCGGAGTTTCCAACCATCCCGATCCAAAGCAGCGACGTCGAAGAAGGGTTCTCTCGCCCTTCTTTTTTCGTGTCTCTTGAGACGAACCGGGGAGAAGGCTTTCAATTCAGCAACCTTCGGGATATGACTTGCCGAATCTTGTTTTTTCCTACAAGTCGGTATCAGTACATGGAAGAGGCGTATGACGTCATGGATCGGCTTGAGAAGTTATTCGGGTTGTCCTTTACTGTAGAAGATCGGACGATCACGATTGACAGCGCAACGGCGGACGTGATCGATAAGGTTGTGCATTTCGACTTTGACTTCTCGTATTACGACGACCCGGCAATCGATCCTGACGCTGGCACAAACCAAGAAAAAATGCAGGAGCTGAACTTCCGTGAGTGACTTTCAACTGGATGCACGAGAGCTTGACCGATTCCGCAAAGACCTGGATGACTTAATCTACCATTTTCCGACAGAAGCAAAAAGACTGATGCGGTTGTCCGGCAATCAGGCACGGAAGATCGTATTGAAAAAAGCGAAGCAGTCGGTCATCGAAGACACAGGCGAATATTTCAGGTCAATCAAGCGCGGCAAGGTATGGGTAGACGAAATGTCAGGCGAGTACAAGGTGCGAACTTACAGTCGCAGCCCGCACGCTCACTTACTGGAGTATGGGCACCGCATGGTTGGTCATGCGCCTGAGAAGAAAGAGTTGGGATTTGTCCTTGGGTTTCATGTGTTCGACAAAGCTGCCAGGGAAATTAACTTGATCTGGCCGAGCATCTTGGAGCGAGAGTACAACAAAATTTTGAAAAAGTTATAGGAGGACTGGACGATGGGACTACCTGATATATCCATTACTTTCTCATCATTGGCTGTCTCGGCTATTCAGCGTAGCCAGCGCGGGATTGTGGCACTTATCCTCAAGGACGACACGGGTTCGTTTGACACAAAAGAGTATAAAAACGTTTCCGAAGTCAAAAGCACAGACTGGACAGCAGAAAATCTGGACTATATCAAGCGGACATTTCTTGGCACACCATCGAAGGTGATTGTCGAGCGGATTGCCGTCGCCGCAACGGATTACAATGAGGCACTTACCCGTTTGACCAGCAGGCGGTGGAATTATCTGGCCATCCCGGGCATTACGGCTGCGGACGCCTCAATAATTGCAACTCAGATCAAAACGTGGCGTGACACGAACAAAAAGACCGTTAAGGCGGTGCTGCCCAATGTCACGGCCGACCACGAGGGAATCATCAACTTCACAACTGAAGGGATCAAGGTGGGCTCGAACACGTACTCGGCCTCCGAATATACGGCCCGCATCGCAGGGGTACTTGCTGGCTTGCCGCTGACGCGCAGTGCGACCTACTATGTACTTCCAGAGGTGGAAGCGATCGAGGAGAGTTCTGATCCCGATGCGGACATCGACGCAGGCAAACTCATCCTGATAAACGACGGTGAAAAGGTGAAGATTGCACGCGGTGTGAATAGCCTAACTACAACGACACCAGAAAAAGCTGCCGACTTTAAAAAAATTAAGATTGTTGAGGGACATGACATTGTCCAAGAGGATATCACCCGAACGTTTAACGATCAGTACGTTGGCAAGGTAAATAACAGCTATGACAATCAGGTTCTTTTCATCACGGCAGTCAATGCCTATCTCCGCAGTTTGGAAGGCGATGTGCTTGATCCGGCAGCGGACAATATCGTTGGTGTGGACGTGGAAGCGCAGCGTCAGGCGTGGGAGAGTATCGGAACAGACACAAGTGACTGGGACGATCAGAGGATAAAAGAAAAGACGTTCCAATCAAACGTTTTCCTTTCAGGCAGTTTGAAGTTTTTGGATGCCGTAGAAGACCTGCAAATGAGAATACATGTATAGGTAGGTGAGTAGATAATGGCAAAACCCGATGCAAGACGAGTCATTAACGGAACATATGGGAGGCTGTGGGTAGACGGGGAACTGTGGGCGGAAGTGGACAGTTTCGAGTCCAAGGTCACTATTGCCTACGAAGATGTGAACTTTGCCAATGAGCCAGCAACATACCGTAAAGGTCTTGGTTGGTCTGGCGAGGGAAGCTTCAGGCTCAAGAAAGTTTATTCTCGTGTGCAGCGAAAAATGTCAGAGTCCGTAAAAAAAGGCACTTATCCTCGCGTTGAATTGGTTGGTAAACTGGCTGATCCAGACGCTTTTGGTAGCGAACGCGTGGCCCTTCATGATGTCACCTTCGACGAGTTTACATTAATGAAGTTTGAGACGAAAACAGTTGGTAGTGAAGAAGTACCATTCAAGTTCAGTGATTACGATATGATCGACACTATTCCGGGTTCATAGGAGGGGTTATGATGTCCAAAAAAATTACCATTGCTGATTTGCTTGCTCAAAAAGATAAGATCAAGAAAAAGGAGCCAAAAAAACAAACCTTGTTTGTTGCATCCCTTGATGGGGTGATTACGATCCAGGAGCCGGAACGTGCTGTAGCTCTGGAGGCTTTGCAGATGGCGCAAGACAGTAAAAGAGAGGATTTGGCAGACCCATACCTTGTTTATCATTGCGTCGTCGAACCAAACTTGAAAGACCCGGTATTGCAAAGTGAGTTCGGCTGCACCGAACCAACAGATATCGTTGATATGATTTTTCGGCCTGGGGAGGTTTCCATGATCGGCGGTTTTGCCCTGAAACTTGCCGGCTTCGCAACTGGCGTCAGGGCGGTCGACGATGAAATAAAAAACTGATTTGTAGTGGTGATGAAGATTTTTACTTTCTTCACCACTACATACAAAAAGGTTTTACTCCGGAGTATTTGTTAGGGCTGGATTTCCTTACCAAGAGGTTAATGGTACAATCGATGCAGGTAGCAATAAGAGAAGACGCGGGAAAAATCTAAAAACGGGGGGAGCAACGTGTCTTTTGTACTGTTATTGCCAATTGGGTTCATTGCCGTTTTCATTGCGATTGTGATGGCGTTCGTAGGGATGCGAAAGGATGCCCAGCAGAAGAAGGATGCTGCGAGACGAATTTATAAGCGAATGAAGACTTTTATGGCAGTAGGTATTGTTTCGCTGGTGCTTGGTCTTTTTGGCCTGAGCAGGGAAGATGAACCGATGAACAAAGCTGCTTCAGTTACCGAAGTGGATGAGGCCATTGTTTTTACCACCGAAAAATTGACTGAACTTGAGAAGAATTTGTTAACGGACTATCATGACAACTTCTCGATGACAACCTGGTACCAGAAAGAGTTGAAACTTGAAATCAGCAAGGGCGATCAGGGCTACTATAAGTTGAGCCTTCACACCGAAATGCCGGAATCGGAAGAGAGTAAGAAAATCGCTGACAAATTGACACACCCGTTTTTCGGCCTGGTCAATGCAAATGGAGCGATGCTACAAGGACAAGTGGATATGATCGAGGTATACGGTAAAGGGGATAAACTGCTGATGAGTGTCAAGAACCCCTTGTCGAAATAAGGAAAGAAGAGGCGCGAAGGCGTCTCTTTTTGTTTTGTTAGGAGGGGACCTTTTGAGCGCGAAGGACATTTCAAAAACACTTGTCCTGAAAGACGGCGTAACAAGTGTACTGTCGCGAATCGCAGCGAGCACTGTCCGATATAAGAAAGAGCTTAAAGCTCTTCAAAAGCAGGGTATGGAAACCTGGCAGTCAGTAAAGGACGGGATAAAGTCAGCTTCTGCTGTTGTGGCAACAACTGCGGCAGTTGCAGGAGCTGGCCTGGTCGGCCTGGGTATCCAGGCAAACGCAAGCGCGGAGACAGCGGAGAAATCATTTAACATCTTACTTGATTCGGCGAGTGCAGCAAAAACAATGGTTTCCGACCTGCGAAAGATGGCAGTGGAGTCGCCATTTGAGTTCGAAGGCTTACAAGACTCAGCAAAAACGCTGCTCGGTATGGGGTATGCAGGCAAAGAAATCATCCCCATGCTGTATACTCTCGGGGATTCTGTAGCTGCTACAGGAAAAGGGATTGACGAGTTGAAGGGTATCGCTCTTGCACTCGGACAGATCAAGTCCAAAGGCAAGGTCAGCGCGGAAGAAATGAACCAGTTGGCTGAGCGTGGTATTCCTGCTTGGGCGATGCTGGCGAAGGAAATGGGTAAGTCCACAGCAGAGATCATGAAGATGAGCGAGAATGGAGAGTTGTTTGCTGATACCGCCTTGCCGCTGATAATGAAGGGGTTAAAGGATCGTTTCGGGGGTTCCATGAAGGAGATGTCCGATACGTTCACTTATACACTGGCAAATATCAAAGAGACTGGCGTCCAAATGCTCGGCGAGCTGACGAAACCTCTGTTTCTTGCAATCAAGTCTGATCTGCAAAGCATTCAGCAAATGATGGACGGTGGTTCCGGTAAGAAGTGGACAGATGAACTGTCTTTAGGACTGGTCAAGGTTTATGAAGGGGCAAAGGCTGTCGGGCAACAAATTTACTCCGTCAGTATGTTTTTTGTAAACAACTGGTCATGGATTGAACCAATTGTATGGGGCGTTGCTGGTGCATACACGGCTTTGCAAACGACGATTGCGATACTGACCGTTAAGCAGTTGGCGCTGAACTTAGCCATGTCTGCTAATCCAATCGGGCTCGTTATCCTCGGTATAGGAGCTCTTATTGCAATAGGCGTCGCTCTTTGGCGAAACTGGGACACCGTCTCTTTGAAGTTGCGCGAGGGATGGAACGCCATGGTAGATGCAGCGGAATGGGGAGTGAACTTATATATCAGTTATGCCAACACAATTTTGCGGGGTTATAAGTTTCTGTTTGATTCCATCGTATGGATCGGGAAAAGTGCCTGGAATCTTTTGATCGAAGCGTCGGAGGCTGGTGTCAAACGAATGCTTGAGCCACTGAACGCAGCACTCGCTGCAATGGGACAGAAAACGGTGGATGTTAACTTCGCAGGGGCAAAGTTCTCCAACGCAAACGCGCCAAAGTGGGATACAAGTTATGCCCCTATTCCACAGTTGAGTTTCCAAGGCGCCAAGGCTAATTTGCGTGGATTGTCAACAGTAATTCAGACAACTATTTTAAGGGCTTCTTGGCGATACTGAACAGGCGTCATATAGCCTAATG